>NZ_JAMYQY010000026.1:0-68708 GCF_040321125.1 Mesorhizobium sp. M0518
GACCTGGCATCTCAAAACACGAACAGGATGGAAACGAATCTCCATCCTGTTCGATAGGTCTTACCAGATCCTCATCCAGCCCAACTTAAGTGAACTGCATTAGCTCGAAAGCGCCGCTCTTTTGTTGGGGTAAGTCCCTATTCCGCAGCCACCTTGGCCATCGGATTGTTCGGGTGCGTCGTCCAGTTGGCATAGACCGGCGATACCGGCCTGCCGGTGCGCTGGTCCATCACGCCTGCCGCCAGCGGTTCCATGGTGATGCAGTTCTCGACCGGGCAGACATTAACGCACAGATTGCAGCCGACGCATTCGGCCTCGATCACCTCGAAGTGCCTGACGCCGTCGACCATGCTGGTGATCGCCTGGTGCGAAGTGTCCTCGCAGGCGATGTGGCAGCGGCCGCATTTGATGCAGGCATCCTGGTCGATACGCGCCTTGGCGACGTAGTTCAGGTTGAGATACTGCCAATCGGTGACATTGGGCGTGGCGCGGCCGACGATGTCGTTGAGCGAGGCGTGCCCCTTCTCGTCCATCCAGTTTTCGAGGCCCGCGATCATTTCCTGCACGATCTTGAAGCCATAGGTCATTGCCGCCGTGCAGACCTGCACATTGCCGGCGCCGAGCGCCATGAATTCGGCAGCATCGCGCCAGGTGGTGATGCCGCCGATACCGGAGATCGGCAGGCCGCGGGTTTCGGGATCGCGCGCGATCTCGGCCACCATGTTCATGGCGATCGGCTTCACCGCCGGGCCGCAATAGCCGCCATGCGAGCCCTTGCCGTCGATTGTCGGCTGCGGCGCGAAGCTGTCGAGGTCGACACCGGTGATTGAATTGATGGTGTTGATCAGCGACACCGCGTCAGTGCCGCCGGCATGTGCCGCCCGTGCGGGCTTGCGCACATCGGTGATGTTGGGCGTCAGCTTGGTGATGACGGGCATGCGGGTGTTCTGCTTGCACCAGCGCACCACCATTTCGATATATTCCGGCACCTGGCCGACGGCGGCACCCATGCCGCGTTCCGACATGCCGTGCGGGCAGCCGAAATTGAGCTCGATGCCGTCGGCCTCCGTCTCCTCGACCACCGGCAGGATCGCCTTCCAGGCCTCCTCGACGCATGGCACCATCAGCGAGACGACGATGGCGCGGTCGGGCCAGTCCTTCTTGACCTGCTTGATCTCGCGCAAATTGACCTGCAGGTCGCGGTCGGTGATCAGCTCGATGTTGTTGAGGCCGAGCAGGCGGCGGTCGGCGCCCCAGATCGCGCCGTAGCGCGGGCCGTTGACGTTGACCACCGGTGGGCCTTCCTCGCCCAGCGTCTTCCACACCACGCCGCCCCAGCCGGCCTTGAAGGCGCGGATGACGTTGTAGGCCTTGTCGGTCGGCGGCGCCGAGGCCAGCCAGAACGGATTTGGCGATTTGATGCCGACGAAATTGTTTCTGATATCTGCCATGCTCATGCCCTCCCGTTCGAGGTCAGTGCCCGATTGATGCTCTCCGCAGCGTCGCGGCCTTGCGCGACCGCCGAGACGGTCAGGTCGTCGCCACCGAAGATGCAGTCGCCGCCGGCCCAGACCCTGGCGAGAGAAGTGCGCCCTTCCGCATCGACCTTGATGCGGCCGGCTTCAAGATCGATCGACGCACCGCTGCCATTAAGGGCGACCGGCACAAAACTCTGTCCAATCGCCTTGAACACCTGGTCGGCAACGAGCGTCAGTGTCTCGCCGGTGCCGGCAAGCCTGTCGCCGTTCAGCGCCGTGTATTCGAGTTCGACGGCGGTGACCTTGCCGCCTTCGGCGATCACCCGCTTCGGCTGCAGCCAGTGGCGGATGCTGACGCCGTTGGCTGCCGCCAGATCCTGTTCGAATTCGGAAGCGTTCATGTGCTCCTGGCCGCGCCGGTAGCAGATCGTCACCTCCTCGGCGCCGAGCAGCTTCGACTGTACCGCGGCGTCTATGGCCGTCATGCCTCCACCGATGACGACGACACGGCGGCCAACCGGCAGGCCGGAAAGGTCGCTGGCCTGGCGCAGTTCGGCAATGAACTCGACCGCGTTGATGACGCCGTCGGCCTCCTCGCCATCAGCACGCAGCGCGTTGACGCCGCCAAGGCCCATGCCGAGAAACACCGCATCGTAATTGCGGATCAGGTCCGACAGCTGGTAGTCGCGGCCGAGCGCCTTGCCGTTCTGGATGTCGATGCCGCCGATCGCGGTCACGTAGTTGACTTCGGCTTGGGCGAAATCGTCGACACTCTTGTAGGCGGCGATGCCGTATTCGTTGAGGCCACCGGCCTTCGCGCGCGCTTCCAGGATGGTCACGTCATGGCCGTGGCGGGCGAGCCGGTGCGCGGCGGCAAGGCCGGCCGGCCCGGCGCCGACCACGGCGATTGTCTTGCCGGTCGGCTCGGCGCGCGGATAAAACTGCTTGTTCTCGCCCATGGCGACATCGGTGGCGTAGCGCTGCAGGCGGCCGATCTGCACCGGCTTGCCTTCCGCCACCTCGCGCACGCAGACTTCCTCGCACAGCGTTTCGGTCGGGCAGACGCGGGCGCACATGCCGCCCAATATGTTCTGGTCGAAGATGGTCTTGGCCGAACCGATCGGATTGCCGGTCGAGATCTGGCGGATGAACAGCGGAATGTCGATCGAGGTCGGGCATGCATTCATGCACGGCGCGTCGTAGCAGAAATAGCAACGATCGGATTCGACCAGCGCCTCGTGGTGATCGAGCGGCGGATGCAGGTCGGAAAAATTGTCCGCATACTGGTCGGCCGAGAGCCTGCCGCCCGCAATGCCTTCCCTGAATTGGCCTTCTGGCATCGTCAGTTCCCCATGTTTTCTTTTGAGGAAGGCTAGCACGTTTTATTTTTTTATCAATTGGTCAATTTTCGGCGCAAGCCACTGAAAAGGCTCGACAATAACATGATTTTTTTAGTCATGTTATTGGAGGCGAGGGCCACTTTTACAGTGCGCGCGAATGGCCGGGTTCAAGCTTACAGCCATGAATGGTCTTGACCTCGTCGGCTACCAGTTGCTGCAGCCGCCACAGATTGCGGTCATGGATGCCGAATTCCTCGAGATGGCTGACCGTGTTGTAGAGATATTCGGCGCCGGATCCAATATGCCCGCAGGCTCTGGCCAGCACGCTCGCCACTCTGTCCAGCGGCTGGTTCAGCGACGTTCCCCTGCCCTTCACGCCGACCCAGAAGCCAAGCGCGCGCAGCGTACCTTGCGGCGTATGCACCGGCAGCCACCGGACCGTCTCGATGCTTTCGTGGTCGCTGATCTCGCGTCGCAGCAGCCTTTCGATCTGCGCCGGCTTTTCGCCCTCCGGCAAGCGGTAGATCACGCCGTTGCAGCGTCCGCCCCGTTCGAGCGCCATCATCAACCCCGGCTGCTCGGCGCTGCCCCGCCAACGCACCATGTCGAGGCAAAAAGAGCGGTGCCAGCCAAAGGCCGTGGCGAGCTGTTGCTCGACCGACTCGAATTCCGGCTTCCAGATCAGGGACCCGTAAGCGAACACCCATAGTGGTCCCTCATCGGCTTCATTGGACAGCCGCAAGGCAAGGGTGCGGAAATCCTCGTCGTTCATGTCTGTCCAACTCGGGTCCGGGCCGGGATCGGCCTCTTCCCGATGGCACAGTGCGACAAGCTCGGGCGTGAGCGACATCAAGCGCATGGACGACAACCCCTCATCACCGCAGAGAAATCGAAAACCAGAGCTCGCGCAACCAGGGAACGCTTGGCACACACACCCATTGTTGTCCGGGCGTGTCGGATTTCCGTCGTGAGGATCGTCCTAAGATGGACGACGATCGATCCATGAAAGGTGAGGAGACCGAAAATGCCGAAAACCCCGATGCCCTTCTTCTGGTACGAATTGATGACATCAGATCTCGACGCCGCCGAGGCGTTCTACACCCAAGTGGTCGGCTGGACGGCGCAGCCCTTCGATAAGGCACCCGGCATGCCGCGCTATATCGTGATGAATGTCGGCGAACGTGGCGTCGGCGGACTGATGACCTTGCCCGAGGATGCCGCCAAGATGGGCATGCCGCCTGCCTGGCTTGGCTATATTCACACCAAGGATGTCGACGCCGCCACGGCATCGCTGGAGAAAGCCGGCGGCACCGTTCACCGCCAGCCCGACGACATTCTGGGTGTCGGCCGCTTTGCCGTCGTCGCCGATCCGCAAGGCACGACCTTCATGTTCCTGCAGCCGAACGGTCCCGACCAGCCTGTCGTGCCGGCCGGCACGCCGGGCCACATCGGCTGGCACGAGCTTTATACGAGCGACTGGAAAGCCGCGTTCGATTTCTATTCCGAGCAGTTCGGCTGGATCGACGCCGGCGATTTCGACATGGGTCCGATGGGCACTTACCAGACTTTTACGGCTGGCCCCGAATCCGGCGGCGGCATCATGAACAAGCCGGAGCAGATCCCGGTGCCGGTCTGGCAATTCTACTTCAACGTTGCGGCCATCGACGCGGCCGCAAAACGGGTCACCGACAATGGCGGCAAGATCCTGATGGGCCCGATGGAGGTCCCCGGCGGCAGTTGGATCGTCCAATGCCAGGACCCGCAAGACGCGCACTTCGCCTTGATGGCGCCAGTCCGCTGACCGCGATCGAAAACCGCTGACACAAAGCGCGGGTTTTCATCAGACCACCGATGAAGGCCTCTACCCCTGCCTGGCGCCGTCTCATTCCGGCGCCAGCACCGCAACCTTCAACTCAGCTTTTTTCGCGCCGCTGAACTGGACGGTGGCCGGGCCGGGCGCAAGCTTGAAGCGCACGCTCTTGCGGATGCCAGGGCATGTTTTCACGCCACTATAGCCCGCCGACTTGATGGCCTGGCCATCCTGGATGACATCGATCCAGGCCTCCCCCGAGAGACTTATCTGAATGGCTCCCTCGGACGGCACTTCCACGCTGGCGACGGCCCCAAACGTGTCTGATGCCGGCGCACGTTCGGGCGCCACCGCAAAACCGGCTTTCTCTACCGGCACCAGCGCCAGGTCCGCAGCCGCACCAACCGCCAGCGCCGCTCCGGGCGGCGTTGCCGGTGCCGCGGCAAACAGGGTCTGCTCCCGCGTCACCGGCCATTTGAAGGCCTCACAGCCGGCGTCCTCGGCCATGGCGAAGCTGGTGCCTGCGACGATCGCGAACAGGCTGATGACGACTTTTTTCATGGCAAGACCCCCACACATTCAGATTGTTGTACACGCATTAATACAACCATAGAGGTATTAATGCAACCCTGGCGAGAAACATTTGAAGGGAATTGGGAACATTCCCAATCACTGATTGTTGATGGCAAACCAGGGGAAATGAATGGTCCAATGCCGGGCGATAAACTATGGCCGATCCCGGAAGCTAAAGGAGTTTTAGATGAAGCCTTTCGACGGCCTTGCCAGATATCAGCCGCAGGCACTCGGCATTCTGCGCATTGTGACCGCGCTGCAGTTCATCGAACACGGCACCCAGAAGCTGTTCAATTTCCCGGTCAGCGACCACGCCGGTGCTTTGAGCGGGCTGTCACTCACCGCCGGCATCCTCGAATTCGCCGGCGGCATCCTGCTGGCGCTGGGCCTGTTCACCCGGCCGGTCGCGTTCCTTCTGGCCGGCGAAATGGCGATCGCCTATTTCATGGCGCACGCGCCGCGCGACTTCTTCCCGGTCAACAATGGCGGCGATTCGGCGATCTCGTTCTGCTTCATCTTCCTCTATCTGGTGTTTGCCGGCGCCGGCGCCTTCGCGCTGGACAACCGCCGCAGCGCCTGACGCCAGAAAGAGGATGCGGGCCTAGTGCACGTCGCCCAAAAGTGCCCGCGGTTTTGGGACAACGACATGTACAAAACAGGAATCTGAAGCGCTTCGGCTTTGCCGATGCGCTTCAGGCACGCATCCGTTCGAAATTGGCGTCGAAAAGCGGCACCACCTGAATGCGCGCCGCATGGCGCTTGCCCAGCAGTTCGATTTCGAAGCCGTCGCTCTCATCGGCGATCTCCTTCGGCACATAGCCGACGGCAACGGATTTCTTCGAATGATGCGCATAGCCGCCCGACGTCACCCAGCCGCGCACCGCACCATCGAACCAGATCGGCTCGTCGCCAATGACATCGGCATCGTCGGCATCGACGATAAAGGCGCGCAGGCGCAATTTGCCGCCCAGCTTGCGCTCGGCCAGCGCCGCGGCCTTGCCGATGAAATCGGCGTCCTTGCCGTAAGCAACGAAGCGGTCGAGCCCCGCTTCCAGCGGTCCGTAGATCGGCCGGTACTCGCGCCCCCATGAGCCGTAATTCTTGTCCAGCCGCAGCGCATTGAGGGCGCGCGAGCCAAACAGGCCGATGCCGAATTCCTCGCCCGCCGCCATCAGCGCTTGATAGGCGGCGCGCTGGTATTCCGGCGCCACCCAGATTTCGTAGCCGAGATCGCCGGTATAGCTCACACGGCCGATCAGGCATGGCGCCATGCCGATATCCATCCGGCCAATGGCCATGAAGGAAAATGCCGCATTGGAGACATCCGAACGCGTGGCCTTTGCCAGCACATCCCGCGCCTTCGGCCCCGCGATCGACAAGCCGCTGAGCTTCTGGCCCAGCGCCTCGATGCGGACCGAGCCGTCGTCTGGCAGGTGCTGCTCGAACCAGCGCATGTGGTATTGCTCGGCGATGCCGGAGCCGGCGAGGAACCAGCCGTCTTCCCCCAGATTGGCCAGCGTGAAGTCGCCGATCAGCCTGCCGTCCTGCTTCAGCATCGGCGCCAGCGTCATGCGGCCGGGTTTCGGCAGTTTGCAGGCAAGCATCCGGTCGAGCCAGGCGGCCGCCCCCTCACCCGTCACCTTGTATTTGGCGAAGCTCGAAATCTCGGACAGGCCGACACCGTCACGAACCGTCGCGACCTCCCTGGCGACCTGCGTGAAGTCGCTCGAGCGGCGCCACGAGAATTCGTCCTTGACGCCTTCCGGCGCGTACCACAGCGGCACTTCCAGCCCATAGGCAACGCCCCATTGCGCACCCCCAGCAGACAGCAGATCATAGATCGGCGTCGTCTTCAGCGGCCGCCCGGCGGGCAACTCCTCATTGGGGAAGCGGATCGAAAAGCGCCTGGAATAATTCTCGCGCACCTTGGCGTTGGTATAGGCCATCGTCGCCCAGTCGCCGTAGCGCGCGACATCCATCGCCCAGATATCGGCGCCGGGATCGCCCTCGATCATCCAGTTCGACAAAGCGAGGCCGACGCCGCCGCCTTGCGAAAAACCGGCCATGACGCCGCAAGCGACCCAGAAGCCCGGCAGGCCGCGCACCGGCCCGACCAGCGGGTTGCCGTCCGGCGCGAAGGTGAAGGGGCCGTTGATGATCTGCTTGATGCCGGTGTTCTGGAAGGCCGGGAAATGCCGGAAGCCGACCTCCAGCGATGGCGCGATGCGGTCGATGTCGGGCGCCAGCAATTCATGGCCGAAATTCCATGGCGTCTGGTACTCGGACCACGGCTTGTTGGCCTTCTCATAGGTGCCCATCAGCATGCCGCCGCGCTCCTGGCGCAGGTAAAGCTCGCCATCGAAGTCGACCGCGTGGATGATCTCGGTGCCGGTCTTGGCGTTCCAGGCGGCGACCTCCGGCATATCCTCGGTGATCAGGTACATGTGCTCCATGGCCAGCACCGGCAGTTCGAGACCAACCATGCGGCCGACCTCGCGCGCCCACAGGCCGCCGGCATTGACGACATGCTCGGCCACCACCTCGCCCTTGTTGGTGATGACGCGCCACAGCCCGTCAGGACGCCGCACAATGTCCTCGACCTTGGTGAAACGCTCCACTTCCGCCCCAAGTTTCCGCGCGGCCTTGGCATAGGCATGGGTGACGCCCGAGGGATCGAGATGGCCGTCCTCCTTGTTCCTGACGGCGCCGACGAACTGCCTGGGGTCGAGAAGCGGCATCAGTTCGGCCGCCTCGTTGGGCGAGATCTCCTCCAGCTCGATGCCGAGATAGCGGCCCTTGGCGACGACGCCGCGCAGCCAGTCCAGCCGCGCCTCGGTTGCCGCCAGAAGCACGCCGCCGGTCAGATGCACGCCGGTCGCCTGGCCGGAAAGCTCCTCGATCTCCTTGTAGAGGTTGATGGTGTATTTCTGCAGCTTGGCGACGTTAGGGTCGCCATTGATGGTGTGCATGCCGCCGGCCGCGTGCCAGGTCGAGCCGGACGTCAATTCGTCGCGTTCCAGCAGGACAACATCGGTCCAGCCATGGCGGGCGAGATGGAACAGCACGGAGCACCCGACGACACCGCCGCCAATGACCACGACCTTTGCAGGCGATTTCATGGATTTTTCTCTGATATCAGTGAGTTGGATCGGTGGAATGAATCGAAATGGGAGGAGCCAAGCCGCCCCCCTCTGGCCTGCCGGCCATCTCCCCCTCAAGGGGGGAATTCAGCAGCGGCTGCGCCGC
This sequence comes from Mesorhizobium sp. M0518, assembly GCF_040321125.1. Lineage (NCBI taxonomy): Bacteria > Pseudomonadati > Pseudomonadota > Alphaproteobacteria > Hyphomicrobiales > Phyllobacteriaceae > Mesorhizobium > Mesorhizobium sp. M0518. Next base: position 8,448 of record NZ_JAMYQY010000026.1, read on the forward strand.
GACCCTCTTTTCAACATTGGTAGTTGGCGAAGAAGAACGTGCCAGCCAATCTCCCCCCTTGAGGGGGAGATGTCCGGGAGGACAGAGGGGGGTGCACGCGCGCAAACCTGTGACCATCACGGCTCGCCCTGCCCGATCGCTTCCTTGCGCCTGGCCATGTAAGCCTCCAGCGCCTCGCGCACGGCGATATCCATCACCGGCTCGACATAGTCTTCCAGCGCCTTCTTCCACAGCCGCGTCGCGCGCGCCGTGGCGTCGAGCCCGCCGGCTTCCTGCCACGCTTCGTAATTCTGCCAGTTTGACAGCATCGGCTGATAGAAGGCGGTGGCGTAGCGCTCCAGCGTGTGCGGTTCGCCGAAGAAATGCCCGCCGGTCGGCACCGCGCCCAAAGCCTCGACGGCGAGCTCGGCCTCATTGACCTCGATCGGGCGCAAGAACTCCATCATGTGCTGGATCATCTCGACATCGATGATGAATTTTTCGAACGACGCCGTCAGCCCCCCCTCCTGCCAGCCGGCGGCGTGGTAGACGAGGTTGCCGTGGCCGAGCACCGCGCCCCACAGCGCCATCAGCGTCTCATAGGCGCCCTGCGCATCGGCGGCGTTGGAAGCCGAGCCCGGCGTCGTGCGGTACGGAAGCCCGTAGCGCCGTGCCAGTTGCCCCGACGCAATGTTGGCCTTGGTGTTCTCAGGCGTGCCGAAGGCCGGCGCGCCGGACTTCATGTCGACATTGGAGGTGAAGGCGCCATACATGACCGGCGCGCCTGGACGGACAAGCTGCGTCAGCACGACGCCGAACAGCGCCTCGGCGTTCTGCTGCGCCAGCGCGCCGGCCAGCGTCACCGGGCTCATCGCCCCCATCAGCGTGAACGGCGTCACCGCCACCGACTGGCCGAACTCGGCCATGGTCATCAGTCCTTCGGCCATCATCTCGTCGAAGCGGCGCGGCGAGTTGACCGAGATGATCGTGGTGATGCCGGGATCGTCGCGCATCTGATCGAGCGTCAGCCCGCGCGAAATCGCCATCATCTCGATGCCGTCAAGCGCCCTGCCCCTCCCGATCGCCGAGACATGGAAACTCTTGTCGGTCAGCGTCAGATTGGTGAAATAGGTGTCGAGATGGCGGGAATTGGCCGGCAGTTCGACCGGTGCGCAGACCTGGTTGCCCAGCATGTGGATGCAGTTGAAATGCTGCGCCAACCGGGTCAGATCCGAATAGTCGCGCAAATTTCCGGCGCGGCGGCCGCGCTCCATATCGTGCACATTGGGCGGTCCGGCAACCAGCGTGAAATTGATGGTGTTGCCGCCGAGATGAACCGCGTTGGCCGGGTTGCGCGGCGTCAACACATAGCTGGACTGCGTGGTCTTCAGCACGTCTTCGACCAGGCCGCGATCGATGCGGACATTCGCCGAGGCATGATCGACTTTGGCGCCGGCCTTCTCGAACAGCGACAGCGCCCGCGGGCTCATCACCTCGATGCCGAAATTCTCCAATATGTGCATCGACGCCTGATGGATCTGCTCGATCTGGTCGGGCGACAGCATCGCCATTGGCGGATAGGGATTTGTCACCCGCCTGAGCGACAGTTGCGGGATGGCCGATGGCCCTCTGTTGCTGGTGCGCTCGGCGCCGCGTTTGCGTCTTGGTTCGTTCATGCCGGTATCAAAGCCCCGGCAAACCGGGCAAGCTGTCAGAAATACGTCGTCTGCGGGCGCGATTTTAGCCACGGCGGCATTTCTGCAATGTCTGTTTAGAAAAAGCGACGAAGTGCGTCGGATTATCGATACTGGATTTCCTTGAGAGACTGCGCCGGCGAAGCGTTAACGGACGCCGCAAGATTCCCTTTATGATTTCGGCCTATTGCTCTGCCCATGCGTAGTTCGAGTTTTAGTAAAATTGGTGCGGTTTGCGTGCTGCTGGCGCTTTCGGCCTGCGCCACGCCGCCCAGCCACATCAACAATGTCTGTGCCGTCTTCGACCAGAATGACGGCTGGTTCGACAACTGGCAGTCGGCCGCCGAGCGCGCCCAGCAGAAATACGGCATCCCCGTTCCCGTGCTGATGGCGACGGTGCGCAAGGAATCCGGTTTCAAGAGCAATGCACGGCCGCCGCGCACCAAGCTGCTCGGCTTCATTCCGTGGAAGCATGTCTCGTCGGCCACCGGCTTCTCGCAGGCGCTGGACGGCACCTGGTCGCAATATCAGCGCGAAACCGGCAACTGGGCGGCACGGCGGACGAAATTCGCCGACGCCGTCGACTTTGTCGGCTGGTATCATTCCAAGACCGCAGACACGTATGGCGTTGCCCGCAACGATACCTACAACCTCTATCTGGCCTACTATCTCGGCTGGACCGCCTATGGCCGCGGCAACCGGGGCGATGCCGGCGTCCAGGGCTATGCCCGGGCCACCGACAAGATGGCGCGGGACTATGCGCAGCAACTGAGCGAGTGCGGCAACTGACTTTGCCGGAGCATTACGCAGCCAAGTGAAATCACTTGGCGCTGCGAAAAGCGATGTCGCCCCTCGAGCAGAAAAGATCTCAGCGATTCATTTGCTTGGGATCAGATGAAGGATTGCCTTCCCTGATTTTACCGCCGTCGTCGATAGCTTTCGGTCGAACGTCGCCAACTCGCCGTCATGCGACTTGGCCAGCGCCAGCAGATAACTGTCGGTTACTTGCGTCGAAGTCAGGATCTTGCCCGCGTCGATCTCTCTGGAACTGACAAGGCTGATGTCATCGGGCCAGAACTGGTGTCCGGCAAGTGCGTGCAATTTGCCGACGATCGGCGCGACGACGGCAGGGGAGCCAGGAGAGTTGGGGTATTTGGGGTTGCCCACGATCCTGATAACGCCATTCTCGGTGATGGGGCATGTGGCCCATGAGTGATGCCCGGTGGATTCGAACCACCGATGGGCATCGTCATGCGCGACATGAGCCGGATCGATCAGCGCAATCAACACATTGACGTCGAGCAGGAAGGTCACGGCAGCTCGTCGCGAAGCGCATTGACCGTTTCGAGATCGACCATCGGCCCGCCGGGCCGCGACGAAAGCAAGGGAATGCCGTTGCGCTCACCGCCCGCCTGCGGCCGACGCAGCGAACGGCGAACCAGATCGGAAATGACTTCTCCCACGCTGCGATCCTGCTGCCGCGCCATAGCCTTGGCGGCAAGAAGGACATCATCATCGATTGCAAGTGTCGTTCTCACAATTCGTCCTCCTTTCCAAGCATCAAACATCACGCATCACATAGAGCAACAGACTGAGATTCTCAAGGGATGCATGTTTTGCGCAGCATATGAAATTGATGGCATTGCCTGATGCCGGTCAGTTCGGTTTCCTAGAATCGCCCGGCTTTGGGGTATCGCCGGTTTCCGAAACCTCGTCGCGGACCTCGTGACGGCGGGCTTTCGAAACGGCTTCCGTCTCCTCGCCGGCCTGCCTCGCTGCATCGGCTTCCGCGCTGCCCGTCTTGCCGCGCGGACGCTTCGGTGGCGTGCCGGCAAAACCGGGGCCATCGCCATGCGGCGCGTCATCCGGCACGCCTTCGTGCGCGGCGTGCTCCTTGTCGAACTTGATCACCGGCTCCATCGTTGCCAGCACATCGTCGGAGAGCCAGCACAGGCTCATATGGCCGCCGCCGAGATGCTTGACCGGTGGCACCTTGGTCTCGCACAGATTGTCAGGCACCAGCTTCTTGTAGCCGCAGCGGGTCTGGAACGGGCAGCCGGACGGTGGGTTCATCGCCGAGGGAATGTCGCCCTCCAGCACGATGTGCCGCTTGACCACGCTGGTGTCAGCGATCGGGATCGCCGACAGCAGCGCCTCGGTATAGGGATGGTAGGGCGGCGCGAAGATCTGGTCGGTCGTGCCTTGCTCGACAATATAGCCGAGATACATGACCACGACGCGGTCGGCGATGTAGCGCACGACCGACAGATCATGGCTGATGAACAGCATTGTCGTCTTGTTCTTGCGCTGGATGTCCATCAGCAGTTCGGTCACCGCCGCCTGCACCGACACGTCGAGTGCCGAGACCGGCTCGTCGGCCACCACCACCTTGGCGTCGCCGGCAAAGGCCCGCGCCACGCCGATGCGCTGCTTCTGGCCGCCGGATAGCTGGCGCGGCTTGCGGGTCTCGAACGCCCTGGGCAGCTTCACCAGGTCGAGCAGCTCCAGCATGCGCTTGCGGCGGTCGGCGACCGTCTTGCCGACATTGAACTTCTCCAGCGTGCGGATGATCTGCGAACCGACCGAATGGCTGGGATTGAGCGTGTCGAACGGGTTCTGGAACACCATCTGGATCGACGACACCGTGTCGACACTCCGCTTCTCGATGCCCGTCGACTGGATTTCCTTGTTGCCCAGCGTCACCGTGCCGGCACTTGCCGTCTCCAGCCCGAGCAGCACCTTGGCCAGCGTCGACTTTCCGCAGCCGGATTCGCCGACGATGGCAACCGTCTCGGATTCGCGCGCCATGAACGAGATCGTCTCATTGGCCTTGACGACGCGGCCCTCGCTCGAGCCGAACACCTCGCTGCCGCCCACCCTGTAGTATTTTCTGAGATCCTCGATCTTGAGCACCGGAGCGCCGGGCACGACGCGCTCATTGACCTTTTTGGCGCCGGGCGGCAGCGCCTCCCAGTCGATCTCGTTGAAGCGCACGCAGCGCGAGAAATGGCCTTCGTGACCCGCGACCTCGATCATCGGGATTTCGGCGGCGTTGCAGACGCCCTCGACGAAATGGTGGCAGCGAGGGCCGAAATTGCAGCCCTTGGGCCGCTCGTGCGGCAGCGGCAGCTGGCCGGGGATCGAAATTAGCGGCCGCGAGTTCTTGTCGGCGCCGGGCAGCGGGATCGAGCGGAACAGCCCTTGCGTATAAGGGTGGCGCATCCGGTCGAACACGTCCTTGATCTTGCCCGTTTCGACCGCTTCGCCCGAATACATAACCGTGATGCGGTCGCAGGTTTCCAGGATCAGGCCGAGATTGTGCGACACGAAAATCATCGACGTGCCGAACTTCTCGCCGAGCCCCTTGACCAGGTCGACAATGCCGGCCTCCACCGTCACGTCGAGCGCCGTCGTCGGTTCGTCGAGCAAAAGCAGCGCCGGCTTCGACAGCAGCGCCATGGCAATGACGATGCGTTGCTGCTGGCCGCCCGAGAGCTGGTGCGGATAGGAGCGCATCATGCGCTCGGGATCAGGCAGCTTGACCGCGCGCACCATGTCAAGCGCGCGTTTATGGGCCTCTTCCTTCGACACCTTGTCGTGGATCAGCGGCACTTCCATCAATTGCTGGCCGACCTTCATCGCCGGGTTCAGGCTCGCCATCGGCTCCTGGTAGATCATCGCGATCTTGTTGCCGCGAATGGAGCGCAACTCCTCGTCGGAGAGCTCGCCCATGTCCTTGCCCTGGAACTTGATCTTGCCGCCGACGATCTTCCCGATGTTGGAGAGGTCGCGCATGATGCCGAGCGACACGGTCGACTTGCCGCAGCCGGATTCGCCGACGATGCCCATCGCCTCGCCGGGCATGACGGTGCAGGAAAAATCCATGACCGCCGGGATCTCGCCCTTGCGGGTGAAGAAGGAGATCGACAGGTTCTCGATCTCGATGATCGGCGCGTTGGCCGGCCCATTGGTTGGCGTGGCGGGATTTCGAACTGCCTCGTTCATGGGTCGCTCCAATCCTGGTTCTTCTAGGCCTGTTTCTATCAGGCGCATCGGGTCGAAACCCGCGAGATCAGTCTTTCATCGATTGTTCGCGCAGCGAGTCGGCGAGCAGGTTCAAGCCCAGCACGAACGACATCAGTGCGATCGTCGGCGGCAACGCCGGGTGGATGAAGGAGCGCAGCAGGCGGCTGGCGTCCTTGATCGCAGTGCCCCAGTCCGGACTTTCCGGCGCCAGGCCAAGGCCGAAATAACCGAGCGTGCCGAGCAGGATCGTGGTGTAGCCGATGCGCAGGCAGGCGTCGACGATCAGTGGCCCGCGCGCATTGGGCAGGATCTCCCATAGCATGATGTACCAGGGCGATTCACCGCGCGTCTGCGCCGCCGCCACATAGTCACGCGTCTTGATGTCCATCACCAAGCCACGCACGATGCGGAACACGCCGGGGCTGGACGCGAACACCACCGCCACGAAGATATTGAGCTGGTTGGGGTCGATATGCACGATCTTCAGCGGATCGGCGTCGAAGACCAGGCCGGCATAGATCCAGCCGCCGAGGATCAGGGTGATGCCGAGCAGGATGTAGAGCCGGTCGGGCCGGTTTTTGTAGCGGGTCCAGAACAGCACGCTGAAGAAGATGATCGGGAACAGGAAGAAGACGCCGGCCATGCCATAAGGGATCGGCGTGTCCATGATGCCCGGCGTCACCAAAAGGTAGAACAGCAGGATCACAGGGAAGGCCAGCACGAGATTGGCCAGGAACGACAGCACGGTGTCGATCTTGCCGCCGTAGTAGCCGGCGGGCAGGCCGAGCGTGATGCCGACCATCAGCGCGAAGCCGGTTGCCGCAGGCGCGATGATCAGCACGATCTGGCTGCCATAGACCATGCGCGAAAACACGTCGCGCGCCAGCTTGTCGCCCCCGAACAGATAGGTCAGCCCCGATTTCGGTTCGACGGCGCCCGGCAGCACATCCTTCATGATGGGAATCTGGGCCAGCGGATCGAAGGGAGAAACGGTCGCGGCGAAGATTGCCGTGAACAGCCAGAACAGGCAGATGCCGACGCCGACGATGCCGACACCGCTGTCGAACAGCTGGCCGTAGAGCGCCAGCTTCTTCTTGTAGGCGAAGCTCGCGCCCATGACGATGACGAGCGCGATCCAGACCGGCCAGAAGCGCGACAGCACTTCGAGAACGACGGTGAAGCCACTGATGTATTGAACCGGCATCCGCTTCGCTCCCTACTGAACTCTGATACGCGGATTGAGAAATGCGTAGCCGACATCGGAAATGAGCTGCGTGATCAAGACGATGAACACCGAGACCAGCGAGCAGCCGAGCAAAAGGTCGATGTCGTTGTTGCCGGCCGCCTCGACCAGCGTGTAGCCGAAGCCCTGGTAACGAAACATCACCTCGACGATGACGACGCCGGTGAGCAGCCAGGGAAACTGCAGCATGATGACTGTGAACGGCGCGATCAGCGCGTTGCGCAAGGCATGTTTGACCACGACGCTGCCGAAGGAAAGACCCTTCAACCTGGCAGTGCGGATATATTGCTGCGTCATCACTTCGACCATCGAAGCACGCGTCATGCGGGCGATATAGCCGATGCCGTAGATCGCCAGCGTCATCACCGGCAAAGTGAAATTGTAGAAGGTGATGCCCTGGCTGGCCGAAGCCGCCGAGCCGTTCAGCCAGCCTAGCCATGAGGCGAAGATGACGGTGAAGATGACGCCCGACACATATTCAGGCGTCGCCGTCGAGGCGATCGACGCCACGGACAGCACCCGGTCGGTTCGCGACCCCTCGCGCATGCCGGCCAGAATGCCGATCAGCAGCGAGATCGGCACCATCACCATCAGCACCCAGAACATCAGGATGCCCGTAGCGCCAAGTGCCGGAAACAGTTTTGAGGCGACGGTCGCCTTGAACTTGGTCGAGCAGCCGAAATCGCCCTGGAAAACGCCGGCGAAGGTCGGGACGAGCGGATCGTTGCAGAAGGAGAAACGCTGCGCCGGCTTGCCGGTCGCCGGGTCTGTCACAGGTTGCTTGGGCACCACGCCCAGCCACTGCCCATAGCGGACGAAGAAGTTCTGCCGATAGCCATGGTTGACCAGCCAGCTCTCGAGCTGCTCGGCCGACGTATGCATTTCGGTCTGGCTGATCGCCAGCTTCTTCAGATTGGGTTCGAGGTTGATCAGGAAGAAGACGACCATGGTCAGGCACAGCATCGTCAATGCCATGGTGCCAAGACGCCTGATAACGAAGGAAAGCATGGCGGCCCCCTGCCGATGGGTTGGGGTTTGAGCCGGCTATGAAAGCCAACCCTGCCGTGACCGGCGGGGCTGGCTGTCAAACAGGCCTTCGGATGCGATCAACCCTGTTTTTGTTGCATGGCCTTGCCCGCGAGTCCGTAACTTTTTTGAGAAAGTGCGGACCAGGAGGGACGGACGATGCAAAGAGCAGGGGAAGGGAGCGAGCCCCTTCCCCTATGTCGATGCGATCAAGCCTGCTCGAGCCAGATCTTGCCGTAGTCGCGCTCGAAGGTCGGGTGCATCTTGTAGTTCTGCACCGCCTTGACCGAGTGGCTGTAGAGCTTGCGCCAGTACGGCTGGATCATGATGCCGGAATCCTGCAGGATCTGCTCGATGTCCTTCATCATTTCCTTGCGCTTGGCGGCGTCGGCAACGGCGAGCGCCGCATTGAGCTTGGCATCCCAGTCCGGATTCGACCAGCCGGCCTCGTTCCAGGCCTCGCCGGTGCGATAGGCGATGGCCAGAACCTGGACGCCGAGCGGGCGCATGTTCCAGTTGGTCATCGACAGCGGATACTTCGTCCAGTCGTTCCAGAACGTCGAACCCGGCAGAACGGTGCGCTTCACCTTGATGCCGGCGTCGCGCAGCTGGGCGGCGATCGCATCGCCGGTGTTCTTGTGCCAGTCCTCGTCGACAGTGATCAGCTCGTGTTCGAAGTCGGCCTGGCCGGCTTCCGCCATCAGCGCCTTCGCCTTGGCCGGATCACGGGCAACCTTGGGCAGCTCGTAATATTCCGGATGGATCGAGCAGACATGGTGGTTTTCGGCGACCGAGCCGGCATTGCCGTAGCCGAGCTGCAAGACGACATTGTTGTCGACCGCAAGCTGCAGCGCGTTGCGCACCTTCTGGTCGCCATAGGGCTTGTTGTTGACGTTGGTGCGGCAGACGATGGTCGACGCGGTGACGATCTCCGACTTCACCAGGTCCATGCCGTCGAGGATCGATACGTAGTCGGCCGAAGTCTCGAAATTGGTGTGCACTTCGCCGGCTTCGAAAGCGCTGACCATGGCTGCCGGATCGGTGCCGTAGTCGATGAATTCCAGGCCGTCGAGGAACACTTCGCCGTCCCACCACTTGTCGTCGGTGCGGCGCTTGTAGACCACCTTCTGACCGACATCGTAGGAGACGAGTTCGAACGGACCGGTGCCGATCGGGCAGGCCTTGAAGTCGCCGCCCTTCTCGTCGAAGGTCTTGTGGACGATGAGGCCGGGATAGTCGCACATGTTCGGAATCAGCGCGATGTCCGGCTTGGTGAGCTTCAGCACGACCGTGTGGTCGTCCGGCTTGGTCACGGCGCTTTCGTCGAGCTTGTCGTCCTTGACCAGCGAGCCGAGACGGCCGGGCATGGAGTTGCCTTCGGCTTTCTTGTCGGCCCAGCGCTTCAGGTTGAAGATGACGTCATCGGCTGTGAAGGCATCGCCATTCGACCAGGTGACGCCCTTGCGCACATGCAGCGTGTACTGCGTGGCATCGTCGTTGACGTCCCAGCTTTCCAGCAGATAGGGGCGGAACGTGTATTCGGACGTGTACTTGACCAGCGGCTCGAGCGCCTGGCGCTCGGCATTGGCGATTTCCGACCAGTCGGCCTTGCGCGGGTCCTTGGGATCCTTGATCCACTGGGCGATCTTCAGCGTGCCGCCCTTCTTGCCCTTTACCTCTTCGGCCTTCGCCGGCGTCGGATCGGCGAGCCCGAGCAAGCCGTAAGCCATTGCCGTCGATGCGCCGAAGACGCTGGCCATGGCCAGGAATTCGCGGCGGTCCACCTTGCCTGCCTTGGCTTCTTCGGCCATGGCCAGGATGTGATCCGGAACGCGATCGCCATTACTCTTATAAATTGTCATGACTTAACTCCCATTGTTGGCTTTCCGCCTTTTAACATTCCGCATCCAGGCCATGATGTCAAAGACGGCGTGGATTGAGAACATGTTAGGGAATGTGCAACTTTGAAAGGGGAGCGGTTCGCGTGATAACGACAGTCTTGGCGCAAATTTGCTACTGTCCGATGGATTCTTCTGGAATCTCGATAGTCGATTAAACTGAGACATTTACTCCAGCCCGAACAGCGCCAGAATCGATCCATCATGAGGCCAAAAGCCCTGCCGAATTATCAGTATTCCTTCTCGTAGAAGATGCCGCCCTTGGCTTCGCCGGCATCGTTGGCCTCGCCGCGCAGCTTGACGCCGCGCCCGACATTGAGGTCGATCGTAGCCTTGCCCGAGCCCGGGTTGTCGCCCTTCTGGATCGTGACATAGGTGCGGTCGTTGAGGTATTTGCCCGCCGAAACCGCCGTGCCGCCCTGGTCGTCGGTGGTGACGTCGAGATCGTCGACGCCAATGGCGCTGCGCAGGTTTTCCAGAAGCGACGTCGAGCCGCCGACGCCGGCCAGTTGCCCGGCGGCCTCGGCTAACTGGGCGATCTGCAGCGGCGACAGGTTCGACATCGAGCGGCCGAAGATCAATTGCGCCAGCACCTCGTCCTCGGGCAGTGCCGGCACGGAGGAGAAGGTGAACTTCGGATTGGTCGCTTCGCCCGACACCACGATGGTGACGGTGGCGCTGGTCGTCGTCGTGGTCGCCGTCAAATTGAGATAGGGCACCAGCGAGCCGGAAAACCCGACCGTGCCTTCGGTGAAGGTCAGCCGCTTGCCGAGGATCGACAGCCGTCCGCGCTGCAAGGTGAAGGTGCCGACCGCTTGCGGCGACGAGGCCGGGCCGGTCAGCCTGAGCGAGCCGCCAAGTTCGGCATCGACGCCCCTGCCCTGGATGAAGATCTGGTTCGGGGCGTTGACCGTGACATCGAGCGCAAGGCCGCTACCGCCGCCCTTGCCGCTGGTCGTCGGCGGCCGCAGCGCCTTGTCCTGTGCCTTGACCGCAGCTGGCGCGTTCTTGTGCTTGACGTCGAGCGCCGCCAGCGAGCCCGGCAATTTGTCCGGAACCGTGATCACCGTCTTGGCGAGATTCACGGTGCCGGCAATGACCGGTGCGGAGGTCAGCGGTCCCTTGATCGTCAGGTCGCCCCCGAGATTGGCGGTCACCACCCTTCCGTCCGTATAGCGGCCGTCGACCAGCTTGATCGACAAATCGGCCGGAAAACCCTGCGCCGGGTTGATGCCGACCGTGCCGCTGGCCGACAGGCTGCCGCGCGTCGACAGCGTTCCGGTCAGCCGGTTGATCCTGGCGACGCCGCCGGCAATCGTGACATCGGCGGCGAGATCGTTGACGGCGAGGCCGGAGCGCGCATCGACAAGGCGCGCACCGGAGGTGCTGACGCTGCCGCCGATGACGGGCGATGTCGCGGGACCGCGCACCTGCACGTTGACATTGGCCGTGCCCGTCAGCGACATGCCTTGCGCGGCGAGCTTCTGGCTCAGCAGGCCGAACGGCACGGCGCCATTGAAGTCGAGCACCAGCGCCGGCGTGCCGGCCGTCGTCACGGTGCCGCCGCCCTTGAGGCCAAGGCCGGCGCCATCGCTGACATTGGCGGTGAAGGCCAGCTTGTTGGCGGCAAAGGTGCCGGACGAGGAAACACTCACCGCCCCGACACCAGCGCCTCGGGTCTGCGATGTTTGCACGCCGGCCGCATCGATATTGAAGGCGACCGCAGGGCTGGCCGGCGCACCCGTCACCTTCACCGTGCCCGAAATCGAGCCGGCGGCGTCGAGGCCGGCCGAGAAACTGTTCGCAAGCGACATCGGCACCCGCGCCAGCGTCGCGTTGATGTCGAGCGCCGTGCCGACCTTGCCGGTTACCGTCGCCGTACCACCGCCAAGGTTGAGCACCAGCCTGTCCAGCGTCGTCGTGCCATTGGCGATGCTGACGGTCGAGGCCTGAGCAATGGCCGCCTTGATGCCCTGGACGGTCGCCTGGCCGGAGGCAAGCTCGATGGTCGTCGTGCCGTTGGCCACTTTCACGCGGCCAGCAGCCTGTGCCGGAATGCCCTTGACTGTGGCGCCGCCGGAAAAACCGGTCCAGTCGCCGTCGCGCTTCAAATCGACATCGATGCCGCTGATCACGGTGCCGCCCGAAATGACGGTGTCGGCGCGGACCTTTCCGGAGATCACGGGCGCCGCCAGATAGTTGGCGACCAGCGCATCGATCGAGACGGCTTTCGCCTGCAGGTCGCCGCGCGTAATCGACGCTGTCGCCGCCTTGATGGCGACCTGGGGTGCTGCGCCATTCTTCGAGAAGGCAATCGTGCCGCGTACGTCGCCTTCGGCCTTTTCCAGCGCCAGTGCCGCCAGCGGGCCGATATCGGGCAGGTCGAGCGCGATGGTGCCGACAGGCACGAACTTCTCGTCCAGCGCCAGATCGCCGGAGATCCTGTTCTTGCCCAGCGACAGCAGCAGGCCGTTGATGGCGCTCTTGCCGTCAGCCGTCGCCAGCACCGCGCTGCCTTGCAGCGCCTGGCCGGCGACATTGCCGGTCAGTTGCACGTTGGCTGCCGGATTGGCGGCATCGGCCTTGCCGGTGGCGGTCAGCTTCAACCCGGTGATCTCTCGCGCCGCCACCAGCAGCCTGTCGCTGTCGACCGTCAGTGACAGGTCCGGCGCGGTGGCCGACCCCTGTGCGTTCAACGCAAAGGCGATGGCGCCCTTGGCATCCTTCGACAGCAGAGAGATGTCGCTCAGCGCGCCCTTGATGTCGGCGGCCACCTTGTTGTCGGCAAGGCTGGCTTGCCCGTCGGCGGTCAGCGCACCCGAGGCCAGCTTCAATCCGCCTATGTTGATGCTGCCCTTGGGATCGCGCTTCAGCGTGGCGCTGATCTCAGCGCGTTCGCCAAGCATGCCGCGCGCCGCCGCCGGCAAGGCCGACGATGGGGCATCCGCCTTGAGATTGAGGTCGATGGCACCGTCTCGCAGCGATACCTGGCCGGCGACCTGGCTGTTCAACGCATCGCTCTTGAGCGAGCCGCTGTCGATGGCAAACAGGTCGGCCGTCAGGCGGCCGCTGACGGCTGCCGTGACCTTGCCGGCGATCAGCGGCGCGATCACCGGATTGTCGAGACCGACCTTGTCCACCGACACTGTGCCGGAAACCGGCCCTGCACGGTTCTTGAGATCGAACGCATCCGAATGCAACGCCAGGGCAAGCCCGTCCACCCTCGCCGGACTGGTGACGATCGAGGGCAGGATCGCGGAGACATCCAGGCGGGCCCGCGTGCTCTCGCCCGCCACCTTTGCCGACAGCGACTGGATCTCGATCTTGACCGGGCTCTCGGCGCTGCCGACAGTCAGGGGCAGGCTGGGGCCGGATGATATGAGATCCAGCGCAAAATCGCTGGCGCCGTTCGGGTTGAGGGTGCCGGCCGCCTTGCCGGAAATCTTGTCGCCGGTCAGCGTCGCCTGATCGAGCATCACGCCGCCGGCCAAGGTGTAGCTGCCGGCCGCATCGACGGCGAGCAGCCCGAGCCCGGCCTGCCGGGTCTGGCTGGTTTCGATACCGGCCAGTTGCGCATTGAAGCGGACATCGGGCGCGGCCGGCGGTCCGGTCACACCAGCCGTGCCGCTGAGCGTGCCCACGAGGCCGGGCGAAAATTCATTGGCGAGCGCCGCGGGCAGTGCCGAAAATTGCGCCGCAAGGTCGAGCGTCTGACCGGCAGTGCCCGACAGCGTCACCGAACCGCCGCCGACATCGAGAGCCAGTTTCTCGATGCTGGTCGTGCCGTTGGCGATGCTCATTGTCGACGCCTGAGCGATTGCCGCCTTGATGCCGCGAACAGTGGCTTCGCCCGAGGCAATCTCGACGCTGGTCGTGCCATCGGCGATCTTCACCCGGCCGGCAGCGGTTGCCGGAATGCCCGCTATGGTGGCGCCGCCGGTGAAATTGGTCCAGTCGCCGTCGCGCTTCAGGTCAACGCCGATGCCGCCGATTTCGGTGGTTCCGGAGGTGACGCTGTCGGCCTTGATCGAACCCGCGATCGCCGGCGCCTTGAGATAATTGGCGATCAGCGCATTGACCGTGATGGCCTTGGCCGTCACCTCGCCGCGCGCGATCGACGTGCTCTTGGCATCGATGGCGACGGAGGGCGCGTCGCCCTCCTTGGCAAAGCGGATGGTGCCGTCGATATCGCCCGTTATCGCCTGGCCGGCAAGTGCGGCCAGCTGGTCGATGGCAGGTGCATCGAGCGTCAGCGTGCCGAGCGGCATGAATTTGTCGTCGAGCGCGAGATCGCCCGAGACCTTGTTGTCGCCGAGCGAGACCAGAAAACCATTGATCGAACGCTTGCCTTCGCTCGTCACCAGCGCTGCCTTGATGTCGAGCGGCTGGTCGTCGACGGAGCCGGTCAGCGATACGTTGGCGGCGGGACTGGTGATATCGGCCTTGCCGCTTGCCGTCAGCTTGATGCTCTTCACCGTGCGGCCCGATGCCGTCAGGCTGTCGCTGTCGGCGGTAACGGTGAAATCCGGCGCCGTCATGGCGCCACTTGCCGACAGCGCGAAATCGACGCCACCGGCAACTGGCACGCCGACCGTCGGCGACAGCACGGAAACGTCGCCCAGTTTGCCCTTGATGTCGGCCTGGATGTCGGTGCCTTGCATGCTGGCCGTGCCGGCGGCGCTGAGCGTGCCGGACGTGAACTCGATCGAGTTGGCGGCGAAGGACCCTTGTGGATCGCGGGCCGCGCTTGCCGAGAATTTCACCCGGGCGCCGAGCACCGAGGCGATCTGCGGCGGAAAGGCCGTCGCCACGGCATCCGCGTTCATCTTCAGCTGCATCGACAGGTCGGCAAGCGCCACCGTCGCGGTCAGCGAAGCGTTGAGCGCGTCGGAACGCAGCGTGCCCTGGTCGATGGCAATGGCATCCTTGCTGACCGACCCGGCCAGATCGACATCGATCCTGCCGGTGATCAGCGGCGCCAGCGTCGCCACGTCGGTGTTGAGGCCGCCCGCCTCCAGCTTGACGGTGACCGGCCCGGCGCGGTTCTGGATGTCAAAACCGTCGGAATGGATCTGGGCCGCCAGATCATCCAGCCGCGTGCCGCCGGCGACGATGGAGACGAAGGAGGCGCCGACGTCGATGATCGGCGCCTTGCCGTCGCCGAAGGCGCGGGCGGTGGCATTGCTGATCGCCAGCGTGATCGGCTGCGCCTTGCTGCCGACGCTGATCACCACGGGTGGACCCTTGGCGGCGAGTTCGACCGAGAGGTCGCTGGCGCCGGCAGGATCGACAATGCCGGTCGCGGTGCCGTGCACCGCATCGCTGTCGATGTTGGCGCGGTCGACACTGACGCCACCGGCCGATGTGGCGGTGCCGGCAATGTCGAAACTGGTCTTGCCGGCAAACAGCGGCTTGAGATTCTCAGGCAGGAAGCGAGCGAAATCGCCATCGCCCTTGGCCTCGATATGATTGCCCTTGTCGGTCAGTTGGTGGCGACCCGTCAGCTGGGTGACGATCTTGCCGTCGACCGAGAACGTGCCGATGCCGTTCCAATTGGCGAGCGGCCCGGTGCCCGAGACATTTATGTCGACCGGCGGCGTGTCGGGCAGCTTGAGCAGGTTGGCGATGATACCGCCTGCCGGCTCCGAGGCCTTCAGGTCGAGATCGAGCCTGTTGTCTGCCGGCGCAAAGTGGATCTTGGCGTCGACATTACCTTGCTTGCCGTCATGGCGGGTGATGTAGAGCACCGTCTCGACCGCCAGTGGCGCGGCATCGGCCTTGACCGATCCCTTGGCCGCAAGCTCTGCGATGCCGCTGCCGGCCAGTTGCTGGCCAAGCGCGATCTCGGGCAGATCGATCTGCTTGATGTCGATGGAAACCGGCAGCGTCGTCGTGCCGCTCGGCGCCGGCTGTTGCGTGCCGGCCACCGGCAGGCGGGCCAGTTCGATGCGCTCGGCAGCGATACGGTCGGCGCTGAAGCTTTTCGACAGCAGCGCCAGCGGCGACCAGTCGACGGCCACCTTGCGCGCCACCAGCCAGGCGCCCTCGCGATCCTCCAGCACGACATGGTCGACGCTTAGCGCCCCGGACCAGATGCCGTCTATGCCGCTGACCGTGATCTTGCGGTCGTCGTTCGAGGCCAGCCGCGAAATGATGCCGGCGAGATTGTCGCGGCCGCGCTCGGTCTTGGTCAGCATCACCAGCGCGCCGATCGCTCCCGCAACCACGATCAGCAGCGTGTAGAGAACAATGCGGAGGATGCGCCAGACTGTTTTCATCGCTCAGAATGCCTGTCCGATGCCGGCATAGATGCCGAAATGCGGGTCACCCGGATCGCGGTTGAGCGGCACGGCGGCATCGATGCGCAGTGGCCCGAACGGCGTGACATAGCGCAGGCCGACGCCGGCGCCGACCTTGACATCGGAGAAATCGGGAGCCGATTTGGTCGATACGGTGCCGGCGTCGACGAACGGCACGATGCCGATCGTGTCCGTGATGGCGATGCGCATCTCGACCGAGGTTTCGAAGAATGACAGGCCGCCGATCGGCTGGCCGGTGAAGTCCTTGGGTCCGATGCCCTGATAGGCATAGCCGCGCACCGAACCGCCGCCGCCGGAATAGAAGCGCCGGTCGGCTGGCACATGTTCGAGGCTGGTGCCGACGATCGAACCGATAGCGACACGTTCGGCCAGGACGAACTTCGAAGCCGAATCCAGCGACTGATAGGCCGACCCTTCGCCCCTCAGCTTCAGGAACGCCGCACCGCTCAAAATGTCGTAGCTGGGCTCGGCATAGGCCAGCACCCGGAAGCCGCTTGTCGGGTTCAGCCGGTTGTCCCGGTTGTCGTAGACATATTGCAGCGGAATGCTGGCGATCAGGTATTTGTGTTTGCCGAAAGCGTCGTGGATGCGAGAATAGTCGAGCGCCACTTCCGCCGAAACCGTCTGCTTCTTCGTCAGTTCGTAGGACAGCCCGGTACTGCCCTTGACCGAGAAATGGTCGTAGGCGTCAGGATGTTCGAGCACCGTCTTGACGCTGGCGAAGAACTTCGATGCCGGCCCGATCACGCCCGGCTTTTCGAACATGATGCCGGCATTGTAGTTGAGCTCGCCGAGATCGTTGCTGCCGATGCCGCTGATCTTGCCCTCGATGCGCAGCTTCTCGGCCCGGCCGAACAAATTGCGGTGGCCCCAATAGCCCTCAAGGCCCAGCCCCTCGGTGTTGGAAAAAGTGCCGCCGACGCCGAAATAGCGTGGCTTGCGCTCGCTGAGCTGGACGCCGATCGGAATGTTGCGGTCGGCATCGAGCGTGTCGGCTTCCTTGAACGTCACGCTGTTGAAGACCTCGAGCGCCAGCAGCCGGTCGCGCGCGTCGTCGATTTCTTGCGGCGAATATTGCCGGCCGCGCTTGAGGCCGGTCATGTATTCGGTGAAGTCACGGTCGACCTTCTCGGTGCCTTCCACCGTGGTCGGGCCGTAGCCGGCGACCGGTCCGGCGGCGACCGTCAGCGTCACGTCGAGCGTCGAGGTCGCATGGTCGGCGACGATCTGGCGGTTTGTCACCTTGGCCAGCGGTCTGCCTTGCTCCTTCAGCGTCCGCACGATCAGCGCCTCGGCCTTGAGCACCGCGCCGGATCCGGCGTCGCCGCCTGATATCAGGCCATAATCGGCGCTCATCAGTCCTGCCGCATCGCCCTCAAGGTGGATATTGCCCAAGGTGAATTTCGGCCCGGTGGCAATGTCAATGACCACGGGAACCGGCTGCGGCCCCTTGAATTCGGCATCCGGCGGCAAATCGTCGAGCGGCTTGCCGTCGATGGTGACGGTGACGACGCCTTCGTAACGGGCATCGGCATAAAGCGCGGCGACAAGCTGTTCGCGGTCGCTGCGCGCCTTGGCCATCAGCCCGAGCGAGCCTGAAACCGGACGCTCCTCGTCACTCTTCAGCGCCGAGGCATTTTCGAGCTTCTTGACCAGATCCTTGTCGGCGTCGGGGGCATTGATGGTCACGGCGTAGCGCAGGGGATCGACGATATCGGCATCCTCGTCGCTGGACGATCCCCACAGCTTGATGCCGAAAAGCTCGAAAGCGGCCGCCGGGCGCGATTCGGCGACGAGCACGGTCGAGCACATCATGGCCAGCAGCAGGGCGCGCGGAAGCGCACGCCCTGGCGCGCGACCTCCTGACATCTGCTCTTCATGCGCCGGCATTAAGACAACCTAGATTACAAAACTAAAATTGGAATGAAGTTCTGAAGCGCTCGTAAAGGGGCCACAATCCAATTGTCTGAAATAGGGCGGGCTTGGAATTCACACCTTTTGCGTCGCCGCAAGAATGCGTGATCCCCTGTCCTATGGAGGTACTACCGGTCATCGGCCGGAAAGGAAACCGCTGGCAGGCGGAACCCTGCCGCGTCCTTGTGTTGACAAGCCTGACTGAAGCTTGATCATGCCCGGACGTCAGCTGTGTCTGGAGGGGTGTTATGGCAATGCGCGCGGCTCGTGGTCTGTCTATCCTGATTCTTCTGTTTTTCGCCTGGGCCAATGTCCTGGCCTGGAGCAGCGCCGCGCAAGCGGCCGAGGCCCGGCGAATAGCGACAACGGACAATTCCGACTATTTCGGCTTTGATCTCAGGTCCGACCAGAATGTGACAATCGACCAGTGCAAGACGACGTGCCTGGGAGACCCGGCCTGCCGCGCCTTCACCTACAACAAAAAAGCCAAATGGTGCTTCCTCAAATCCGACTACAACCAGCTGAAAACCTTCAACGGCGCGGTCGCGGGCAAGGTCGTCAACATCGATGGCGATCCTGATATCGGCGCGCCGCCGGAACTCGCTTTCTTCCCCAACTGGATGGCCGATCAGGCCCAGCAATACCGCAACAAGCTGCTCGGCCCGGCCTATGACAGACCTACAGAAGGCATGGCTGCCTTGCATAACGCCGCCGAACAGGCCGTGCTGACCGGCGATCACCGCTCCGCCATGCTGAAATACGAGGCCGCGGTCTCGGTGCTGCCCGATGATGGCCAGCTCTGGCTCAACCTGGCGCGTGAAACGCTGGCCGTTCAGCCCGCCGCAAGCACCTCCGAAGCATCCACTTTGCCGGCGAACGGCACGTCGGCCGCTTTCAATGCCTATAAATTGCTGCGCACCGCCAAGACGCGCGCCGAAGTGCTGGCGCTGCTCGGCAACGGGCTCGACAAGCGCGATCTCTACCGGCCGGCGCTGCAGGCCTATGAGGCCAGCCTTGCCCTGAACCCTTCGCCGGCGGTCCAGGCCGACTATGCCGATCTCAAGGCCCGCAAGGGTTTTCGCGTCATCGACCATACCGTCGACGCCGACACCAGCGCGCCGCGCATCTGCGTGCAATTCTCCGAGGATCTGGTCAAGACCGGCGTCGACTACGCGCAGTTCGTCACCGTGGACAATGCACCGCCCAAGGGCGTCGAGGCCAAGGACAAGCAAATCTGCGTCGAAGGACTGGAGCATGGCCAGCACTACGACGTCACCTTCCGCGCCGGCCTGCCGGCGGCAATCGGCGAAGTGACCGCGGCCCCCGTGGTGCTGTCGATCTATGTGCAGGACCGCGCACCGTCCGCCCGCTTCACCGGTGACAGCTTCGTGCTGCCGGCTGGCGCGCGCCGTGGCATTCCGATCGTCACCGTCAACATGAACGCCGCCGAGATGAAGCTCTATCGCATCGGCGATCGTTCGCTCGCCCAGCTTCTGTCGGGCTACCAGTTCCTGCACCAGCTCGACGGCTATGACATCTCCAACATTTCCGAGCAGATGGGCGCGCCGGTCTGGCAAGGCCAGCTCGACATCGCCAATGATCTCAACAAGGAGGTCACCACCTCCTTCCCGGTCGACGAGGCGGTGCCGCAGCGCAAGCCCGGCGTTTACGTGCTGACCGCCCAGGCCGTCAACGACAAGAGCGACGACTACAATTCGATGGCCACGCAATGGTTCGTCGTCTCCGACATCGGCCTGTCGACTTATACCGGCCAGGACGGGCTCAATGTCTTTGCCCGTTCGCTGGGCAGTGCCAAGCCGATAGCAGGCGCCGAACTGACCCTGGTTGCCAGGAACAATGAGGTTCTCGGCACGGCGACATCGGATGCTGACGGCCATGCCGTCTTCAACCCCGGCCTGACGCGCGGCGACGGCGGCATGGTGCCGGCCGTGCTGATGGCCAAGCAGGGCGACAATGATTTCGTCTTCCTCGACATGGGCCGGGCCGGCTTCGATCTGTCCGACCGCGGCGTCACCGGGCGCGCGGCGCCCGGTGCGCTTGACGTCTATGCCTGGACCGAACGCGGTATCTACCGCGCCGGCGAGGATGTTCATGTCGCGGCCCTTGCTCGCGACGGCGCCGCCAAGGCAGTCGAGAACCTGCCGCTGACCTTCATCTTCTCGCGCCCCGACGGTGTCGAAAACCGCCGTATCGTCAGTGACGGCGCATCCGCGGGCGGCCATGCCGTCGACCTGCCGCTCGAACCCAACGCCATGCGCGGTACCTGGTCGGTGTCGATCTACACCGATCCCAAGCAGCCGGCGGTGGCCAGCCACATGTTCCTGGTCGAGGATTTCGTACCGGATCGCATCGAATTCGACATGAAGGCCGACAAGCAGGAAATCGCCCTGGGCGAAACCGCCAATATCGACATTGACGGCCGCTTCCTCTATGGCGCTCCGGCGGCCGGCCTGGCGCTGGAAGGCGAGCTGACGCTGTCGACGTCGCGCGACTGGGACCGCTTCCAGGGCTTTTCCTTCGGTCTCGCCGACGAGCAGTCGGCCGAACCCACGGTCACCCCCCTCGCCGATCTGCCGGTGGTCGGCGATGACGGCAAGGTGACCTTCCCGGTCTCCGTCGACCAACTGCCCTCGACCACCAAGCTGGTCGACGCCAAGGTGACGGTGAGGATGCGCGAATCCGGCGGCCGCGCCATAGAGCGCTCGCTCAACATCGGCATCCGCCCGCAAGGCCATATGATCGGCATCCGTCCGGATTTCGCCGACAATGAAGTGCCGCAGGGTGGCACCGCCAAGTTCAGCCTGATCGCCGTCGATCCCGACGGCAAGCGCGAGGCGCTGAAAGGCGCGCAGTGGACGCTGGTCAAGGTCGAACGCAATTACCAGTGGTACCGCTCCAACAATTCCTGGAACTACGAGCCGGTCAACTTCACCAAGTCGATCGCCAACGGCCAGGTCGACCTCAGCGCCGACGGCGACGCAACGGTCTCCGTGCCGGTCGACTGGGGTCAGTACCGCCTCGAAGTCGAGACATCGGATCCCGAGGGACCGGCGACAAGCTACGAGTTCGATGCCGGCTGGTATGTCTCCTCGACCACCACCGAAACGCCCGACGGCCTCGAAATCGCCCTCGACAAGGACAATTATGCCGCCGGCGAAGTGGCCAGGCTGAAAGTCTCGCCGCACTTTGCCGGCGAACTTCTCATCAACATCGGTTCCGACAAGCTGTTGAAGACCGTCACGGCATCCGTGCCGGCCGGCGGCAGCACGGTCGACATCCCGGTCGGCGACGACTGGGGCGCCGGCGCCTATGTCACCGCAACCCTGTTCCGGCCCGGCGAGGCGCAGGAAACGCGCATGCCGGCGCGCGCCATCGGCGTGAAATGGCTGAAGGTCGATCCGGGCTCGAAGAAGCTCGCCGTCACCTTGACGCCACCGGGCAAGACCATGCCGCGCCAACAGCTGTCGATCCCGGTTTCGGTCGCCGGCGTGCAGCCGGGCAGCAATGCCTATGTCATGGTTGCCGCCGTCGATGTCGGCATCCTCAACCTGACCAACTACAAGGCGCCGGATCCGGAGAACTGGTTCTTCGGCCAGCGCATGCTGGGCATGGAAATCCGCGACATCTACGGTCGCCTGATCGACGGCTCGCTTGGCAACACCGGCAAGCTCAGGACCGGCGGCGACGGCGCCAACATGCAGGCGCAAGGCAGCCCGCCGACCGAAAAGCTGGTCGCCTTCTTCTCCGGCATCGTCGAGCTCGATGCCGACGGCAAGGCGCGGGTCGACTTCGACATACCGCAGTTCAACGGCACCGTGCGCGTCATGGCCGTCGCCTGGACCAAGGATGCGGTCGGCCATGCTCAGTCCGATGTCATCGTGCGCGATCCCATCGTGATCACCGCCGGCCTGCCGCGCTTCCTGGCGCCTGGTGACGCCGCAATCATGCGCCTCGATGTCGCCGACACCGATGGTCCGGCCGGCGACTACGCGTTCTCGATCGAAACCACGGGCGACCTCTCGACCGGCGACAAGCCCCTGCCCCAGAAGCTGACGCTCGCCCAGGGCAAGCGCCAGACGTTGACTGTCCCGCTGATCGCTCAGACGGCCGGCAATGCCTCGCTCACCATCAAGCTTGCCCATGCCGACGGCACCAAGGTGGAGCAGACGCTCTATGTGCCGGTGCGCCCGGCGCAATTACCGGTGACCACCCGGCTGGTGGTCGACCTCAAAGGTGATGGTGGAGCGCTGCGCGTCGACAAGGAACTGCTGGCGGCAAGCCTGCTCAATGGTGCTTCTGTCAGCGTCGGCGTCTCGCAGGCCGCCGCCTTCGACGTGCCGTCGCTGCTGATGACGCTCGACCGCTACCCCTATGGTTGCGCCGAGCAGACCACCAGCCGCGCCATGCCGCTTCTCTACGTCAATGAATTGGCATCCGGCATCGGCATGGCCAGCGATCCCGACATCCATGGCCGCATCCAGGATGCCATCTACAAGGTTCTGAGCTATCAGGCCTCGGGCGGCAGCTTCGGCCTGTGGGGCCCGGGCTCCGGCGATCTGTGGCTCGATGCCTATGTCACGGACTTCCTGACCAGGGCGCGCGAGCAGAAATACGACGTTCCGAGCCTGGCCATGAACCAGGCGCTGAGCAATCTGCAGAACTCGCTCGGCTACGACCAGAGCGTCCAAGACCGTGGCAGCGAGATCGCCTACGCCCTCTACGTTCTGGCCCGCAACAAGAAGGCCTCGATCGGCGACCTGCGCTACTATGCGGACACCCAGCTCGAAGCTTTCTCAAGCCCGATGGCCGTTGCCCAGCTGGCGGCAAGCCTGGCGCTCTACGGCGATACACCGCGCGCCGAAGCCACCTTCAAGACTGCCTTGCAGTTGGCAAAGTCCACCACCGACTACGACTACTACCGCTCCGACTACGGTTCGCGGCTGCGTGATGGCGCGGCGATGCTGGCGCTGGCGGCGGAATCGAAGCCGGTGCCGACGATCGTGCCGGAACTGATCAAGCTGGTGACCAGGGAACGCGCCGAAGCCCGCTGGACCAGCACCCAGGACGAATCCTGGATGCTGCTGGCGGCCCGCGCGCTCAGGGAAGGCAATGAAACGATCACGCTGACCGTCAATGGCGCGGCGCATTCCGGCGGCTACTCCAACCAAGTCGAAGGCTCTGACCTGGCCGACAGCCCTCTGACCATCGCCAACACCGGCAAGACCCCGCTGCAGGCCGTCGTCACCACGGTGGCGTCGCCGGTCCAGCCCTTGCCGGCAGGCGGCGACGGCTTCACCATCAGCCGCACCTACTACAAGCTCGATGGCACCGAAGCCAATGTCACCGAGGCGACGCAGAACGAACGCTATGTCGTCGTGCTCAAGGTCAACGAGCAGAACACATGGCCGTCGCGCCTGCTGGTCACCGACCTGTTGCCGGCCGGCTTCGAGATCGACAATCCCGGCCTGGTGTCCAGCGCCCAGTTGACGAACTTCTCGTGGCTGGCGCAGACCGATGCGGCCCATCTCGAATTCCGCGACGACCGTTTCGTCGCGGCGTTCAACCCGGCCGACGGCGACCATGACCACAATCTGACCCTCGCCTATGTCGTGCGCGCGGTGACGCCGGGTACCTATGCGCACCCGGCGGCAACGGTGGAGGACATGTACCGGCCGCAATATTCGGCCCGCACCGCCACCGGCATGATGGAGGTCAAGGCGCCGTAAGGCGCTGATGGTGATGGACGCGATAAGCAAAGTGCCCCCTCACCCGCCCTCCGCTTCGCTCGGTCGACCTCTCCCCGAGGGGAGAGGAGACGACCAGCGCCGGCGCCAGTCTCTTCTCCCCATCGGGGAGAAGGTGGCCGCGAAGCGGCCGGATGAGGGGGCGTCTTTCCAGCCATGAAGATACTTCGCAAACTCGCTATTGGAGCCGCAGGGGGCGCTTGCCTTTTGGCGCTCTCCGCAGCCAGCCTCTGGGAACTCGACCGTGCTTTCCCACCCCCGCTTCCAGCCGAACTCACGGTCTCCACCGAAGTCCAGGATCGCGACGGCGAATTGTTGCGCGCCTTCGCCACGCCGGACGGCTACTGGCGGCTCGAAACCCGCCTCGACCAGGTCGACAAGCAGTTCGTCGACATGCTGGTCACCTATGAAGACAAGCGTTTCTGGGACCATGGAGGTGTCGACGTGCTGGCGCTGGCCCGCGCCGCCGGCCAGTTCGCCACCAGCGGCCACATCGTCTCCGGCGGCTCGACGCTTTCGATGCAGCTTGCCCGGGTGATCGAGCCGCGCGAAAGCCGCAGCCTCGGCTCCAAGGTCAGGCAGATGCTGCGCGCCATCCAGATCGAGCGGCGATTGTCGAAACGCGAAATCCTCGAACGCTACCTGACGCTGGCGCCTTATGGCGGCAATCTGGAAGGCGTGCGCGCCGCCTCGCTCGCCTATTTCGGCAAGGAGCCGAAACGGCTCACCGTTTCCGAATCCGCCCTGCTCGTCGCTCTGCCGCAGCTGCCGGAAAAGCGCCGGCCCGACCGCAATTTGAAGATCGCCCACGCCGCCCGCGACCGGGTGCTGACCCGAATGGTCTCCTCCCGCCTGCTCGGCGAGCGCGAGGCCGCACGGGCCGCCCTCGACGATGTCTCGGACCTGCGCCGCACGTTGCCGGCGCTCGCCGCGCACGCCGCCTATGCGATGTTGCCCAAGGCCGTCCCCGGCCAGCCCTTGCAGCTGACGATCCGCAAGAGCGTCCAGGAGGGGCTGGAACAGGTGGCGAGGGACGCGGCCACCAAGCTCGGCCCTCGCCTGTCGGTCGCTATGGTGCTGGCCGACTCCCGCACCGGCGACATCCTTGGCGAAGTCGGCTCGGCCAATTTCTTCGACGCCAGCCGCTCCGGCTGGATCGACATGACAAAGATCGTCCGCTCGCCCGGCTCGACGCTGAAGCCCTTCATCTACGGTCTGGCCTTCGAACAGGGCCTGGTGGCGCAGGAAACGCTGATCGACGACAGCCCCGTCGATTTCTCCGGCTACCGACCGAAGAATTTCGATATGGGCTACCAGGGCGATGTCAGCATCCGGCAAGCGCTGCAATTGTCGCTCAATGTGCCGGCGATCCGCGTGCTCGACGCGGTCGGGCCAACGCGGCTGATGGCGCGCTTCCGCCAGGCCGGCGTCAGCCCCATACTGCCGGTCAACGAAGCCCCGGGCCTGGCCATCGGTCTTGGCGGCGTCGGGGTGACATTGCGCGACCTCGTCCAGCTCTACACAGGGCTCGCCAATGGCGGCAAGACGCACACGCTGCATGATGGCACCGAGCCTGCCAATGCCGAGCGCACCAGCGCCACCATCCTCGACGGTCAGGCCAACTGGCAGATCATCGACATATTGTCGGGCGTCAAGCCGCCCGAGGGTGCCTTGCAGCGCGGCATCGCCTACAAGACCGGCACGTCCTACGGA
Organism: Mesorhizobium sp. M0518; assembly: GCF_040321125.1. Classification (NCBI taxonomy): domain Bacteria; kingdom Pseudomonadati; phylum Pseudomonadota; class Alphaproteobacteria; order Hyphomicrobiales; family Phyllobacteriaceae; genus Mesorhizobium; species Mesorhizobium sp. M0518. The sequence continues at coordinate 34,026 of NZ_JAMYQY010000026.1, forward strand.
TACCGCGACGCCTGGTCGGTCGGCTTCGACGGCCGCTATGTGCTGGGCGTCTGGGTCGGCCGCCCCGATGCCGGCGCGGTGCCCGGCCTTTCCGGCTATGTCTCGGCCGCTCCCATCCTGTTCGAGGGTTTTGTCCGCTCGGGCATCGCCACCGTCCCCTTGCCGGGCAAACCGCCCGGCATGTTCAGCCCCAGGCGCGAGGACCTCCCGGTGACGCTCGCCCGCTTCGGCGCCGGGTCGGACGGACTGGTGCAGGCGACAGTGACCGAACCCGCACCGACCATCATCTTCCCGCCCGACGGCGCCCGCGTCGATCTCGGCACCAGCTCTGCCGACGCCTCCCCGCTTGTGCTGAAGCTGCAAGGCGGCCGCGCGCCGTTCCGCTGGCTGGCCAACGGCAAGCCGCTCACTGGCATCGACCGTCGCCGCACCGCGACCTGGCAGCCCGACGGCGCCGGCTATTCGACACTGACCGTCATCGACGCCGCGGGGCGTGCGGCGAGTGTGAAGGTGTTTGTCGAATAGATCGCGCCAAGCGATTCATGGAATTGGCTTTCCACAGGCTCAGCGGATAGCAGGATACTCACCCCATGCCTGTTCCGAGGCACCCCCCCTCTGGCCTGCCGGCCATCTCCCCCGCAAGGAGGGAGATCGGATGTCCTTTCCGCTTTCGCCAACTGTCAAAGACAATACGCAACGGCAAAGCTGCCAATCTCCCCCCTTGCGGGGGAGATGCCCGGCAGGGCAGAGGGGGGTGCCTCGCGCCATCTTCTATCGTCAGCAGCCTCAGCACTGGCAGCAACAATCCTTATCGCGGCAGTCACCCTCCCCGCTTTCGCCGATGCCCTGCCCGCCGGCTTTGTCCGGCTCGCCGATGTCGACCCTTCGATTCGCCAGGACATCCGCTACGCCGGATCGGACAATTTCCTGCACCGCAAGGTGAACGGCTATGACGCGCCGGCCTGCATCCTCACCGAGCAGGCGGCCCAGGCACTCGGCCGTGTGCAGAAGGCGATCGTCGCCAAAAGCCTGACGCTGGTCGTGTTCGATTGCTATCGCCCTGCCCGCGCCGTCGCCGACATGGGCGAATGGACGCGCGAGGGCGGGCCGCCCGATCCGCAATGGTATTCGAGGGTCAGGCGCAGCGACCTGATCGCCAACGGCTATGTTGGAGAGCTGTCGACCCATTCACGAGGCTCGACCGTCGACGTCGCCATCGCCCGGACGGACCGCAGGTCCAGCCCCAACCCGGCCTGTGGCGCGGTTGATGCCGACACGCTCGATTTCGGCACCGGCTTCGACTGCTTTGATCCGATGAGCGAAACCGCCCACCGCGGCCTTGCCAGTGAAGCGGCGGCAAACCGCAAGATGCTTGTCGACGCCATGCGCGCTAGCGGCTTCAAGAACTATGCAAGGGAATGGTGGCACTTCACGCTTAAAAGCGAACCGTTCGCCAGACAGCGTTTCGACTTTCCCATCATCGCCGATTGATGCACCGGACCAAATTCCACACCTTGCCTCGGCACCGCCCCTTGCTAGATAGGCTGAGTGGCCGGGCCATGGATTCTTCCTTTGGCCGCAAGAGGAAAATATTTCTTCTAACGGCGAAATGGCGTCGAACATTTTCTCAAGAGGGGCAAAAAAGGCAACATTGAATGCATCTAATTTCTACCAATTCGGTAGATTTGGCACGGGTTCAACGGAGGCAGAAATGACCAAACCTCATTTCAGGAAACTGCTCGGCGCACTGGTCGCCACATCTGTCCAGTTCGGCACGCTCGGTTTCGCGTTTGCCGATACCACCATTCTCAACGTGTCCTACGATCCGACACGCGAGCTCTACAAGGCCTATGACGAAGCTTTCGTCGCGCATTGGAAGGCCGAGACCGGAGAGACGGTGACCGTCCAGCAGTCGCATGGCGGATCGGGCGCCCAGGCCCGCGCCGTGATCGATGGCCTCGACGCCGATGTGGTGACGCTGGCACTTGAAGGCGACATCAATGCCATCGTCTCGAAGGCGAAGAAGATCAATCCGGACTGGCGCACCAAATTCGAAAACAATTCAGCGCCTTACACCTCGACCATCATCTTCCTCGTTCGCAAGGGCAATCCCAAAGGCATTCACGACTGGAGCGACCTCGTCAAGGACGGTGTCCAGGTGATTACGCCTAATCCGAAAACGTCCGGCGGCGCGCGCTGGAACTATCTCGCCGCCTGGGCCTACGCTAACGCCAATGACGGCGGCGACGAGGCCAAGACCAAGGAGTTTGTCGGCAAGCTCTACGCCAATGCCCCGGTGCTCGACACCGGCGCGCGCGGCTCGACCGTGACCTTCGCGCAAAAGGGTCTTGGCGATGTGCTTATCGCCTGGGAAAACGAGGCCTATCTGGCGCTCGACGAGTTCGGTGCCGACAATTTCGACATCGTCTACCCGCCGACCTCCATCCTGGCGGAACCGCCGGTGGCGGTGGTCGACGCCAATGTCGATGCCAAGGGCACGCGCAAGGTCGCCGAAGCCTATCTGAGCTGGCTCTATTCCAAAGAAGCACAGACGATCATCGCCAAGAACCATTATCGTCCTGCCAAGCCCGATCTGGTGCCGGCCGAGGACCTCGCCAAGCTGCCGCCGATCAAGCTCGTAACCATCGACGATCCACAGTTTGGTGGCTGGAAAAAAGCACAGCCTTATCATTTCGGCGATGGTGGTATATTCGACCAGATCTACAAGCCCCAGTAAGCAGTCGATATTCAGGACGACATGACCACAGCACCCGCCCAGGCGGGGTGGCGATTCAGGCAGCCGAGCGTCATTCCGGGTTTCGGATTGACGCTCGGCTTCTCGCTTGCCTACCTCACCCTCATCATCCTCATCCCGCTATCCGGGCTGCTCTGGCGCTCGGCCGCCCTTGGCTGGCCTGAATTCTGGGCGATCGCCACCGATCGCCGCACCATCAATGCGCTGAGAATCAGCTTCGGCACCGCCTTCGTCGCAGCTGCGGTCAACGTCGTCTTCGGCACGCTGGTCGCATGGGTGCTGGTGCGCTACCGCTTCCCCGGCCGCCGCATCGTCGATGCCATGGTCGACCTGCCCTTCGCCCTGCCGACGGCTGTGGCCGGCATCGCGCTGACCACGCTCTACGCGCCGAACGGCTGGATCGGCAAATTGCTGATGCCGCTCGGCATCAAGGTAGCCTATACGCCGCTCGGTATCGTCATCGCGCTGATCTTCATCGGCCTGCCCTTCGTCGTGCGCACCGTGCAGCCGATCATGGAGGAGATCGACAAGGAAGTGGAGGAAGCCGCCGCCACGCTTGGCGCCAATCGCTTCCAGATCATCACCCGCATCCTGTTTCCGGGCCTGGCGCCGGCCATCGTCACCGGCTTCGCGCTCGCCTTCGCGCGCGGCGTCGGCGAATATGGCTCGGTTATCTTCATCGCCGGCAACTTGCCCTACAAATCCGAGATCGCACCCCTGCTGATCGTCATTCGGTTGGAGGAATACAATTATCCGGCAGCGACCGCGATCGCGGCGATCATGCTCGCTCTGTCGTTCATCATGCTTTTGGTCGTCAATCTCGCACAGTCATGGAGCCGCAAGCGCTATGGCTGACCCGGAGATCAAATCCTACGAACCGCATCATGAAAGCCAGTCGGCGGCGGTCACGGAAAGCCGCCCTGCGCGCCTGGCTCTGATGGCCGTCGCCTTCGCCTTCCTCGGCATTTTCCTGCTCTTGCCGCTGATCATCGTCTTCAACGAAGCCTTCGCCAAGGGCATCGGTGCCTACACCGAAGCGCTCGGCAGTGCCGACACGCGCTCGGCGATCCGGCTGACGCTGCTGGTGGCGGCGATCTCGGTGCCGCTCAACATCGTCTTCGGCATCTCCGCCGCCTGGGCGATCGCCAAGTTCGAGTTCAAGGGCAAGGCCTTCCTGACCACGCTGATCGACCTCCCCTTCTCGGTCTCGCCGGTCATATCGGGCCTCGTTTATGTGCTTCTGTTCGGCGCCCAGGGGCTGCTCGGCACCTGGCTGAAAGCGCATGGCATCGTCATCCTGTTTGCCGTGCCGGGCATCGTGCTGGCCACAATCTTCGTCACCTTCCCCTTCGTCGCCCGCGAGTTGATCCCGCTGATGCAGGAACAAGGCAATGGCGACGAGGAGGCAGCGCTTTCGCTCGGCGCCAATGGCTGGCAGACCTTCTGGTACGTGACCTTGCCCAACGTCAAATGGGGGCTGCTCTACGGCGTGCTCCTGTGCAATGCGCGTGCCATGGGCGAGTTCGGCGCGGTATCGGTGGTGTCGGGTCACATACGCGGCCTGACCAACACCATGCCGCTGCATGTCGAAATCCTCTACAACGAGTACAACGCCGTCGGTGCCTTCGCCGTCGCTTCATTGCTTGCGGGCCTGGCGCTCGTCACGCTGGTCTTGAAAACACTTCTCGAGATGCGCTACGGCGCCGAGATCGCCGCGACGCGCGGACACTGACAGAGGGATTTGCATGGAAGTTCGCGTTGCCAACGTACGCAAGGAGTTTGACCGGTTTCCGGCTCTCCACGACGTGTCGCTCGACATCAAGTCGGGCGAACTGATCGCGTTGCTCGGGCCGTCCGGTTCCGGCAAGACGACGCTGCTCAGGCTGATTGCCGGGCTGGAGCGGCCGACACGGGGAAAGATATTCTTCGGCGACGAGGACGCCTCGCACAAGTCGATCCAGGAGCGCAATGTCGGCTTTGTCTTCCAGCACTATGCGCTGTTCCGGCATATGACGGTGGCGGACAATATCGGCTTCGGCCTGAAGGTCCGGCACGGACCGTCGCGCCCGCCGGCGCAGGAGATCCGCCGTCGCGCCTCCGAGCTTCTGGACCTCGTCCAGCTTTCAGGGCTCGAAAAGCGCTATCCGGCGCAGCTCTCCGGCGGCCAGAGGCAGCGCGTGGCGCTGGCGCGCGCCATGGCGATCGAGCCCAAGGTGCTGCTGCTCGACGAGCCGTTCGGCGCGCTTGACGCGCAGGTGCGCCGGGAATTGCGCCGCTGGCTGCGCGAAATCCATGACGCCACCGGCCACACCACCGTCTTCGTCACCCACGACCAGGAAGAGGCGCTGGAGCTTGCCGACCGCGTCGTGGTGATGAGCCAGGGCCGCATCGAGCAGGTCGGCACCGCCGACGATATCTACGACACGCCGAACTCGCCCTTCGTCTACGGCTTCATCGGTGAATCGAGTTCGCTTCCCGTCAAGGTCGAGAATGGCGAGATCTGGCTCGCCGATCGTCCGATCGGGATTGCCGCGCCCAACGAGCCCTCGGGCGATGCGACGCTCTATTTCCGCCCGCATGATGTCGAACTGCTGGACGGCTGCAGCGGCTGCATCGCCGGCACGGTCGCCGCCAGCCGCCGCGTCGCCGGCACGCGCCGGGTCGAGCTTGAGATCGGCGGAGAGCGCCAGCGGGTCGAAATCGAACTGCCGGTCGATCACCCCGCGGCCCAAAAAAGCCGGGTGGCGTTCCGCCCCGGACGCTGGAAGCTTTTTCCGGCGGCTTGATCCTCTGGTCGAGGGCTACGCCAGCCAGTTCTCGACCTTCAGGCCTTTGATCCGGTTGAACTCGCCCGTGTTGGCGGTCACCAGCGTGGCGCCCAATGCACAGGCATGAGCGGCAATAAAAAGATCGTTGTGGCCAATGGTCTGGCCTGCCGCTTCAAGCTCGGCGCGAAGTCCGCCATACTCGGCATCCACCGGCACATCGAGCGGCAAGACAGGAATCTCGGCCAGCAAGTCTTCAACCTTCTTGAGCAGCTTGGCCGATCCCTTCCTGGCGCAGCCATATCGCAATTCCGAGGCGACCACGATGCTGGTGCAAACCGCGTCATCTCCCTCGCGCGACATTGCCCTCGCGGCCTTGCCAGCCGGGTTTCGGATCATGTCGCTGATGATGTTCGTATCCAGCATGAACCGCATCTAGAAAATGTCCTCGGATTTGACTGGCGTGTCGTCGATCTCGGGGAAGTCGTCTTCAGGATCGAGCGGCGGCTCTTTCGCCCACTGGGCGAGCAACGCGGTGAGGCCAGGTTTGCGAACCGGCTCGATGACAAGACGATCGCCTTCCCGGCTGATCAGGACTTTTTCGCCGGGAAGCTCGAACTCGACAGGAATGCGCACCGCCTGGCTGCGGTTGTTGCGAAACAGCTTCGCCTCCTTGGGCGGCGTTGTTGAATGACGGTTCTGGGGCATGTTGCAGCTCTTTTGTATATGCCATTTGTATATGCCAAACTTCGCCACGGTGCAAGGCCCGGGAAAACTCGGCACAGGAGACATCGCCTGCCATCGCACCCCGGAACGTTTCGGTCTGATGGCGGTCGGCTTAATTCATGCTTCGAGCGACACGACTATCCTTTCGTCACGCCTTTCAGCGACAGCACCAAGGTCATTGGGTTTTTCGGCGAAGCCGCAAAACCGTAGTGTTCGTAAAAGGCTTTCGCCTCATCCGATATGGCATGAACAAATATCCCGCGAATCCCGAGGATCGTCGCGGCGCGACCTGCCCGTAAAACGGCGTCTTGCAGCAGCGCGGCACCCAGCCCCTTGCCTTGCCAGCCCGCGTCGACGGCAAGACGCCCGAGCACGACCATCGGAATGGGATCAGGCATGTTGCGACGAATGGCGCCGGGTGCCTGCGCGAGATCAAGCCCGCCCGAAGAGAGGCAGGAATAACCAACAACGCGCGCGTCTTCCGCCACCACATAGGTACGCGACGCGCCGCTGACCTGGTTGGCTCGCGCCCTCAGGCGAAGCCATTGGTCGAGACTTTCCGTCCCGCTTCGAAAAAGGTCGAGATCGTGGTTTTCGGCCAGAGGCGCGGGCGCCGATAGTATCATCCCTGCCACGGCCTGGGCACGTTCATAAGGCGTGCAAAACCTTCACCGCTTGGCGTCTCATCGAGGATGTCGAGATAGTGCCGATAGCTCTCGGGATCCACCTTGATCAGTGCCTGGTCGAGCAGCGTGTCCTCGGCCGCACGATATGCAGCATCGATCATAAAGTCGGAACGGGTCTTCCCGCGTATTTTCGCAGCACGGTCGATCAATATGCGCACATCCTCTCGGATGCGCAGATTGACAGGCTTGGCGTGGGTCTCGGGTGTGGTCTTTGTCATGGCAGCGCTCCTTGTCGCTCCCGTAGCACACCTGCATACACAATGTGTATCTTTTTTCGGAACAGTCAAACGAATTGGAACGATCGGCGTCCACCGAGGCGAAGTCGCACTTGAAAGAAAAAACTACGAACCTTCTATTTCGGGGATAGGTTTTCTAGAAGCGATGCATTGATCCTCGGACCCATGCCTCGTCGCACACCACGCACCCCGGCTATGGTCCGACCATAAACACATTGCATCGGAGCCTGTTTTCATGAAGCGATTTTTCCTCGGGCTTGCCACCGTCGCCGGCCTGTTCCTCGCATCCTCCCCGGCCTGGTCGGCTGACAAACTGCTCAACGCATCCTATGATGTCGGCCGCGAACTGTTCGTGCAGGTCAACAAGGCTTTCATCGCTCAGCATCCGGGCGTCACCGTCGACCAGTCGCATGCCGGCACTTCGGCGCAGGCGCGCGCCATCGCCGAGGGCCTTGGCGCCGATGTCGTTACCTTCAACCAGGTCACCGACATCGACTTCCTGGTCAAGAAGGACCTCGTGTCGGCAGACTGGCAGAAGAACTTTCCCGACAACGCCTCGCCCTTCTATTCGCTGCCGTCCTTCCTGGTACGCGCCGGCAACCCCAAGCATATCAAGGACTGGAACGATCTCGTGCGCGACGACGTGCAGGTGATCTTCCCCAATCCGAAAACCTCCGGCAATGCGCGCTACACCTATCTGGCGGCCACCGCCTACGCCAAGGAGGCCTTCAAGGGCGACGACGCCAAGGTGAAGGAGTTCATCACCAAGCTGTTCAACAACGTGCCGATTTTCGACACCGGCGGCCGCGCCGCGACCACCACCTTCGTGCAGCGCGAGATCGGTGATGTGCTGATCACCTTCGAGTCGGAGACGCGCGGTATTCGCAAGGAGTATGGCGACGGCAAGTTCGAGCAGGTCACGCCTTCGGTCAGCCTGCTGGCCGAATTCCCCGTCGCGATCGTCGACAAGGTTGCCGACGAGCACGGCACGCGCGATCTGGCCAAGACCTATCTCGACTTCCTCTACACGCCGGAGGGCCAGGACATCGCCGCCCGCAACGGCCTCAGAGCCCGCGACGCCGCTGTGGCGGCAAAATACAAGGCCGATTTCCCCGATATCCGGCTGCTGACGGTGGAAGACGTCTTCGGCGGCTGGGACAAAGTACAGAAAGAGCATTTCGCCGCTGGCGGCCTGCTCGACCAGACCTACGGCAGCCGCTGAAGGCCGCGATATCTGCGGAGTAGACGGAAAAGCCGGCGCCCTGCCGGCTTTTTTCGTTTTTGAACGCCGAAAACCTGGTTATCAGCAGAATATCCGCCTTCTCAGTGCAAAACGTTACAAAGAATCAACGCGTTTATGCCTAACGTGCAATTTGGTGGCTGTTTGCGAAACATCATCGCAGGGCGAAGACGTCATTATTTGCACACAAACAGCCGGCAGATGCGAGTGGTTGGGGCTTTTATGGGTTGATCTGGGCATGCTGACAAAAAAAGGCAAATACGGCCTCAAGGCCCTCGTGCATCTGTCTGGCCTGCCGGCCGGCCAATTGGCCTTCGTCAATGACATCGCTGTGGCCAACAATATCCCGAAGAAATTCCTCGATGCCATCCTGGGCGAGTTGCGCAATGCCGGCTTCGTCCAGAGCCGCAAAGGCAAGGAAGGCGGCTACCGCCTTGCCCGGTTGGCTTCCGAAATCAAGATCGGCCATGTCGTGCGCGTGCTTGACGGGCCGCTGGCGCCGATCCCTTGCGCCAGCCGCACGCAGTATCAGCGCTGCGAGGATTGCGACGAGGCGACCTGCCAGGTCCGCCACATGATGCTGGAGGTGCGGCAGGCTATCGCCGAGGTGCTGGACAATCGCAGCCTCGCCGCCATGCGCGATGCGGACAATGACGATTTTCCGGTCGAGCTGACGTCGCAGATCTAAACCACCGACTGCAAGCTGACCGCGCTCAGACAGACATGAGATTCTTCCATTGAAGAGGGAGTTCTCCAAATCCCGGGTTGCGAAGACCTGAAATCACAGGAGAACCCCATACAGTTTGGCCTACCCGTTCAAATTGGACGCAGCCTCGAATACATCGCGTGCGGACGTCGTACCCGCCACGTGCTCCGTACCCGCCACACCGAGGTCCATCCATCCCGCATTCACGGCCTCGTACATTTCTTCGGCAGGTCCGCTGTGGCCCTTCGGGATGCCGAATTGCTCGAGCGCCTCCGCCCACCCCGCACGCGGGATTGCAAAGGCTTTCACGTCGAGATTCAGGACTTCGCCCAATTGCTCGGCGACGTCGTCCGCGCTGACCATCGAACCAAGCTCGACGATGCGCTGCCCTGACCACATTGGCCCGGTCAAAAGCGTTGCGAATTCCGCGCCGATGTCGTTCGTCGCGACCATTGTCGATTTCCGGTTTGTCGGATTGTAGAAAGCCGGCAGCGTTCCGCCCTGCGCGACCTGCAACCCGAAAAGAAAATTCTCGAAGAATCCGCCTGCGCGCACAAAAGCAACTGGCGATGTCAGGTCGCGAAAACCTTGCTCCAGAAGCGACAAGGCCGCGATTACCCCGTGCCCGCTGGTTCTGTTCGCCCCCATAGACGAAAGCGCAACCACTCGCGGCGGCGCTGTCTTGGTGAGCGCCTCGACATAGCTTGCAATCACGCCCTTTGCTTCCTTGTAATCGGGCGAAGGCGCCCAGACAGGGGGCAGCATGACGAACGCGCCTTCGACGCCTTCGAGCGCTCGCTCGATGGCTGCCGAATCGTTCCAATCGCCGTCAACGAGCTCCACGCCCCGGTTCGCCCAGCTCAACGCCTTCTCGCGGTCGCGAACCAGCGCGCGCACCTTCTTGCCTTGCGCTAGCAAATGCCTTGCCGTCGCGCCGCCCACGTTTCCCGTGATTCCCATTACTAAGAACATGTGTTTTCTCCTGATGTTTAGGGACAGAGCTGCCCCTGTTGGTTCAATGGATGAGCGGCAGAATGGCCCGGATACGGGGATCGCGCAGATAGAGGCCGCCCCAGGTCATCGCGCCCAGAAGCAGGGAAATGATTTCCGGCGGCGACCCCAACTCACCGATGCGGAGATGGGCGCAGATGGCACCTCCCAGAAAGCCAGCCACCAGGATCGCGCCGAGGACGGCGGTGACCGGGATGGCATAGAGGATGGCGCAGGCGAGTATGATCGGACCCACGACACCGGTCAGGTCCATCGCGAACCCGGTTTCCTGCAACATGCTCGCGATCCGTGCCGGCGCGAAAAGCTGAACAGTGCCGTCTGCCATCAAAGCGATAACGACAAACGCGCTCATTATCCGGCCGGCCCACAGGGCGCGATGCAAGGTCATAGTTTCAGGTGTCTGATGCAGGTTCACGGTTTCCGACACTTGTCATTCTCCATTGGGAAGATCCCATGTTCCAAGCTTACTGTGCCCCCAAGACGTGATAAACACCGAGGAAATGAACCGACTGTTCTCTTTTCGGGAAACAATACCGGGGCACGAAAATGCAAAATCTCGAACCCATCCTCATTTTCATAACGGTAGCGGAAATGGGGAGCTTCACCCGCGCAGCCGACAGCCTGGGCATCCAAAAGGGGAGAGCCTCAACGGCGGTCCGGAAGCTGGAAGAAGATCTCGGTGTCAGGCTCCTGCACCGGACGACGCGCAGCGTGCGGTTGACGGAAGACGGACGCGCATTTCATGCCCGTGCCCGCGATCTGCTTGCTGAAGTCGATGATCTGCACTCGATGTTCGCCGGCGATCGCGTGGCACTTCGCGGGCGTTTGCGGGTCGACCTTCCAACCGAAGTGGCGCGCACAACGATCGTGCCGGCCTTGCCGGATTTCATGGCGGCGCACCCCGAGTTGGAGCTGGAGGTGTCGAGTACGGATCGGCAAGTCGATCTGGTTCAAGAGGGGTTCGATTGTGTATTGCGGCTTGGACCCATTCGGGACGAGACGCTGATTGCCCGCCCACTGGGCCTGTTGCGCATGGCCAACGCTGCCAGCCCCGCCTATCTGGCGCGCCATGGCGTCCCTCGGTCGCTGGAAGATCTCCGGCGTCAGGAACATAGGACAATTCACTTTTCGACGGTGCTGGGCGCGAGACCCTATGGATGGGAATATCCGGACGGCGACAGCTACGCGACGCTTCAGTTGCCAGGTGGGCTACACGTCAACAGCGCGCAGACCTACGAAGCCGCCGCCCTCGCCGGCCTTGGTGTGATTCAGGCGCCACTCTTGGGCATTGGCCGATACTTGGAGAGTGGAGCGCTTGTCGAGATCATACCCGATTTTCGTCGCCGGGCGCTCGCCGTGTCCCTCGTCGTTGCGCATCGGAGCAATCTGTCGCGCCGAGTCCGCGCATTCATGAAATGGATCGAAGATGTGCTGACGCCATATATGGAATAGCGACACGAATATCTTCGTCCGACCCTCGAAATCAACATTTCTGAAGTTGTGTCTGCCGATCGGCGGTCCGGCGTCGCGGGCGCCGGCTCAAGCACGGACATGAGTACCGGGCCGTGCTCAGCCCCGCGCTGGCGCCGGAGGCGTCTGTCACCCCGGCAACGGACACCGCCAGGGATGGCGCCAAGAACATGGCCGTGCAGGCTCACTACATCCTGCTCAAGCGTGACCGCCTGCTGGAGGCGCTGAGGCTCTACCCCGAGCAGATGCTGACGTGGTCCCGCCGGCAGCGGCTGACCGAGGCCCAGGACAGCACCGGCATCGGCACTGACGATGAAAGTTCATGACCGGCGTATCAGTCGGACCGCGGCAGCGACGAGCTCACCGACCGGGCGCGTCGCATCGAGCGTCAGGGCCCGCTCCTCCACTGCCGGCGGCTCGAGGATGGCGAACTGGCTGTCGACCAGGCTTGCCGGCATGAAATGGCCCTTGCGGTTGCCGACACGCTGCCTGGCCGTGGCAGGGTCGATCTCCAGATAGAGGAAGACGATTTCCGGGCAGAAGCCGCTCAACCGGTCGCGGTAGCTGCGCTTCAGTGCCGAGCAGGCGGCAACCACGCCCTGTCGGCCGCCCACCGACTCCGCGATGCGCTCGCCGATCGCGTTGAGCCAGCCTTCGCGCAGTTGATCGGTAAGGGGTTCGCCGCTTGCCATGCGTGCGACGTTTTCCGGCGGGTGCAGCCTGTCGCCCTCGATAAAGGTAACGCGCAGCGCGGCCGCCAGCGCAATACCGACGGCCGACTTGCCGCAGCCGGCGACGCCCATCACCACGATGGCCGGAGACACCGAGCCGGGAGCGCCCGCTGGCGCCTGTGCTGCCTTTTCATCCACTGTCAGCGGCTTGCCGGCGCGCGGCCGTAGAGCAGCAGCATGGCGACGATGACGACACCATAGATGATCTGCCGCCCCGCCTCCGGCATCTGCATGACCGACAGGATGGATTGCAGCAGCGTGATCAGGATGACACCGGCGACAGTGCCGAGATAAGAGCCGCGTCCGCCCAGGATCGAGGTGCCGCCAAGCACCACCGCGGCGATCGACGGCAGCAGATAAGCGTCGCCCATCGACTGCGCCGCCTTGGAGGCATAGCCCGCCAGAAGCACGCCGCCGAAAGCCGAGAGCCCGCCGGAGACGGCGAAGGCGATCATCACCACGCGCCGCGTATCGATGCCGGAGAGATAGGCCGCGCGCTCGCGGTTGCCGATGCCGTAGACGGTGCGGCCGAAGCTGGTACGGGTCAGCACGAACACCATCGCGGCCCCGATCAGCGCCCAGATGATGACCGCGTTGGGCACGCCAGGAATGGCGAAGCCGGTCGCCAGGTAGCGCATCGCGCCCGTCGCCGAATCCTGCGGCGAGAAGCCGCCGGTGTAGACCACCATCAGCCCTTGCGCGACGGCGTTGGTGGCCAATGTGATGATCATCGAGGGGATGCGCAGATAGGCGACGCCGATGCCGTTGACGACGCCGATCAGCATGCCGCAGAAAATACCGAACGGAATGGCCAGCGCCACGCCGACCGGGCCGTAGGCCGCCGCAGCGCAGGCCATCATGGCGCCCGCCGCCACCGCCCACGGCACCGACAGGTCGATCTGACCGAGCAGGATGACCAGCATCATCCCGGTGGCGATGACGCCGAGGAATGAAGCCACCTTGAGCTGCTGCAGAAGATATTCAGGCGACAGGAAGCTTCTGGAATAGAGGCTGCCCAGGAACAGCAAGAGAACGATGCAGGCAAAGGCCGTCAGCACCGCCGGATCGGCACGGCGGATGAATCTGGGCACGCGGCCGGCAATGCCGCCAAGCGTCGTTTCGCTCACAGGAACCACTCCAGCCGGTTGCGGACCCGAAACAGGGCGAAGGCGCCGAGGCTGACGGCGACCAGCAGGATAACGCCCTGGAACAGCGGCTGCCAGAGCGGATCGAAATCGAAGACGAACAACAGGTCGCCGATGGTGCGGAAGGCCAGTGCGCCGAAGATGGCGCCGATGGCGCTGCCCTTGCCGCCGAACAGCGAAACGCCGCCGAGCACCACCGCGGCGATCGAAAACAGCGTGTAGGAGTTGCCGCTGGCATAGGCCGCTTCACCCGTATAGGTGAAGAAGGTCAGGAACAGTCCGCCGATCGCCGCCAGCAGGCCGGCCAGCGTGTAGGCGGCGAACTTGCCGCGCCGGATCGGCACGCCGGACATGTAGGCCGCCGTCTCCGACGACCCCGCCGCATAAGCCGCGCGGCCGAGCACCGAGCGGCTGAACGGCACCCAGATCACCAGCACGACGGCCAGCAGGACGACCAGGCTCGCCGGCACCACGCCGAACGCACGGCCGGTCAGCGCGTCGGCCAGATCCTCATTGACCGAGCCGCCCGGAAATGGCCGCAGCAACAGGCCGATGCCGTAATAGACGGCGCCTGTGGCAATGGTGGCGACGATCGGCTGCAGCCGGCCATAGATGACGATGGCGCCGTTGATCGCGCCGCACAGCAGCCCTACCGCCAGCACGGCGATGACACCGAGCGTCGTCTGCATCGGCGTGCCGACCACCAGCCAGGAGGCGAGGCAGTTGGTGAGCAGGAAGATCATGCCGACGGACAAGTCGATGCCCGCGGTGATCACCACCAGCGTCTGCGCCATGGCGACGAAGGCGAGCAGCACACCCTTGTTCGACGCCGTCTGCACGACATTGGCGGTGAAGCCCGCCGGATGGTTCGAGGTGTAGATGACGAACATGACGATGAAGATGCCGAACGCCAGCAGCGTTCCGCGCTGCTCGGCCAGCCAATAGCGCCAATCTTTCACGCGCTTGCTCCCAGGCCCACTGGGCTCTCCTCGCCATGGATGTTGAGCGCGCTTGATATCAGCGCCCGCTCGGTGATCTCGGCACCGACCAACTCGCGCTTGACCGCCCCGTCATAGAGCACCAGCACGCGATCGCAGCAGCCGATCAGTTCGTCATAGTCGGTCGAGTAGAACAGGATCGCCGCACCCGCGTCGGCCAGTTTGCGCATCAGCTGGTACAGTTCCTGCTTGGTGCCGACGTCGATGCCGCGCGTCGGATCGTTGAGCAGGATGATGCGCGGCTGGCGCATCAGCCATTTGGCGATGACCACTTTCTGCTGGTTGCCGCCCGAAAGCGCGCCGACCGGAATGTCGAGGCCCGCCGTCTTGATCGCCAAGAGGCCGACCATGTCGTCGATCAGCCGCTGCTCGGCGGCGCGATCGATGATGCCGGCCTTCGACAGCCGGTCGAGCGCCGCGAACGACAGGTTCTCGCGCACCGTCATCGGCAGCATCAGCCCTTCGGTCTTGCGGTCCTCGGGAATGAGCGCCATGCCGATGCCGTCGTCGCGCGCAACGGATGGACTGGTGATCGAGACAGACTTGCCGTCGATCAGGATCTGGCCGCTGAGGCCCCGCAGCACGCCGAAGAAGGCGAGCAGCAATTCGCGCTGGCCCTGGCCGTCGAGGCCGCCAAGGCCGACCACCTCACCTGCCCTGACGGTCAGCGAGATATCGTGCAGCCGGTCGGCCCATGAGAGCTTGCGGGCCTCGAGCCTGGGGGCCGCGGTGGCAGGCACGGCCGCCGGCTTGGGCGGAAAGATATGGCTGTATTCGCGGCCGATCATCAGTTCGACCACCTCATTGTCGCTCTTCGAGCCGGCTGCATAGCTGGCGACATTGCGGCCGTTGCGGAACACCGTGCACTGATCCGCCAGTTCGGCGATCTCGTTCATGCGGTGCGAGATGTAAAGCAGCGCCAGCCCTTCCGAGCGCAGCCGCTTGAGCACCGCGAAGATCTTCGAGACATCCGCGGCGGTCAGCGCGGAGGTGGCTTCGTCGAGGATGAGGATGCGCGGCTTGCGTGCCAATGCCTTGGCGATCTCGACCATCTGGCGGCGCGACAATGGCAGGTCCTTGACCAGCGCCAGCGGGTGGATGTCGGCGGCGCCGGCGCGAGCAAGTGCTTCTTCGGCGATGCGGCGCTGCGCCTTGCGGTCGATCATGCCGAAGCGTTTGGGCGGATCGGAAATGACGATGTTGTCGGCCACGCTGAGCTCAGGGACCAGCGACAGTTCCTGGAAGATGCAGACGATGCCGGCCTTGTTGGCGGCCCCCGGAGAAGCGAAGGTCGCCTCGCGCCCGTCCAGCGTCATGCGGCCCTCATCGGGCGCCACGACACCTGCCATAACCTTGATCAGCGTCGATTTGCCGGCGCCGTTTTCACCGAGAATGGCGTGGATGCTGCCGGCTTCGACGACAAGCTCGGCCTTCTCCAGCGCCCGTACGCCGCCATAGCGCTTGGATATGCCTTCCATACGAAAGAGCGGAGCCGCACCGTCCATCGGCCCTCCCAGGGCGATTGTGGGATTGAGACAAGCGCCGCGGCTCAAGCCGCGGCGCCAGGTGACAGCCAGCGATGATTTACTGGTTTTCCTTGGTCTGACCCATGATTTCCTGGGCGCTGAAATTGATGCCGCAGGTCGGGAAGGAATTGCCGACGAAGAAATTATCGGATTCCTTGGGGAAATAATCCGTGCCTTCCTTCAAGTTCGGGTCTTCGGCGATCGCCAGCGGCAGCTTCACCTCTTGTGGCACAACCTCGCCTTCGAGTGCGGCGATCGCGGTCTTGATGGCGACGGCGACCTGAGCCGGACCCGAGCCTGCGGACGAGCACTTCAGCCCGTCGGCCGAATGCGCGGCGCAGAACTTGCGGAAGCCGTTCTCGGTCTCGCCGCCAAACGGCACGAACGGATGCTTGGCGTCGATCATCGCCTGCACGATGCCGGTGTCGCCGCCCTGCCCGGTGATGCCGTCGAACGGACCGTTGGTGGCGATCGCATCCGCGGTCACTTTCTGTGCCACGCCGTCATCCCATTTGCCGGCGACTTCGGTCACGTCCCACTTCTTGCCGGACGCGTCGAAGACCTCGTGGATGCCGTTGTGACGATCGGTGTCGACCGAGGTGCCGGCGACGCCGCGCACTTCCAGGATCTTGCCGCCGTTCGGAATCTTGGCGACCAGCCACTTGGCCCACAATTCGCCAAGGCCCTTCTGATCGACATTGACGTTGATGGCGTCCTTGGTGTCGAGGATGTTGTCGAAGGCGACCAGCACGATGCCGGCTTCCTTGGCGCGCTTGATGACCGGACCGAAGGCCGTCGGGTTCTGGGCGTCGGTGACGATGGCGTCATAGCCGGAATCGATGAAATTGTTGATCGCCGAGATCTGTGCCGGCACGTCCTCGCCCGTCGAGACGACCTTGAATTCCTTGATCTTGGCTTTGACTTCAGGTTGTGCGGCGTAGGCCTTGGCCGTCTGCACCATCTGGATGCGCCAGGTATTGGCGATATAGCCATTGGCAAAGGCGATGCGGAACGGCCCTTCCTTCTTGGGATATTTGAAGAATTTGATCTCCGCGCTCCACGGCGCGAAACAGTCCGCCTGAGCGGCGGGACCCGACACGATTTCGGGTCCGGCGGCCATGGCGGCCGAATTGAGCATGACGAATGCAGTGGCGGCAACGACGCCACCAACAAGTGACTTGATCATCGATAATCCTCCCGATTGCAGTTCAGATTGTTCGTTTCGCAACGCGAATTTTCGCGCGATGGACCGGCACCTCCCGCCTCGCCATGCGCGTCCTTGGCCGCCCGTGGTGGCCGACCCGGTTCCTCCCTTGTCGCCCCCAGCGGTACGAAAACTATCATATTATCCATAATAAACAAGTATTAGTTGTCGCTTATGTATAATAAACAGGTACGCCCTGTCGTTTATGCACCTGCCTGCGGGAAATGGTAGCGCTACCAAATTGGCGTGTAAACCGGCATTT
The DNA here is from genome assembly GCF_040321125.1 of Mesorhizobium sp. M0518. Classification (NCBI taxonomy): domain Bacteria; kingdom Pseudomonadati; phylum Pseudomonadota; class Alphaproteobacteria; order Hyphomicrobiales; family Phyllobacteriaceae; genus Mesorhizobium; species Mesorhizobium sp. M0518. The sequence continues at coordinate 51,487 of NZ_JAMYQY010000026.1, forward strand.
GCACAGTCGCTCCTGTGCGTTTCAACGCGCCGTGCTCTCGCGGCGCTTGAGCTCGAAACCGAGGTCGACGATCCGTTGCTCCGGTCTGTTGCCGGCGATCGCCGCAAGCGCCATGGCAACGGCACGCCGGCCGATCTCATAACGATGGGTGCGGATGCTGGTGACCGAAGGAAACGCCACCTGCATCATGTCGAGATCGTTGAACCCGACGATGCCGATCGTCTTCGGTACCGCGATCGAGGCGCGATGGCATTCGAACAAGACGCCGAGCGCGATATCGTCATTGTTGCAGAAGACACCGTCGAGTGTCGGCACCTTGGCCAGCGCATCGCGGAACATCTCGCGGCCGAGCGAGACGCTGGACAGCACCGGCGTAGTGGTGACGAGGCGCGGGTCGAACAGGCCCGCGGCCTCCATCGCCGCGCGATAGCCGGCAAGGCGCCGCTGCGAACGCGGATCCATGCGCGCGCCGATGAAGCCGATGCGGCGATAGCCCGCCTCGATCAGATGCTCGCTCGCCGCCCTGCCGCCATCCAGATGCGAGAAGCCGACCATCATGTCGACCGGATCGGGACCCGTTTCCATGACCTGCACCACAGGGCAGCCGGCACTTTCCAGCAGCTTTCGCGAAGCCGGTGTCTGATCGATGCCGGCGACGATCAACGCTGCCGGCCGTTGCGAACCGAACACCTGCAGCAGCCGCTCTTCCTCGAGGCCGGAATAGTGGGTGTTGCCAAGCTGGATGCGGAAGGGGCTGGCCGACAGGCTGTCATAGATGCCGCGCACCACCTCGGCGAAGACGTTGTTGGTAAGCGACGGCACCAGCACGCCGAACACCTCCGCGCGCGCCGAGGCCAGGGCCCGGGCATTCGGGTCCGGCACATAGCCCAGTTCGTCGACGGCGGCCTGGATCTGGCGGCGCAGCTCTTCGGACACACGCTCCGGCTCGCGCAGGGCGCGCGACACGGTGATCGCACCAACGCCGGCCTTGCGCGCGACATCCGCGATGGTAGGGCGGCCGCCGCCCCGGCGCGAGCGCGGCTTGGTCAAGGGCGCACTCCTGGCGACGGGCTTGTGCAGCCAAGCGCCTTTAGAACCATATTCAGGGTCTTTGCCACCGTCGTCATGCCAAATCGGCCTGTTGCCGCACCCATCCGCCTTCCGGCGTCGCGCAGCCTTGGGTGGTTGTCAAGCCGCGCAGCTCCCGGACCATTGGGCAGGGTGAGCTCAGGCCATCACGGCTGTGCTGCGCCGTGCCTTCCACAACAGCAGCCCGATCGCCAGTATGTTCAGCAAATTCCAGGCGATGCCGTTGAGGAACGCAGCCGCATAGGAGCCGGTCAAATCGTAGATCCAGCCCGACATCCAGCCGCCGATCGCCATGCCGAAGATCGTCGCCATCAAGACGATGCCGATACGCTGGCCAGCCTCTTTGGCCGGCATGTAGTCGCGCACGATGATCGCGTAGCAAGGCACGATACCGCCCTGCGACAGGCCGAACACCAGCGACACCACATAGAGCGAGGCAAGCCCGTCGAATGGGATGTAGAACAGCAGCGACAGGCATTGCAGCACCGAGCCGATCATCAGTGTCCACACCGCGCCGATGCGGTCGGCGAGAAAGCCCGATGCCAGCCGACTGACGACGCCGCCTGCCATCATGATCGACAGCATGTCGGCGCCATGTGCGACGCCGTAGCCAAGGTCCATGCAATAGGCGACGATATGCACTTGCGGCATCGACATCGCCACGCAGCAGCCGAGGCCGGCGACGACCAGCAGCACCTGCAACGCCGCCGGCGACAGCGGCATCGACTGCACCGGCCGGCTTCCGGGCGAACCGGCGGCAGCCGCAACTGGGGCACCGCGCCGCAGCATCAGCACCAGCGGCACCATAGTCACCAGACAGAAGATGCCGATGGCGGCATAAGTGAAGCGCCAGCCTTCCGCCTTTATCAGCGTCGGCATGATGGTCGGCCAGATCGCTCCGGCGAGGTAGTTTCCGGCGGCCGCCGCGGTCACCGCGACACCGCGCCGGCGGTTGAACCAGTGCGAGATATCGGCGATCAGCGGCCCGAAGATCACCGACGTGCCGATACCGATCAGCACTCCTTGGGCAAGCGTGAATTGCAGGATCGAGGTCGACAGCGCCGCGAGAAGCAGGCCGGCGGAAAGCGCAATCGAAGAGAGCAGCGCCGGGATCCAGTATCCCATCCGGTCGATGGCGCGGCCGACCAGCACGTTGCCGGCGGCAAAGCCGACCATGGTCGCAGTATAAGGCATGGACGCCGCTGCGCGGTCGACGCCGAACTCGGCCTGCACCGCGGGCAGCACGACGACGACTGCCCACATTCCGACGGCGCCGATCGTCGCCAGCAGCATCGAGATGGCAAGCCGCATCCAGGCATAGGAGCTGTCGATGCCGGGGCCGGGCTGGATGCTGTCGGTTCGGGTCAAGGCGTTTCCTGTCGGCGGTCTCGGAGATCGGCTGCCGTTTGCGCCACTATCGGCGCATTCTCGGGTCGCAGCAGCGCCACAGCTGGCAAATCCGTGGCTCCAGAGCCAGGGCGGAACCGATGCCGATGTGCGGAGTTTCCTGGCAGCCTACCCTGCAGAGGAGTCCTGCGATGACCGCCACCAGGAAAAAATGGTCGGCCGAGGTGACCGAGCACAGCGACGCGATGGATCTTGAGGATCACGTCTTCGAATCCGACGACGCCAGGAAGATCGCCGCCTCGCTCAAGCGATCCGCCGAACACAGCCACCGGCGCAAGGCCGAGCCGTTCCAGTCGGCCATGTCGATGCTGAACTTCTACATCAACCGCGCCGGCAAGAACTTGCCTGCCGCGCGCAAAAAAGTGCTTGAGGACGCCAAGGATGAACTGCGCAGCGCCTTCGGACGTGACAAGGATGATTAGCGGCGGCCGGCCCTACCGGGCGCGGATGACGCCGTCTGTGTTGGCGAGCAGTTTGCGCACTGCATTGCGCGCCGCGTCGGGGCGCTGCAGGCGGATGTTCTTCTCGATTGCCTCGTGCAGCTTCTGCGCGTGGTTGAGATCGTCGATCTCCCGCGTCGTATAGGCAAAGAGGTGATCGAAGGCGGATTCGATCAGTACGCCGAGCGGCACCAACAGGTCGTTGCCCGAAGCCCGCAGGATGGCAAGATGGAAGCGCGTGTCGGCGCGGGTCCGCTCCTGCAGGCTCGTCGCCTCTCCCATCTCCCGGCAGGCCAGGCTGATCTCGGCCATCTGCTCGTCGGTTCTTCGCATGGCGGCAAACGCGGTCGCTTCCGGCTCGATGATGTGGCGGAATTCCTGCACCGTCTTGAGGAACACTTCGCGATCCGGCGACGTCGCGTACCAGGCAAGCACATCGCGATCGAGCAGGTTCCAGCGTTCCTTCGGCTCGACCCAGCTGCCGATCTTGGGACGTGAGGCCAAAAGGCTCTTGGCCATCAGCATCTTGATCGCCTCGCGCACCGCCGAGCGGCTGACGCTGAAGGTCTCCGACCATTTCGCTTCATTGGGCAGGATGGTACCAGGCGGATAGTCGCCGCGCACGATCCTGAGGCCAATTTCGCTGGCCAGCGAGGCGTGGACGCTGGAGCCAGGAATACGGGCGGCGTCCGCCCGGCGAACGCCGCCCGGACGGTCCCCGGAGGCCGCTTTCCCCAACGATTTTTCCTTGTTCGGCTTCGCGTCCCGCATGGGTTCCAGAAAGTCCGTATTAAGCAGGCTGTCAAGCGCGGCAAGCGGCTTGCACCGCAAAGCCGCCCGCTGTGCACAGATCAGCTCGATTGCTTCGCGGATCAGTCCTGCTTGACGTATTTGCGCCAGCTATGCTCCGGGCGGAAGCCCAGCACGTCGCGCGCCTTGCGGTTCGACAGCAGCGTCTCGTATTCGCCGAGCTCGGCCTTCACCGGCACGCCGGGGTAGAACCGCTTCAGGAGTTCGGCAGTCGGCAGGTCGGATGAGGTGTCGTCATTGGCGGCGTTGATCACCTGATAGCCGAGGCCGTCCTTCTCGATGGCGCGCAGCGTGATCTGGCCAAGGTCGCGCGCGTCGACATAGCTCCAGGCGATGCGCTTGCGGAAACCCGGATCGGCGAACCATTTCGGAAACAGTGAATATTCGTGCGGCTCGATGACGTTGCCGATGCGCAGGGCATAAATGTCGGTGCCGTTGCGCTGGGCGAAGGCCCGCGCCGTCTTCTCGTTGACGACCTTGGACAAAGCATAGCTGTCCATCGGGTCGACGTCATACTCCTCGTCGAGCGGGAAATATTTGGGATCGCGCGGCTCGTTGGCGAACACAAGCCCATAAGTCGTCTCGCTGGAGGCGATGATAATTTTGCGGATACCGAGCTTCACCGCCGCCTCGATGACATTGTAGGTGCCGAGCGCATTGATGCGGAACACCTCGTTGTCGGTGGTGATCATGATGCGCGGGATGGCGGCGAAATGCACCACCGCATCGACCGGCTGCGGGCGCAGCGAGGGGTCGAATTCATGCAGGCCCATATAGCTCGACAGCGCGTTGAACACCTGCCCGCTGTCGGTGATGTCGGTGATCAGCGTGCGCACCTTGGGATTGTCGAGCGGCCTGGTGTCGATGTTGAGCACCTGACAGCCTTGCTCGACCAGATACTGGACGACATGGCGTCCGGCCTTGCCGCTGCCGCCGGTGAACATGATCCGTTTTGTCATTTTGCTCTCCACATCCTCAGGGATTTATGTGTATTGTCAGACAATATCGCCATCTGCAACCACCCTCGCCTGCAAAACGGCAGCGCCTGACATCAATCATTGCAACAGGACTTGAAGACATGAACACGACTGCCGCGCGCGAAAAGATCGGCTTCATCGGGCTTGGCCTGATGGGCCACGGGATCGCCAAGAACATCGTCGACAAGGGCTACAGTCTGACCTTCCTCGGCCGCAAGAACCGCAAACCGGCGGAAGACCTGCTTGGCCGCGGCGCCACGGAAGCATCGACCTCGCGCGATGTGGCGGCGGCATCTGATATCGTCTTCATCTGCGTCACCGGTTCGCGCGAGGTCGAAGCCATCATTCGCGGCCCCGGCGGCCTCAAGGAGGGCTTGAAAAAGGGCTCGGTCGTCGTCGACTGCTCGACCTCCGATCCGGTCTCGACGGTGGCGCTGGCAGCGGAACTTAAGGCGCTCGGCATCGATTTTGTCGACGCGCCGCTCAGCCGCACGCCGAAGGAAGCCTGGGAAGGCACGCTCGACGCCATGGTCGGCGCGCCGGACGCCCTTTTTGCCAGGGTGAAACCGGTGATCGAAACCTGGGCCGGCCGCATCGTCCATATCGGCGACACCGGCGATGGCCATCGCATGAAGCTGCTCAACAATTTCATCTCGCTTGGCTACGCAGCGATATATTCCGAGGCACTGGCACTGGCTGAGAAGGTCGGCATCTCGCCGCCGCGCTTCGACAGCGTCATTCGCAATGGCCGCATGGATTGCGGCTTCTACCAGACCTTCATGCGCTGGACGCTGGAAGGTGACCGCGACGCGCACAAATTCACCATCGCCAATGCCTTCAAGGACCTGACCTATCTGGAATCGATGGCGGGTGCGGCCGGCATTGCCAACCCGCTCGGCAACGCCACCAAGAACTCCTTCGCCGGTGCCCATGCAACCGGCCCGGCCGAGCAATTCGTACCGATGCTGGCGACGCATATCGCTGGGGTGAACGGTGTCGACCTGATGCCGATGAAGGATGGCAAGAAACAGACCATTTAACCGATTGCCCAACGCCGGCGCCGATCACCGCCGCCACCGCCCTATCCCATCGTCGGTATCTGCAAGCAGCTTGTGCACGGCGTTGCGCGCAGCGGCTGGGCGCTGCAGGCGGATGTTCTTTTCGATCGCCTCATGCAGCTTCTGCGCCTGGCGCTGATCGGCGACCTGCTGTGTCGTGAATGCGAAGAGATGGTCGAGCGCCGATTCGATCAGCACGCCGAGCGGCACCAGAAGGTCGTTGCCGGAAGCGCGCAGGATGGCCAGATGAAAGCGCGTATCGGCGCGGATACGCTCCTGCAGGCTCAAGGCCTCGCCCATGTCGCGGCAGGCCTGGCTGATTTCCGCCATTTGCTCGTCGCTGCGCCGCATGGCGGCAAAGGCCGACGCTTCCGGCTCGATGATATGACGAAACTCCTGCACGGTTCGCAGGAACGCCTCGCGGTCGGGCGCCGTCGCGTACCAGGCCAGAACGTCGCGGTCGAGCAGGTTCCAGCGCTCCTTCGGCTCGACCCAACTGCCGATCTTGGGGCGTGAGGCCAACAGGCTTTTCGCCATCAGCATCTTGATGGCTTCGCGCACCGCCGAACGGCTGACATTGAAGATCTCGGCCCATTTGGACTCGTTGGGCAGGATGGTGCCGGGCGGATAGTCGCCACGCACGATCCGCAGGCCAATCTCGCCGGCCAACGAGACATGGACGCTCGCCCCCGCAAAATGCGCGGCACCAGCCTTCCGCATGACAGCCGGACCGTGGCTCGCTTGTGCCTTGGTTAGGTCGGTTCGCTTGCTTGACTTCTCGTCCGGCATCCACGTTCCAATGCGTCGACCGTCTGTCGTCCGGACTGGTCCGAACCGTACGGGCGCCGATCTCGTTGCCGAAAAATCCAGATCACGGGCGCGGCAAAGCCGGAGCCGATTGCCCCAACTATTGCGTCCGTTCGGGAATTACCGCTTCCGTTCAGGAATGACGGGGCGCCCGCAACCGGGCGCCCCGAAATCGAGAACCTACTTCTGGATGCAGGTGTCGACCGTATCCTTGGTGCACTCGTCGAGGCCGGTGAACACCGGATCGGCGACCGCCTTGCCTTCGATCAGGTCGATCATCACCGACGGTGCCTTGTAGCCCATTTCGAACGGCCGCTGGCCGACCAGAGCCGTTACAAGGCCGTCACGAGCGATCGCCACTTCGTCGCCGATCGTGTCGGCGGCGCCGATGACGAAGTCGTTGCTGGCGATCCGGTCCTTGAGCGGCCCGAACAGATCGCGGTAGGGCTGCGGCGCGCCGAACAGCGGCCAGCCGCCCATGATGCCGAAGGCGTCCAGCTTGGGGTTGGCGGCGAGGATGTCGGTCATCGCCTGCACGCCCTTGGCGCCATCGTCATTGGTGAACACCGGGCAGCCGGGAACTTCGGTCCAACCACCTTCACCCGCAAGTGCGGCAAGGCCTTCCTTGCCCGACAGTGCGTCACGCATGCCTTGCGCACGGCGCAGGATGTTGTCGGCTGCCGGGTTGCCTTCGATGGTGCAGATCGTGCCACCATTCGGCTTGCCCTTCTTGATGTACTCGCCGATCTTCTTGCCCATCAGGTAATTGTCGGTACCGAGATAGGTCTTGCGAAGACCTGCGTCTTCCTTGCTGAGATCGGCATCGACCGTCATGATCGGGATCGTCGGATTGGCGCTCTTGATCGTCTGCGCGATCAGCGGCGCGTTGGACGGCGAGATCGCCATCGCGACCGTGTCGGCCTTGCTCAGCATGTCCTGGACGATCTGCGCCTCGCCGGCCTCGTCCGAAGTCGACGCCGGACCGGTGTAGAAGCATTCATACTCCGAGCTGGCGTTTTCCTTGTTCCATTTCTCGCAGCCCTGGTGGATGGCCTCGAAGAACGGATTGTCGAGACCTTTCACGACAATGACGAGCTGTTTCTTGGCCAAAGCCGGCCCGGCACCCAACGCCATTGCGGCGACGGCGGCGAGCAAAAGTGTTTTCCTCATGTCAGTCCTCCCTTGAAACAAACGGACACGGCGTGCCCGCCATACAGATCGACCGGATGCGTGATGACCGAGGGTCGTTTCGCGAGCGCTCGTGTCGCCAGGACAGATCGATAAGCATTTCCAGATTCGGCTTCAGATCAACTCACACACAGGTGCCGCTTGATCTTGGGCCGTCAAACCTCCGCCGATTCCGGCCGGCGAACCGCCAGCGGAGATCGGCATAATCTCCTCCGACGCTTAGCTAATATCGGCTTGGCGCCAACGTCAATGCTATTTGTCCTACAAAACGGATTTTTAAAATAGTCCTGGCCCAATTCGTCCGACAATTGATTGACGTGCGCCGGCTTTTGCGTAAAAGAACGCTAACGCCGTCTTCGGGAGGAGCCGGGGAGAGCGAGGCCAAAGCAGCGTCGGCATCCACGCCGGGAACAGCAGCAGGTCGCAAATCACGGGGAGGCAAAGGCTGGTGGCGGTTCTCGAACTCACCAACATCTCAAGGCATTTCGGCGCCATCCAGGCCGTCAACGACGTGTCGCTGTCGATCGAGCCCGGACAGGTGGTCGGCCTCATGGGCGACAACGGCGCCGGCAAGTCGACGCTGGTCAAGATGATCGCCGGCAATTTCCGCCCGAGCCATGGCACCATGCACATGGACGGCAAGGAATTGATCCTGCACAAGCCGGCGGAAGCCCGCCAGCACGGCATCGAGATCGTCCACCAGGACCTTGCGCTCTGCAACAATCTGACCGCCGCCGCCAACGTCTATCTCGGCCGCGAGTTGCGGCGCGGCGTCGGGCCGTTCCGCATCCTCGACTATGCCTCGATGTACAAGCGTGCCGGCCAGCTCTTCGCCGAATTGAAGTCCGAGACCCGTCCGCGCGATCTCGTCAAGCAGATGTCGGGTGGCCAGCGCCAAGCGGTGGCGATCGCCCGCACCATGCTGTCGCAGGCCAAGATCGTGCTGATGGACGAACCGACGGCCGCTATCTCGGTGCGCCAGGTCGCCGAAGTGCTGAACCTGATCCGCCATTTGCGCGATCAAGGCATTGCCGTCGTGCTGATCAGTCACCGAATGCCTGACGTCTTCACCGTCGCCGACCGCGTCATAGTCATGCGGCGCGGCCGCAAGGTCGCCGACAAGACGATTGCGTCGAGCTCGCCCGAGGAAGTCACCGGGCTGATCACCGGCGCCATCGAACAGGTTTGATTTCAGCGAATTTCACCACGCACAGCAGATGAAGGTCGACGATGGCACTGACAATTGACCAGCCGATCGAACACAAGCAGCAATCCCTGCCGGCAAGAGTGTTTGCCAGCCAGACCTTCTGGGTGGTGATCGCCGTTATCCTCGCCTGCGTGTTCCTGTCGTTTGCCACCGACGCGTTTGCCACGTCGAAGAACCTCTACAACATCACCCGCAACATCACCTTCGTCGCCATTATCGCGCTCGGCATGACCTTCGTCATCATCACCGGCGGCATCGACCTCTCGGTCGGCTCGGTGCTGTGCCTGTCGTCGATGATTTTGGCCGTCACGATGCATGCCGGCTACTCGATCGAGGTCGGCATCCTGGCCTCGATCGCCACCGCGCTCGCCATTGGCGCCTTCAACGGCGTGCTGATCGCCTATCTCGGCTTTCCACCCTTTGTGGTGACGCTCGGCATGCTGTCGATCGCCCGCAGCCTAGCCATGGTCGCCTCCAACAACACGGTCGTCTTCCAGTTCGGGCCGGACCACGCCAAGCTTCTGTCATTGGGCGGCGGCGCCTGGGTGTTCGGCATCGCCAATCCGGTGCTTTACATGATCCTTCTGGCGCTGATCACCGGCTTTATCCTGCGTTGGACGAAGTTCGGCCGCCACATCTTCGCCATTGGCGGCAACGAGCACGCGGCAACGCTGACCGGCGTTCCGGTGCGCCAGATCAAGGTTGCCGTCTACATGATCTCGGCGCTGTCGGCCGGCATTGCCGGCATCATCCAGACCGGCTGGCTGGGTGCCGTCACCACCAATCTCGGCACCGGCATGGAGCTGCAGGTGATCGCCGCAACCGTCATTGGCGGCGCCAATCTGGCTGGCGGCGTCGGCACCGCCTTTGGCGCCATCGTCGGTGCGGCCCTGATCGAGGTGATCCGCAACAGTCTCGGTCTGCTCGGCATCAATGCCTTCTGGCAAGGTGTGTTCATCGGCGGCGCCATCCTGCTGGCGGTGCTGTTCGACCGCATCCGCAATTTCCGCCGCAGCGACTAGAACCATGATCCCGAAAAGTGGAAACCGGTTTTCGGGCAAGATCATGGTCAAACAAAAGACGGTTTGATGGCCAACTCCCTGTTCAGCCTCGAGGGGCGGGTGGCGCTGGTGACTGGCTCCGGTCAAGGCATCGGCTTTGCGCTGGCTCGGGGCCTCGCCGGACACGGTGCAAGCATAGTGCTGAACGGTCGCGACACCGCCAGGATCGACAGCGCCGTCGAAAAGCTGCGCGATGTCGGCTTCAAGGCGCACGCCTCGGTATTCGACGTCACCGATTTTCAGGCGGTCAACGCGGACATTGCCCGCATCGAGGCCGAGATCGGCGCCATCGACATCCTCATCAACAATGCCGGCGTGCAGTTCCGCGCTCCGCTCGAGGACTTTCCCGAGGAGCAGTGGGAGCGCCTGTTCAAGACCAATGTGTCGGGCGCCTTCCATGTCGGCAAGGCGGTCGCCCGCCACATGATCCCGCGCGGCAAGGGCAAGATCATCAACATCGGCTCGGTGCAGAGCGAGCTGGCAAGGCCGAACATCGCACCATACACCGCGACCAAAGGCGCGATCCGCAACCTGACAAGGGGTATGTGCGCCGACTGGGCGAGATACGGCCTGCAGATCAATGCGATCGCACCCGGCTATTTCCGCACCGAGATGAACCAGGCGCTGGTCGACAATCCGGAATTTTCCGCCTGGCTGGAAAAGCGCACGCCCGCCGGGCGCTGGGGCAATGTCGACGAGTTGATCGGCGCCGCCGTGTTCCTTGCCTCCGACGCATCGTCTTTCGTCAACGGCCATACGCTGTATGTCGATGGCGGCATGACGGCTTCGGTTTGAAGGGCGTTCTTCCCTTGTGGGAGAAGAGGAAACCTATCGCTCAGTCTGAAAATCCGGCCGCATCGGCCGTCATTGGCCCTCGCCGCCCCCGCGCGTCTTGACGCGGCCCCGAACTCCGCCGCACAATCCCTGTTGCAGGCGAAGGGAGGCCAGTCGTCTGCGGGAGGATATACCCATGACGGAAGCGATCAGGCTCTACTGGGGCCGGTTCGGACATGTTTCTATCCTGAATGTCGCAAGCGACTTCGTCACTCATGCCCATGTCGAGGCCCATCTGATCATCTGGCTGGAAGGTACGGCCGGCGAAATGACCATCGGCCGCGAGACCGTCCGGCTTGGACCTGGAACGGCCGCCGGCATCAACTCCTTCCAGCCGCACAGCCATGTTCTGTCGCAAAACGGGACGCCCGGTCTGTTTCTCGCCTTCTACATCGATCCCGACTGGGCGCGGCGCCGCCGCGACCTGCCTTCGTCTGCGCCGCTGTTCTCACAAGCCGCGATCACGCTGGAACCGTGGCTGCATCAGGCCGCCGCCAATCTGCTCGACCACCTCAGCGACAATGAGAGCGTCGACGATATCGCCAATTACGAGATCGAGCGTTTCATCGATAGCGTGCTCGACGCCGCCGACGCCTCGGCGCCGCAGGAGGCCCGTGTCCGCATCAACACCATGCAGGATTTCCGTGTCCGCAAGGCAATCCAGCTGATGAAGGCCAATGTCTGCGAGCGCATCTGCTTCGACGACGTGGCCCGCAGCGTCGGCCTTTCGCGACCGCATTTCTTCGCTTTGTTCAAGGAACAGACGAATCTGACGCCCAATGTCTACTGGAACACGCTGCGCATGGAGGAAGCGGTGCGGCAGCTGCAATGGTCGCGGGAGCCGCTGATCTCGGTCGCCTGCAATCTCGGCTTCACCACGCAGGGCAATTTCTCGCGCTTCTTCCGCGACCATGTCGGCGTGCCGCCGACGCTCTACCGCGAGGCCGCGCGGGCGATCGCCTGAACCAACCGCCCTTTTTCAGACTCCTTGATAGGCGCTCAAGACGCATTGATAAGCGCCGCTGAAATGGCCGCCCTACCCTTGCACCGGATCGCTTTTGCAAGGGAACATTTGAATGGCCAAAGTCACCATATCCAGCGTCATCGACGCGCCGGTCGAAAAGGTCTGGGCGCGCATACGCGACTTCAACGGGCTGCCGGACTGGCATCCGCGCATGGTGGAAAGCCACATTGAAGACGGCAAGGATGCCACCACGATCGGCTGCGTGCGCAATTTCCAGCTCGCCAGCGGCGCCCGCCTGCGTGAAAAGCTGCTCGATTTTTCCGATCAGAATTTCCTGGTCAGCTACTCCATCCTCGAGACGCCGCAGCCGCTGACCAATCACAAGGCGACCCTGCAGTTGCGGCGTGTGACCGATGGCGACCGCACCTACGCCGAATGGACCGCCAGCTTCGACGCCGCGCCCGAGGAGGCAGACAAGCTGGCCGACGGCATGGGCGCCAATGTCTTTCAGGGCGGCTTCAACGCCCTGAAAAGCCATTTCGCCGGCCAGAGCTGACGGGGAGCCAAACCATGGCGCTGGCACTGCAGACCTTTGCAACGGTGAAAGACGCGAACGCGGCACTGAAAGCCCAGGGCACACGCTATCTCGGCGGCGGCACGCTGGTCGTCCGCGCGGCCAATGAGGGCGATGTCTCGGTTTCCGGCCTTATCAGGTCGACCGAGCCGTCTTTGTCCACCATCGCCGTTGCCGGTGGAAAAGCCCGTGTCGGCGCTTCGGTGACGATGGCGGCGATCGCCGGCCATCCGGAGCTCGGCACGCTCGCCAAGGCCGCCCGCGCCGTCGGTGGCCCGGCCATCCGCAACATGGCGACCGTCGGCGGCAATCTTTTTGCCCCGGCCCCCTATGGCGATTTCGCTGTTGCCCTGCTGGCACTCGATGCCACGGTCGGCACCGATGGCGGCGAAACGCCGATCGAGACTTTTCTGGCCAATCGGGACGGCAGCCGTGCCGTCGTCACTTCCGTGAGCTTCACGCTTCCGAAGGCCGACAGTTTCCGCTTCCTGAAAGTGTCGAGGGTCAAGCCCAAGGGCGTCTCGGTGCTCAGCATAGCCGGTGCTCTGGAACTGTCGTCGGATGGCACCGTGACCTCGGCGCGGATCGCGCTCGGCTGCATGGCGGATCGGCCAATGCGCGCCAGGGCGGCGGAAAAAGCGCTGATCGGCCGAAAGCTGACCGCTGACGGCATCGCGCCGGCCTTGGCCGCGGCCGGTGATGGCACCTCGCCCATCACCGACCCGATCGCCAGCGCCTGGTATCGCGCCGAAGTCTTGCCGGTTCATCTCGGCCGGTTGCTGCTCGCATAGTATTTCGTTCGGGGGCGCGCGTCTGTCCGCCGGTTCGGGCAGGCGCGCTGGGAGGAAAACATGGCAAAGGTTCCGGTTCAATTCACGCTCAACGGCTCGGAAAAGGCCGAATTCATCGACAGCGGCACGACGCTGCTTCAGGCCCTGCGCGACAAGATCGGCGACACCTCACCGAAAGGCGGCTGCCATCAAGGCACCTGCGGCGCCTGTTCGGTCATCATCGACGGCGAACTCAGGCTCTCCTGCCTGACGCTTGCCGAGACCTGCGATGGCGCCGTCATCAGCACGACTTCAGGGCTTTCGGAAAGCGGCGTGCTGCACCCGCTGCAGCGCGCCTTCCTCGACACGTTCGCCACGCAATGCGGCTTCTGCACCCCGGGCATGATCATGGCGGCCAAGGTGCTGCTCGACCATACGCCCAACCCCAGCCGCGACGAGGTGGTCGAGGCGCTGTCGGGCAACATCTGCCGCTGCACCGGCTACGAGCCGATCATCCAGGCGGTGCTGACCGCCGCCCGCGCCAATTCGCAGAACGCGGCCTGAGGGGTCCAAAGCAATGGAACTGCGCAAGAACTACTTCGCCGATGTCCGCAAGGACGATCTGAACGAGATCGGCCAGCCCCGGCCGCGCTCGGATTCACCCGGCCATGTCACCGGCAAGACCGCCTTTTTCGCCGACCGCAATTTCCCTGGCATACTGCACCTGAAGATGGTGCGCAGCCCGCATCACCATGCCCGCATCCGCTCGATCGACACCTCGGAAGCGGAAAAGCATCCGGGCGTGGTGAAGATTCTGACCGCCAAGGACGTGCCGCACAATGTCTACACCATCCTGATCCTGATCCAGGTCGGGCCGGAGGACGAGACGGTGCTTGCCGACGGCAAGGTGCGCTGGAAGGGCGAGGCCGTGGTGGCCGTGCTGGCCGAAACCGAGCGTGCCGCGCAAGAGGCCGCAGCCAAGGTCAAGGTCGACTATGAGGTGCTGCCGGCCGTCTTCGACATGGAAGAGGCGCTGAAGCCCGGCGCACCCCTGGTCAACGAATATCACGGCCAGAATTATTACCTCTATGACAGCGGCGAGTGCCGCAAGGTGCGCTTCGGCGATGTCGAGGCGGGCTTCGCCGGCGCCGACCACATCCTGGAGGAGAGCTACCAGTCCTCGCCGATCGAGCACGCGCCGACCGAGACCACCGGCTGCGTGGTGGCACCCGAGGGCAATGACCGCTTCACCTGCTACACCAACACGCAGGCGATGTTCTTCACGCTCGACAACACCTCGATCATCCTGCAGATGCCGGGCAGCAAACTGCATTTCGTCGGCGGCACCGTCGGCGGCGGTTTTGGCGGCAAGGTCGACGTCATCGTCGAGCCGATCGCCATCCTCGGCGCAAAATTAACAGGACGACCAGTCTGTTTTATCTACAGCCGCGAGGAGGAGATGCAGATCTCGTCGCCACGCGCCGCTGAAAAGGTCGTCATCAAGGACGGCGTCATGAAAGATGGCCGCATCGTCGCGCGCAAGGTCACCGGCTACACGGATGCCGGCGCCTATTCGCGCCACTCGCCCTATGGCGCGCAGAAGGGTGCGGGGCACTATCCCGGCCCCTACACCATCCCGAACGTCTGGATCGACACCTACTGCGTCTACACCAACCGCACGCCCTCATCCGCCATGCGCGGCTTCGGCGTCACCATCGGCGATTTCGCGCTGGAGGTGCAGATGGACAAGCTGGCACGGCTGATCGGCATGGATCCGCTCGAATTCCGCTTCATCAACGCCTATCGCGACGGCGACATGAAGGCGCATCGCCAGCCGACCGAGGGCGCCGCGCTGATCGAGTGCATGCAGGAAGCATCGCGCGCCGCCAACTGGCCGGTGGCGGAGAAATACATGGCCATGTCGTCCTACGTGAAGGGAGCTTGAGATGGCGATCAGGCGTGGACGCGGCGTTGCCGCGATCAACTATCCCACCGGCATGAACCTCGGCGGCGACCCGACGCAGGCGCTGGTGCACTCGACGCCGACCGGCAATTTCATGGTGACGCTGTCATCCGTCGATCTCGGTCAGGGCATGAAGCAGATCATGGCGCAGATCTGCGCCGAGACGATCGGCGTGCCGACCGACCGTGTCGTCGTCGACACCGCCGACACCGACACCGGTCCGCACTGCATGGGCACCTTCGCCTCGCGCGGAACGCACCGCGCCGGCAACGCCGTCATCCAGGCGGCCAGGGAAGCACGCCAGGTGATGCTGGAAGTGGCCGCCGAGGAGCTGGAGGTCAACGCCTCCGACCTCGAGACCGATGGACAGGGCAACATCCTGGTCAAAGGCGCACCGCAAAAGTCGATCTCGATCTTCGATGTCGCGCTGTCGGCGCATTTCAAGCGCGGCCGCTCGATCTCCGGTCGCGGCATGTTCCTGATCCCGCGCTCCTATCCCGAGAAAGAAACCGGCGCGATGAAGCCGTCGACTTGTTATGCCCATGCCTGCACGGTGGCCGAGGTCGAGGTCGACGACGAGACCGGCGAGGTTACCGTGGTGACGGTGAAGAACGTCTTCGAGATCGGCAGAGCGCTGAACCCGAAGATGGTCGAGCAGCAGTTGGTCGGCGGCTCGTGGATGGGCATCAGCCACGCGCTCTATGAGACGACCGAACCCTACTATCCCAACCGCGATCATGGCGGCACCGACTTCAACCAGTATCTGATGCCGGGTCCCGGCGACCTTGCCGAGACAGAGATCATCGTGCTGGAGCGTCCTTCCGCCGACGGACCCTATGGCGCCAAGGGGCCCGGCGAAATGTGCGCCAATCCGCAGATCCCGGCGGTCGCCAATGCGGTCTTCGACGCCGTCGGCGTGCGCATCGACACGCTGCCGATCACGCCGGAGCGCATCTTACGCGCGCTGAAGGCGCAAGCGGCGAACTGAGGGCTGGAATGACCGGGACAAGCGCCGAGACTGTCGCGACCTCGCCGGAGGCGGTGGCACAGCATCTGGCTGCCTCGCGCTATCTGGCCGATGACAGCCTTTCGACCGCCATCTTCCTGGCGATCAGGCTGGGCAAGCCGCTGCTGCTCGAAGGCGCGCCGGGCGTCGGCAAGACGGAAGCGGCCAAAGCGATCGCCGCGCTGCTCGGCCGTGATCTGGTGCGGCTGCAATGCTATGAAGGCATCGATGCCGCGCACGCGCTCTACGAATGGAACTACCAGCGCCAGCTGCTCGCCATCCGCCATGCCGGCGAGCATGAGATCGACATCTACGAAGACCGTTTCCTGATCGCCCGGCCGCTGCTGCAAGTGTTGAAGGCGCCGGAGCAGCGCGTGCTGCTGGTCGATGAAATCGACCGCTCGGATCATGAATTCGAGGCCCTGCTTCTGGAATTCCTCTCCGATTTCCAGATCAGCATTCCCGAGCGCGGCACCATCCGCGCCACCGCACAGCCGATCGTCATCCTGACCTCGAACCGCACCCGCGAGCTCGCCGAAGCGCTGCGCCGCCGCTGCGTCTACCACTGGATCGGCTATCCCGACGCCGAGCGCGAGGCCGCCATCATCATGCTGCGCGCCGGCAATGTGGCCGAGACAACGGCACGCGCCGTGGCGGCAGCCGTGCAGACTATTCGCGCCCGGCCGCTGGCCAAGCCGCCGGGGATCGCCGAGGCGGTCGAATGGGCCAACGCCGCCACTATCCTGGAAAAAGGCGGCAGCCCGTGGCCGGAAGCCTTCCGCCGCGCCATCGGCGTGCTCATCAAGGACGAGGAGGATCTGTCCTACATCGCGCCGGAGCTTGGCCGCATCGTCGAGGAGGCGCTCGTGTGAGCCGAGACCTCAACGGCACGTTCTCCCCGTTCATTCCGCAACGCTGGCGGGACAGCACCCCCCTCTGGCCTGCCGGCCATCTCCCCCTCAAGGGGGTGTTTGGACCGGAGACATCGCGAACAGGTGTGCGAGGACATCGCGAACAGTTTGGCGTGCTTTGCGCCGGGAGGTTCGCGATGCCATTTGGGAACACCA
>NZ_JAMYQY010000027.1:0-68398 GCF_040321125.1 Mesorhizobium sp. M0518
AGTTCAACGCTGACAGCGCCAACCATAAATGGGTGACCGATGTGACGGAGTTCAACCTGGCGGGCGACAAGCTCTATCTCTCACCGGTCATGGACCTTTATAACGGCGAGATCATCGCCTTCGAGACCGCAAGGCGACCGCTCTTCAAGCTGGTGGAAAATATGCTCGCCAGAGCGCTGGACCGGCTCGATCAAACCCAACGGCCCATCCTACACTCCGATCAGGGATGGCAGTATCAGACGCCTGCCTACCAGCGCAGGCTCCAGGCACGAGGCATTGCCCAGAGCATGTCACGCAAAGGCAATTGCCTCGACAACGCACCTATCGAGAGCTTCTTCGCAACACTCAAATCCGAGCTCTTCTACCCCAATACCTTCGAGAACGTTCAGAGCCTCAAGGCCAGCATCGAGGATTACATCCACTACAACAATCATGATCGCATCAAACTGAAACTGAAAGGGCTGAGCCCTGTGCAATACAGAACCCAGCCCTTAAATCTGCCGCCACCTTAAACTGTCCAACTTTAAGGGGTCAGTTCACACAGGCGGGTTTTTCGCATCTTAAGATCGCTTCGATCAGTCTTCGTTGGCCTTGACGGTGACGCCGAGCGTCTTCGGCAGGTCGAGCGGGTTGGACATGGCGCCCGCCATGATCAGTGCGAACGGCACGGATGCCGGCGGCTCGGCCGAGATTTCGAGGCTCTTCGGATCGTCGAGGAATTTGCTGACCGCGGCCGTAACCTGCGCCGTCAGTTCTGGGTTGTTGAGCTGCGCCATGCCGAACGGCACTATCGCCTTGGCCTGGTTGGCGATGTCCTTGCCGGACATGCCTTGCTGCTTGCCGACATAGTCCAGCACCTTGTTGGTCAGCGAATCGTCGTCGAAGCGGATCGAGGCGCTGTTGAACGAAAGCTGCTGCAACAGGCCGAGCATGGCCATGCCTTGCGCCGAATTGTCGGCGCCTTCAGGCTGTGCCGCCATCTTCTTCTGCATTTCCTGCAGCGACTTGATAAAATCCAGCGTGTAGCCGCCGAGATTGAAGGTCATGCCGAGCGTGCCGGCATTCTCGACCGAGATGTCGTATTTCGACAGTTCCATCTTGCCGTCCGTGGGCTGCCAGGTGCCGGCCATTTCGAGATTGCCCGCGATGTTCTGGTAGCCGAGCGCGTTGATGACTTCCTTGGACTTGGGATCGTCCACCAGCGTCAGGTCGGCGTTGAATTTCTCCGTGGTGGCGGTGAATTCCATTGCCTTGCCGTCCGCCGGCGGCGTGATTTCGATGGCAAGCCCGTCCATCGAGAAGGCGGTCTTGTCGGCGACCTTGACGGTCATGTTCGAGAGTTCGGCGGACTTGTACATCATCAGCGAGCCGAGCGGGCCGGTGGCGCCGTCGGCCGGAACTGTCATGTCATGGATGACGAAGGGGCTGAGGTCGAGGGTGACGCCGTCCTTGCTGTGTGTGAAGGCAGCCGTCGATACGGTGGCGATGGCATAGCCGCCATTTGCCTCGGTCACACCTTCGAGTTTGACGTCGCCGATGGGAAGCGCTTCCTTCTCCGCCGCCGGTTTGATGGCAACGCCCTGCAGCACCATGCTGGTGTTGTCGCCGGTCACGCCGGTCCAGGTGATGTCGACACCTTGTGCGACAAGCGCGGCCTTCAGCCGGTCGGCCACTGCCGTATCCTGTGCGAGGGCCGCATTCAGCGGCAGCGTGAGCAAGAAGGTCGAAAAAGCCAGTTTCTTGAGAGTTGAGCGTTTGATTGTCATCGCAAGGTCCCTGAGAGTGTCCTGAAATTGTTTTTTCAATTATTTGCGCCATCACCATTCCGTGACGAACTGGACCGGAAAAAGGCGTGTCCCGGCACAATGGTCAAAAATCGCGGTGAAAGGCAAACCTGATCCCGCCGTCTTTGCGCAAACCGGTGAATTTGTCATGAAGAGCCGATAGCCGGATATCGTCACGCTTGGCCATAGAACCCGCATGTAACAGCCTGATGTTGGCCGACATCCCCCGCGGTGCGGTTTCATGTTGCAGAAGGGCCGGTATCTCTGTCGGGCTCTTGCCGAGAATCACCCGCTCGGCTAGTCCGAGCCCATGGGAAAAAGGCTTTTGCCGCCTGAAAATGGCGGTGGCGATCATATCGAGCCGGTCGATCTGAAGAAGGCGCTGGAAGAGCGCTATCTCGCCTATGCGCTGTCGACCATCATGCACCGGGCGCTGCCCGACGTGCGCGACGGACTGAAGCCGGTCCATCGCCGCATCATGCATGCCATGCGCCTGCTGCGGCTCAACCCCGACCAGGGCTTTGCCAAATGCGCCCGCATCGTCGGCGAGGTGATGGGCAAGTTCCACCCGCATGGCGACCAGTCGATCTATGACGCGCTCGTGCGGTTGGCGCAGGATTTTTCGATGCGCTATCCCCTGGTCGACGGGCAGGGCAATTTCGGCAACATCGACGGTGATAACGCCGCCGCCATGCGCTACACCGAAGCGCGCATGACCGATGTGGCGACCGAACTGTTGTCCGGCATCACCGAGGATGCCGTCGATTATCGGCCGACCTACAATGAAGAAGACGAGGAGCCGGTGGTTTTGCCCGGCGCCTTTCCGAATCTGCTGGCCAACGGCTCGTCCGGCATCGCGGTGGGCATGGCGACATCGATCCCGCCCCACAACGCCGCGGAGCTTTGCGATGCCGCATTGCACCTGATCGAAAACCGGGACGCGCCGGTGGCGAAGCTGATGGACTTTGTCCAGGGGCCGGATTTCCCGACCGGCGGCATCATCGTCGACAGCCGCGCCTCGATCCTCGAAGCCTACGAAACCGGCCGCGGCGGTTTCCGCGTGCGCTCGAAGTGGTTCCAGGAGGACCAGGGCAGGGGCACCTGGAGCATCGTCGTCACCGAAATCCCCTACGGCGTGCAGAAGGCGCGGCTGATCGAGAAGATCGCCGAGCTGCTGATGGCACGCAAGCTGCCGCTGCTCGAGGACATCAGGGACGAAAGCGCCGAGGACGTCCGCGTCGTGCTGGTGCCGAAGAGCCGTTCGGTCGATCCCGGCATCCTGATGGAATCGCTGTTCAAGCTGACCGAGCTCGAAAGCCGCTTCCCGCTCAATATGAACGTCCTGTCGCGCGGCAAGGTGCCCAACGTGCTGTCGCTGAAGGGCGTGCTGCAGGAGTGGCTCGAGCACCGCCGCGAGGTTTTGATCCGCCGCTCGAAACACCGGCTCGGCGAAATCGAAAGACGGCTGGAGATACTTGCCGGCTACCTGATCGCCTACCTCAACATCGACGAGGTGATCAGGATCATCCGCGAGGAGGACGAGCCAAAGCAGGTCATGATGGCCCGCTGGTCGCTCACCGACAACCAGGCCGAAGCCATTCTCAACATGCGCCTGCGCGCGCTGCGCAAGCTTGAAGAATTCGAGATCCGCAAGGAATTCGATGGCCTGAGCGCGGAGAAAAAACAGATCGAGGCACTGCTTGCTTCAAACGAGAAGCAGTGGGCGACGATCAAGTGGGAAGTCACCAACATCCGCGACAAGTTCGGCCCGGAGACCGAGCTCGGCAAGCGCCGCACGCAATTCGCCGACGCGCCCGAGCATGATCTGACCGACATTGCCCATGCCATGATCGAGCGCGAACCGGTCACCGTGGTGGTTTCGGAAAAAGGCTGGCTGCGGGCGATGAAGGGGCATTTGGCCGATCTCTCGACGCTGACCTTCAAGGAGGGCGACAGCCTCAAGCTCGCCTTCCATGCCCAGACCACCGACAAGGTGCTGGTCTTCACCACCGGCGGCAAATTCTACACCATCGGCGCCGACCGGCTGCCTGGCGGGCGAGGCCATGGCGAGCCGATCCGCATCATCGTCGATATGGACAATGACCAGGACATCGTCACCGCCTTCGTTCATGACCCGAAACGCAAGCTGCTGCTGGCCTCGCATGATGCCAATGGCTTCATCGTGCCGGAAGAGGAAGTCGTCGCCAACACCCGCAAGGGCAAGCAGGTGATGAACGTCAAGGCGCCGGACGAAGCCAAGCGCTGCATCCCGGTCACCGGTGACCATCTCGCCATCGTCGGCGAGAACCGCAAGATGCTGGTGTTCGCGCTCTCCGAGATTCCGGAAATGGGCCGCGGCAAGGGCGTGCGGCTGCAGAAATACAAGGATGGCGGCCTTCTCGACCTCAAGCCGTTCACGCTGGAGACCGGCCTATCCTGGCAGGATTCGGCCGACCGCACTTTCATCCGGTCGCGTGAGGAACTGACTGAGTGGATCGGCGCCCGCGCCTCAGCCGGACGCATGGTGCCGAAGGGATTCCCGAGGACGGGGAAATTTGGGTAGCGGCAGTTTTCAGGTTTGAAAATCTCAGGCGCTAGCAATCCTTCACACCCCCCTCTGTCCTGCCGGACATCTCCCCCGCAAGGGGGGAGATCGGAAGCTTCGCCCTTTCTGCCCGCTTTCCAATGTTGGCGATTTGCGAAAGCCGACATGACAGCCAATCTCCCTCCTTGCGGGGGAGATGTCCGGCAGGACAGAGGGGGGTGCTGGCCCGCGGCGACGCCAATGGCGCGCGCAACTCCATCACCATTTGGACTATCGTCACGATTGCTGCACTATATCAGTGCATAGACAGGAGGGGTGTTTGGGAGAGCCAGGCGTTTGAAGGAAGCAAAAGTCCAGAAACCGGAACGGCAGCAACGCCTGTTCGGCCTGTCGACGCCGCTCAGGTCCGCCGTCATCCCGCCGCTGTCGGCGGCGCGCTGGCTGCTGGTGCTGATCGTCGCCGCCGGCGTTTATTTCTTCCACGGCTTCCTGTTTCCGGTGCTGGCGGCGCTCGTCATCGCTTTCGCCAGCTGGCCGCTCTACCGCCGCCTGCTTGTCGCGGTCAGTGGCAACCGCACCATCGCCGCGACCTTAGCCATCCTCTTCATCCTCGCCTTCCTGGTGATCCCGATCGCGCTCGCCGGCACCTATGCGATCAACGAGGTCCGCGAATGGGTCGCCTGGGCGATCGAGACCAACCGTCATGGCGCGGTGACACCGCACTGGATCGTCACGCTGCCTGTCGTGGGCGAGTGGCTGAACCAGCAGTGGACGACCAATTTCGGCCATCCGGGCGGCATTGGTGAACTGATCCAGCTGGTCAGCGGCGCCAATATCGGCAGCATCTATCGCGGTGTGCTGGCGGCTGGCGGCAGCGCGTTCGGGCTGCTGTTGACGCTTTTGTTCATGATGATCGCGCTGTTCTTCGCCTATCGCGACGGCGAGCATTTTGCCGGCCAGGTCGACCGTCTCGGCGAGCGCATCCTGCCGACCAGATGGGAGCGGATCTCGCGCGTCGTGCCGGCAACGATCTCGTCGACGGTGACCGGCATGACGGTCATCGCCATCGGCGAAGGCCTGGTGCTGGGCATTGCCTACTGGCTGGCCGGCGTGCCGTCACCGGTAACACTCGGCGCCCTGACCGGCGTCATGGCGCTGATCCCCGGCGGTGCACCGCTGTCCTTCACGCTGGTCTCGATCTACCTCGCCGCCAGCGGGTCGCCGATGGCCGGGCTGGCGCTGTTCATCTGGGGTGCGGTCGAACTGTTCATCGTCGACAAGACATTGCGCCCGAAGCTCGTCGGCGGGCCGATAAAACTGCCGTTCCTGCCGACCTTTTTCGGGCTGATCGGCGGCGTCAAGACCATGGGGTTTCTCGGCCTGTTCATCGGCCCGGTGCTGATGGCCCTGCTGGTCGCGATCTGGCGCGAATGGCTGCGCGAGGTTGAAATGGCCGACGACATCGTCCCGGGCTCGGCAGCCGAAATCGAAGCCGGTCCGCAAATCGAGGTCCTGCCGGAACCTGACGTGGCGGAGAAGGCCAGCGCTTGATCTCAACGCACCTCAGACCGGATGTTGCACCGCAAGGTCGCCACGCCGCTTGCGTCCCTCGTGAAGTTGCCACAGCGAATGCGCGACCAGTGTGACGATCAGGATCCCGCCGCCGATCAGGCTGTTGCGCGTCGGTGTTTCGGCAAAGATCATCCACACCCAGACTGGCGCCAGCACGGTTTCAAGCAGGTAGAACATCGCCACTTCAGGGCCCGAAATGTATTTCGGCCCGGTGGCAAGGCAGAAGAACGCTATCGGCATGATGACGGCGCCGTTGAGGATGATCCACCATGGCGCCTCCACCTGAAAGCCGGTCTTGGAGACCATGAACGCCGCCAGCCCTAAAGGCAGGACGACGCCGATCAGTGAGGTAAAGCCCATGTCCTTGCCGCTGGCGCGCGAGATGGTGATGGCGCAGGCGATCAGGAAGGCCGAACACAATGCCATCAGGTCGCCGAACAGATGTCCGGTGCCGACGGAATCGCCGACGATGATGACGACGCCGACAATCATCATGGCCAATGCCGCAAGGGTCAGCGGCCGCGGCCGCTCCTTCAGGAACACCCATGAAAGCAGCGCGGCGAACATGGTTGTGAAGGCCAGGATGAACACCAGGTTGGCGGTCGAGGTGTTGTAGACGCCTGTGATGAACGCAATCGCGCCGAGCCCGTAGATCGCGGCAACGATCAGGCCCGACCAGCCAGGTATCAGCTGCGGCGCATTCTTGCTGAACGAGCGCCAGATGGTCCACATGATCAGTGCCGCGGCCAAGGTGCAGCCGGTGCGCAGCAGCAAGATTGTCCACGCCTCGCCGTGGGCGAGCCGGATCAGCGGGATATCCACGGTCAGCGTCAGCCCGCCAAATGCGGTGAGCAGAAGTCCTTTGGTGTGAGTATCGTGAGATGACATGCAGCGACTTTCACAATGAATTCGGGAGAGGATGGCGGACCGGCGCAATCTCACGCTCTCCGCCAACCAGCGGAAAGACCAGCATCGTCTCGATTGAAAATGTTTAAGCCCGGACTTGGGAAAGACTAATCAGCGCGCGACCGCTTCGTTGGTGTAGCGCTCCCAGCCCTTCGGGCCGAGATGCTCCTGCGGCATGAAGCGCATCTTATAATTCATCTTGCGCGAGCCGTTGACCCAGTAGCCGAGATAGACATGGGGCAGGCCCATCGCCCTGGCGCGGGCGATGTGGTCGAGGATCATGAACGTGCCGAGCGACCGTTCCTCGAAATCGGGATTGAAGTAGGAATAGACCATCGACAGGCCGTCGGCCATCTTGTCGGTGAGCGCCACCGCGATCAGCTCGCCCTGTCCCTTGCCGGTGATGAACGTATCGGGTCCACGCCGCCGATACTCGATCACCTTGGTGTCGACATGGGTATCCTCGACCATCATCGCATAGTCGAGCACCGTCATGTCGGACATGCCGCCACGGCGGTGGCGGGCGTCGAGATAGCTGCGGAACAGGGAATATTGTTCGGTCGAAGGCTCGGCATTGTGCATGTGGCCGACGAGGTCGGAATTGTGCTGCAGCACGCGCTTCATGTTGCGGCTGGCGACGAATTCCTGGGCGAGGATGCGTACCGAAACACAGGCGCGGCAGGTCTCGCAGGCCGGCCTGTAGGCGATATTCTGCGAGCGCCGGAAGCCGCCTTGCGTCAAGAGGTCGTTCATCTCCGCCGCCTTGTCGCCAACCAGGTGCGTGAACACCTTGCGCTCGAACTGGCCGTCGAGATAGGGGCACGGCGAAGGCGCGGTCAGGAAGAACTGCGGCGACTGGGTCGGATGCTGCGTCATCGAGCCTTGGAAACACTCCTTCGAATCGCTCTACCTTTGGCGCGGACGGCGAAAAATTCAACAGGATTGTGTGGGCGTGGTCGACTCGACGCCTTCACATTTGTGCTCAATCAGTTGCGACTGCTCTTCAGAGGGCCGTTTCAGCGGTCGGTGCGGCTGACGACCGTGCCAAGCAAAAGATCGTGCAAGGTGCGCTTGCGGTCGGAAAACAGCGTCACCAGCAGGACGAGCGGCGACAGGATGACATTGCCGGCCCAGAACAGCACCGAATGGACGACCGCGGTGAGGCCGTCGATCGGCCTGCCGTCGAGCCGGTCAAGGCGGATGCCCATCATCTTCATGCCCGTGGTGGCCTGGTCGGTGTTGCCCAGCGTGTTCCAGATGTAGAGGATGGCGACGGCCGGTACCAGGATGCCGAACAGCATCCAGCCAAGCCCGAGGGTCAAAAGCCCGAGGAAGAACACCAGAATGGCAAACGGAATGGTAAGCAGCGCGACGATGACATAGTCGATTACGAAAGCCAGAATGCGCTTCGTGCGCACACCGTCATAGGCCCTGACATCGTCGAGCCTGCTGGTGATGATTTCGCCGTCGAGAACGCGCGCGTCCATGTCATTTCCTCGTAACAAGGTCCGACATAGGGTGCGGACCGCTCAGCCATGAAATGGTGAAGGCCTGTGGCGGAATCAAGATCGAGCTTCTTGCGGTGCGCCGGCCTTCAAGGCGCCAGGCGCAATCTGAACCGGTTGAATTTGCGGCGCGGATAGCATTAGCTTGCTGCGGCGCAACAAAAGCGCACATGGCAGGGGACGGGGCAATATGGACTACGACATGCTGGTCATCGGCAGCGGCCCTTCCGGTCGCCGGGCCGCGGTGCAGTCGGCCAAGCTCGGCAAGTCGGTGCTGGTGGTCGATCGCGGCCGGCGTCTGGGCGGTGTCTCGGTGCATACCGGCACCATCCCGTCGAAAACGCTGCGCGAAACGGTGCTCAACCTTTCGGGTTGGCGTGAGCGCGGCTTCTACGGGCGCGGCTACCGGGTCAAGCAGGATATCTCGGTCGGCGATCTGGTCGAGCGCCTGCACAAGACGCTCGACCATGAGGTCGAGGTGCTGCAGCACCAGTTCATGCGCAACACGGTCAAGAGCGCCCGGGCTGCGGTCAAATTCCTTGGCCCCAACAAGGTCAGCCTGACCACCGACACCGGCGATTACAGCGAGGTCGGTTTTGCCAATGCGCTGATCGCGGTCGGCACCAGGCCGCACCGGCCGCGCGACGTGCCTTTCGACAAGACCCGCGTCTTCGACAGTGACGAGATGCTGGAGCTTGATCGCTTGCCGCGCACGCTGACCGTGATCGGCGCCGGCGTCATCGGGGTCGAATATGCCACGATCTTTTCCGCGCTTGACGTGCCGGTAACCTTGGTCGAGCCGCGCAACTCCATCCTCGATTTCGTCGACCGCGAGATCGTCGACGATTTCATCCACCAGATGCGCGATCGTGGCATGACCATCCGGCTGGGCAGCGCGGTGAAGGAAATCCGCTCCAAGCCTGATGCCGCCGAGGTGGAACTGGCCGATGGCCGCACTATCCGTTCCGAGGTCGTGCTCTACGCCGCCGGTCGCACCGGCAATGTCGGCAGCCTGGGCCTCGATGTGGTCGGTATCGACGCCGATTCCAGGGGCCGTATCAAGGTCGATCCGCATACGTTCCAGACCAGAGTGCCGAACATCTACGCCGCCGGCGACGTCATCGGCTTTCCGAGCCTGGCCTCGACGTCGATGGAGCAGGGCAGGGTGGCCGCCTGCCATGCCTTCGGCGTGCCTTTGCCGCCGCCACCGGAAACATTCCCCTATGGCATCTATGCGGTGCCGGAAATCTCGACGGTTGGCCAGTCCGAGGAACAGGTGCGTGAAAGCGGTGCGGCCTATGAGGTCGGCGTAGCGCGCTTTCGCGAAACCTCGCGCGGCCACATCATGGGCGTCAACACCGGTTTCCTGAAGCTGCTCTTTTCGATCGAAACGCGCCGTCTGCTCGGCGCGCACATCATCGGCGAGGGCGCCACCGAGCTCATCCACATCGGCCAGGCGGTGATCAATCTCGGCGGCACCGTCGACTTCTTCGTCAACAACACCTTCAACTATCCGACGCTCGCCGAAGCCTACAAGATCGCCGGACTGGATGCCTGGAACAGGATGGGACGAGGGTAGGCAGACTGGTCATGCTGGTGAGTCCGTCAGCCTGCCTGCGCCGCCGATCCCGGCAGCCATTGCCTGACGATTGCCGCGTCAGCGCTGCCGAATTCATGACCTGATGGGACAATCCGGGCGTCGATCTCGGCGCCATGCTGGCTGAGCAATGTCACCAGAGCAGGGGCGAAGGGCGAATAGGTGAGATCCGCGGCGCCGGCGATCATCAGGACGCGCACCTTTGACAAATCCGTCGCCGGCACATCATCGAGCACCGGCATCGGCCGCAGCAGTGCGGCGCGCTCTATAAGAGCCGGATGCAGCAGCATCAGGCTCGAAATCAGATTGGCGCCGTTCGAATAGCCGAGGAACGTCGCGCGTGAGAGATCGAGATGGTGGCGTCTGGCCGCGTCGGCGACGAAGCCCGCAAAGGCATCGGTTTCGGTGCGGATGCTGTGCTGTTCGAAGCGCGTCGGCGTGATGCGCCCGAACCAGCGGAAACCATCCTCCTGGACAATGCGGCCACGCACCGCGATCAGCTTGGCCCGCGGTGCGATCTCTCGTGCCAGCGGCACCAATGTCGTCTCGTCGACACCCGATCCATGCAGCAGGAAGAGACATTCGCCGGTTGAATCCGCCGGACTGTAAAGCCGGTAGCTGAAGGCGAGATCGCGCCGCAGCGCACCATCTTGTGAGGTCTCTTCGATCATCGCGCATCCTCTTGATTATATGAGGTTTCGCTCAATTTGCCGGCTTCAAAACGCAATATTTTCAAGCTCCGCGAAAGTTGATTGAACCGGGCGCATTACAGTCCGTTTCTCCGCCGATAACATTCCTTCGGGAGGAATCGAAGCGGTGCGCCGGGGGTCGCATTGCGCGGTATGAACAACCAGCTTTGAGGCCTTTTTGTCGATGACCACCCAGATTTCCCCGGACCGCGATGCGCGTGTCCCGGATCGCACTGAGCGCGACACGCGCATAGACGTGCTCCGTGCTCTCGCTTTGCTGACCATCTATGTCGACCATGTGCCAGGTACCGCCTTCGAGTATCTGACCTACAAGAATTTCGGCTTTTCCGATGCGGCGGAAGTCTTCGTACTGATCTCCGGCATCTCGGTCGCACTTGCCTATGGCAGGAAATTCCAACCTGGTAACCGGCTGCTGGCAACGTTGAAGATGTGGCGCCGCGCCGGTGTCCTCTATGCCGCCCACATCGTCACCACCATGGTGGTGATGGCCATCTTCTGCGCGGCGGCAGTGTTCGTCAGGCGGCCGGAGCTTCTGACGATGATCAACATCGAGCCGTTGATCAAGAATACGCCGCAGGTGCTGATCGGCATCGTGACGCTCGGCCACCAACTCGGCTACAACAACATACTGCCCGTCTATGCGGTGCTGCTCTTGCTGACGCCGGTGTTCCTGCTCATTGTCAGCTATCGGCCGGTCTCGGCACTGGTCGCCTCCGGCGCCCTGTGGCTGGTCGCGGGGGTTTATCAAATTGCTCCGCCCAACTATCCCGAGCCCGGCTTCTGGTTTCTCAACCCGCTGTCGTGGCAGTTCCTTTTCAACATCGGCCTGGCAGGCACGCTGCATGTGCGTCGCGGCGGCATCATCCCGGTCAATCGCTGGCTGGTTGGCGCTGCCTTGGCCTACACCGCAACCGCGCTGGTCTGGGTGCACAGCCCGCTTTGGGGGCATATCTCCTGGTTGGGCCTGCCTCCGGTGCTGACCGGCTTCGACAAGACATTTCTGTCGCTGCCGAGGCTGCTGCATATATTGGCGGTGAGCTACCTGATCGTGGCATTCCCCGCCATCTCGAACCTGTTTCGCACCGGGCGCGATCATCCGCTTGCCATATTGGGCAAACGATCGTTGCCGGTTTTCATTGCCGGCACGGTGCTCGCGATGGCGGCGCAGGTGCTGAAGCTGATCAATCCGGGCGGATTTGCCTATGACAGCCTGTTGATATCGGCCGGCATCGTCATGCAGTTCGCGCTTGCCTACTATCTCGAATGGCTTTCGGGACTTGGCTGGTCCGCCAAAAGCAGGCCGGCTCACGCCGCACCGCCCGTCCATGCTGCATCCTTCGCGATGCCGACCATGGCGACAAGAATGGGCCGTTGAGCTTAGGCGGGCGAGGGGCCGGATGAAGCTCGCACCACGAGTTGGACCGGCAGCGATTGCCGGCTGAACGAGCCATCATTTTCAAGGATCGCCTTGACGGCAAGACGGCCCATCTCGGCGATCGGCTGGACGATCGTGGTCAGCGGCGGACTGGAAACCGCTCCTTCCGGAACACCGTCGAAGCCGACGATCGAAACGTCGCCGGGTACCGTGACGCCACGCTGCCGCAGCCAGTCCAATGCATGCAAGGCCATCCTGTCTGACATAGCCAGGATGGCGGTCGGGGTCTCGGCGCCGGCGAAAATATGATCGAGGCCGGCCCGCACGCTTTCCTCGTCATTGACGGTTTCGTAGATCGGCACACGCTCGACGTCGATGTCGACGCGGGAGAGTTCCGCGAAATAGCCACGCAGGCGGTCGCGCGTCCCGGAATAGAGGGCCTTCTCCATCTGCTCCCTTGTGGTGGGGCCGAAGCCGGAGTCCGCGACGGGCAGGGCAAGCACGGCAAAGCGGCGATGTCCGAGTTCGGTCAGGTGGCGGGCCGCCAGGCCAGCCCCGGCGATGTTGTCGACGCCGATCGCTGCAACGGCGTCGTCGTCGTCCGAATCGAGATCGAGCGCGACAAAGGGGAGTTTGCGTTCACGCGCCAGTTCGACCAGCCTTGAACCGCCATCGACGCAAAAGACGATGAAACCGTCGACCAGCGCACTCTGTATGTTCCAGGCAAGCTGTTCGTTGTTGGCTGCGGAGACCAGCGAAATCCCCGCACCGGTCGCGTCGCAAGCCTGCGAGATGCTGGCCATCATCACCCGGGCAAAGGGGTCGTCGAAGAAATAGGAGAGGGGTTCCGCGGTCGCGACACCGATGGCATTGACCTTGCCGGCGCGCAGCAGCCGGCCCTTGGGATCGGGGCCGCCATATCCCATGGCCTCGGCTGCCGCCTTGACCCGCTCGCGGACCTCCTCACGCACGATCTCCGGACGGGCGAACACGTTGGACGCGGTGCCGTGCGACACGCCGGCCGCCTTGGCAATGTCCGCCAGCCGGACCGGTCTTGTCTTTGCAGAGATAAGTGGCGCCATCTTCGTCTCCTGAATCCCTCCCATCTAACACTTTCGTTGGATCGGTTCAAATTTTGACTTGATCGCAGCCTCGCCAAGGCGTATATTTGAATCGATCCAAGTGAGCGATGGTTCTCTGAATTGGATCGATTCAACATATTCAGGGGAGTTGTGCCATGCATCCCGTCAATTTTCTGTTCGAAGACATTTACCGCAACGACTGGAGCATCTCGTCGAACACCACGACGCAGAAGCGCCGCGGCAAAGCCAGCCCATGGGTTCGCGAGTTGCGGTTCCTTGTGGAGCGCAAGCGGAGCTGAGCGGGGTCGGTTTTCGCGCCTGTCGATTGGATCGATTCAAGAATCTAAAGGAAGCACATCATGCACCCCGTCAGCTATCTGTTCGAAGACATCTACCGCAACTATTGGGGCATCGCGCCGGCTTCCAAAAGGCCGCAAGAGCGCTGGTTGGCCAAGCTGCGGCGACGCAATCGCGAATTGCTCATCAAGCCCGAGCGTCGGCAAGACTAGCAGCCACGCTTTGACGTTTGGTGCCGGCGGGCGCGCCGAGGCGTCAGGAGCGCACGCGCACCAGCGCCGAGGCGGCGATCGTCAGCCAGCCGGCGATGAGTAAGGTGCCGCCGGTCGGCGCCGACAGCGGGAACAGCCGCGACCCGATGAAATCGCGGGCCAGCAGATCGCCGCAGAATAGCAGGAGCCCGACCAGCAGGATCAGGCTGCCGATGCGCAGGGTCCGGTTCGCGCCAAGCAATCCGGCGACAAGGAAGACCGGCGCATGCATCAGCAGGAAGGATGCGGCGGTGCCGACGAAGGCGCCGCCCAGATGCGCTGCCGCGGCCGACAGCGCCACGCCGGCGGCGCCGCACAGGCCGCCGGCCAGGGCGAGGATACGGCCGCTGCTATCGGAAGGTCGTTCGGCCGTGCTCATGTCCATGGCTCCGTGATATCAGGGGGATGCCCAATCCCGTCAGGACTTGCCGGCTTTGGCGAGCATGTCCTGCTCGCGGCGCGACTGTGCGAGCCAGTTATACACCGCGCCCCCCGCCATCAAGACGGATGTGCCCAGAAACACCGAGCGCATGCCGAAATGACCACCGGCAAAGCCGCCCAGCAGGGGGCCGGCGACCTGCCCGACATACTGGGCGGAAATCGACAACCCGAGCACATTGCCGCCGACCCCATCGGGAACATTGTGGCGGATCACGCTGGTGATGCAAGGCAAGAGCCCGCCCAGCGCCAGGCCCATCAGGAAACGCAGGCCGACGAGTTGCCAGCTTTGCGTGACGAAGGCCTGCGGGATCAGCAGCAGCGCCGAGACGGCAAGCGCGCCGATGATGACGTTCCAGTGGCCGACGCGGTCGGCGAGCTTGCCGAGGCGCGAGGCCGACAGGATGGCGCCAAGGGCCGCCGCCGACATGACGACGCCCGATATCAGCGTCACGCGGCTTTGGTCCGCAATCAACTGCTGCACATAGACGGTGATGATCGGCTCGATCGACATGGTGGCGAAGCTCAACAGCATGCCGGTCGCCAGCATGGCGACGACAGGCCGCTTGTCGGGGATTTGTGACCAGCCGCCTTTCCGCTTCTGCGTCGCTGCGGCGTCCGCTGTTTTCGGCCGGGGATTCTCCTTGATCAGAAACGTGGTTGCCAGGAACGCCAGGAAGATGACGCCGCCGGAGAGGAGAAAGGTGGCGCGGATGCCGATCAGCGGCGGCAGGGCGCCGCCAACCAGCGGACCGACCAGAGCCCCACCCGTGATACCGGCCGACAGCAGGCCCAGCGCCCAGCCGGAACGCTCCTTGGGTGTTTGCATGGCGACGAGGATGGTCGATCCCGAGGAATAGCCGCCGGCAAACCCAATCAGCAGCCGCAGCAGCACCAGCTGCCAGACCGTCTGCACCATGCCGGTCAGCGACATGCATATGGCCATGCCGAAGCTGGCGCGAACCAGCATCACCTTGCGGCCGTAGCGGTCGCCGAGACGTCCCCAGAGCGGCGCCACCAGCGCCGCCGCGAAGAACGTCGCGCCATAGGCAATCCCCGACCATTGCACGATCGCCGCGTGGCCCTCGGCGCCGAGCTGCTCGATATAGAGCGGCAGGAATGGCAAAAGCAGCGTCATGGCGACAAGCGTCGAAAACGATCCGGCAAAGCACACGAACAGATTGCGCCGCCAGTGAATGTTGTAGGTGCTGTCGGTTGCCGGGGGCGTGCTCTGCTGCTGCATGTCATATGTCCTGTCCCAGCAACTCTTTATCGATGGTTGCTGCGGATACCAAATTGGAATACCAAGATGGTGCCCCTGATGGACGCAAGCTTGACCGCTGTCAATGCGACCGTCTCAAACGTGATCGGAAAAGGCGGCCGGCAAGACGATCGCCAGCAACGATCAAAAAATGGAAAACGACAATGTCGCAGATGCAGAGCGTCGAGAAACAGCTTCGGCAAATGATCCTGGGCCTCGAGATCGGTCCCGGCGAGAAGCTGACCGAGCGCTGGATCGAGAGCCGCTTCGGCGCGTCGCGAACCCCGGTCAGGGCAGCACTGCTGCGGCTTGAGACCGAGGGCCTGGTCGGCAGGGACGGACGTGGCTGGACGGTGTCGCCGATCAATCTGGCTGAACTCGAGCAGATCGCCGTCTACAGGGATGCGGTCGAGGTTGCGGCGCTTCGCCTGACATGCAGCCTGGCGGACCGGAGCGCCGTCGATGTCATCGAGGCGATGCTCGAGTCCTGCGACAACGACACGCCGCGCGAGGAATGGCATCGCGTCGGCATGGATTTTCACATCGAACTGGCGCGTCTGTCGGGCAATGAATTCCTGTTTAGGGCGGTGCGCGATGCCATGACGCGCCTGTCGCGGGCGCGCTGGCTGGAGGTTCGCGACGAAGCGGCCCTTGCCCGCGCCTGGGCTGAACATCGCGCCATTCTGGCGGCCACGCGCCTTGGCGACGCCGATGAAGCCGCGCGCCTGCTCTCGGTCCACATCGTCGGCAGCCGCGACCGGCTGGTGACGTCGCTCGCCAACGATCGGCGCGGTCTTCGCGCCAGAGGCTTTGCCGTCGTTGCTGCTTAAGAGTGGATGAAGGGGCGCAAAGCGGCGTCTGGACGTATGCGCACTTTCGCCTCGCTTCGCAGACGCCGATGGCGTAAGGAGCGGCCATGGAAAACAACCGATTTGAAACACCTGTGACTGTGAAGTCAGTCGCGGCGGGAAGCACTCAGCTCTTGCGCACGGCGCGTGAGGCTTCCGACTACCTCCTCAACAGCTGGCCCGGCAAGCGCAGCCCCAAGCATCGCGCGGCCCTGCAGGCCTGCCATGACGCACTCGCCGGCGACAAGCCGGCAATGAACGCCAGGCGCGCCTTCATCGCGGCAGCACGCGAAGTGGACGTGTTCGTCAGCGACAAGGCGCCGGCCTGACACAAGGCGACATCCGGGGCGGCAATCCGAATTGAGGCGCGGCCCGCATCTGCGGGCCGTTTGCCGTCACTTTGCCGTTTCGGTTTCGGCTTCAGTCTCGTCTTCGGGCTTCGAACGTTCCCTCGCTGCAACCTTGGCTGCCAGCTTCTCGGCCTTCTTGGCCGCCTTCTGGCGGTCGCGTTCCTTGCGTTCCTGATCGTAATTTGGTGGTCGCGCCATATCGGCTCCTTTTCACTGCCTCGCGGCTCTGGTCCTGCCTAGGAGCATTAGCCGTCAAACACAACAGCTGAAGCGATAGTGCGTCGATGATGGCCAGGCTTGCAAGATGCGCGTTGCAATGAAGGGGCCAGGCTCATCATTGCGGCGGCCGATACCTATCGCCGTCGATTTGCCGATCAGATGCCGCTTCGGTCAATCACCAGATCGGCGGCGCCAAACCGGTCCTTTGCCGTCAATTGCTGGTGCCAGTAGGGATAGAGCAAGGGCGGCCGGCTCACCACGTCGAGGCGCTCGCGCTCCTCGCCGGAAAGCACCAGGCTTGCCGCCGCGATGTTGTCCCGGAACTGCGTTTCCGTCCTGCCGCCGATCACCAGCGAACTGACGGCCGCCCGGCCAAGCAGCCAGGCCAGCGCCACCTGCGCTGCCGACACGCCGCGCTGCGCGCCGATCTCGACAAGCACATCGACGATCCGCCACAGCCGGTCCTCGTCGCGGATCGGCGGTTCCGACCAGCCTGCAAGCTGGCGGGCGGTGGGGCTGTCGCGGCGGTATTTGCCGGACAGCAATCCGCCGGCAAGCGGGCTCCAGACCAGAACGCCCAATCCCTGGTCGACGGAAATCGGCAGCAGTTCGTACTCCGCTTCGCGCGCTTCCAGCGTGTAGTGGATCTGCTGCGAAACGAAGCGCGGCTGATGATGGCTGTCGCTGACGCCGAGCGCCTTCATCACCTGCCAGCCGGAATAGTTGGAGCAGCCGACATAGCGGATCTTGCCCTGGGCAACCAGCGTATCGAGCGCGGCGATGGTTTCCTCCAGCGGTGTCACGCCATCCCATTCGTGCAGGAAATAGATGTCGATGACGTCTGTCCTGAGCCGCTTCAAGCTCTTCTCGCATTCGCGGATCAGGTGATGGCGCGACAGGCCTTCATCGTTCGGACCTTTGCCGATCCGCATCCGTGCCTTGGAGGCGATCAGCACGTCGCCCTTGCGCTTGCCGCCGAGCGCTTCGCCGATGATTTCTTCGGAAATGCCGTTCGAATAGACGTTGGCAGTGTCGATGACATTGATGCCGGCGTCGATGCAGAGATCGATCATCCGGCGCGCCTCGTCGAGGTCGGTCTTGCCGACAGCCGAAAATGCGCCGGCGCCGCCGAAAGTCATGGTGCCCATGGTCAGCGTCGATACTTTCAGGCCGGAACGGCCGAGAGTGCAGTATTCCATGTCGGTCCTCGCGATTGCATTGAGAAGGGGTTGGGAAGGGCGCCCGAATGTGGCTGCTATTTGTAGGACAATTTGCGCGGTATGTCTCCATGCCAGGGCGGCGGATCGATCATGCCTCGCGGGTTTTTGCAGTGATGGCGATCAGGTCAGGCTGCAATAAAACCGTCATTGCGGGCCTATATTGAAGTCGGCTCAGGCGTTGCCGTTCCGGGCTGTAAGCCGGGAGTTTGGGGCGCCGATCGACAGAGCTTGCAAGTGGAGCAGCCGATAATGACCGAGCTAAAACAGAATTCTGCGGCCAGGGATTGGCTTGAAGCCGAACTCGCCGACACGCTCGACGAAGACTATGAGCTCGAAATGTCGGAGCCGGCGCTGTCGATGGAGATCGCCAAGATCTACAAGAATTCGCATCCGCCTTCGATCGATCGCATGCAATATTTTCGCGACCTGATCAGCCTGCAGTCCGAATTGATCAAGCTGCAGTCCTGGGTCGCCTACCACAAGAAGAAGCTGGTGGTGATCTTCGAGGGACGCGACTCGGCCGGCAAGGGCGGCGTCATCAAGCGCATCACCCAGCGGCTCAATCCGCGCATCTGCCGTGTCGTGGCACTGCCGGCGCCGACCGAGCGCGAAAAGTCGCAATGGTATTTCCAGCGCTATGTCCCGCATCTGCCGGCCGGCGGCGAGATCGTGCTGTTCGACCGCTCATGGTACAACCGCTCGGGCGTCGAGCGGGTGATGGGCTTTGCCCAGCCCGATCAGGTCGAAGAATTCTTTCACGACGTGCCGGAGTTCGAGCGCATGCTGGTCCGCTCGGGCATCACCGTGGTCAAATACTGGTTCTCGATCACCGACGAGGAACAGCAGATGCGCTTCCTGATGCGCATCCATGATCCGATGAAGCAGTGGAAACTGTCGCCGATGGACCTGCAGTCGCGCGTGCGCTGGGAGCAATACACCAAGGCCAAGGAAGAGACCTTCGCCCGCACCAACATCCCGGAAGCGCCCTGGTTCATCGTCGAGGGCAACGACAAGAAGCGCGCGCGGCTGAACTGCATCGACCATCTGCTCAAGCAATTGCCCTACGAGGAGGTGCCGCACGAGGAGATCACGCTGCCGGAGCGCGTCTTCAACCCCGAATACGAACGCCAAGTGCTGCCGCGCGAGCTTTACGTGTCGGAGAAGTATTGAGATAGACGAAGCTGCGATCTCCCCCCCGAGGGGGGGGAGATTGGCTCTCCACCTACGCCCGCTTGATGATGACGTGCGTGGCGAGCGGCGTCGCCACCTGCTCGTTGCAGACATAACCGAGCTTGAGCATGTCCAGGCCGGTAAAAAGGTTCTCGCCCGTGCCCAGCAGCACCGGCGCGATCGCCAGATGCATCTCGTCGATCAGTTTTTCCTGCAGATATTGCCGGATGGTGGCGACGCCGCCGCCGACCCGCACGTCCTTGCCGCCAGCGGCAGCCTTAGCCTGTTCAAGAGCTGAATGGATACCGTCAGTGACGAAGTGGAAAGTGGTGCCGCCCTCCATCGTGATCGGTTCCCGCTTGTGATGGGTGAGCACGAAAACCGGCACATGATAGGGCGGGTTGTCGCCCCACCAGCCCTTCCAGCTGTCGTCAGGCCACTCGCCGCGGATCGGTCCGAACATGTTTCGGCCGAGGATCCAGGCGCCGACATTTTCGAAGCTGCGCGCCGCGAACGCCTCGTTGACGTCGGTGGTGCCGCCATCTTGTCCGAGAACCATCTCACGGAAGGTGCGGGTGTCGACAAACCACTTGTGCAAGGATTCCCCACCGACGCCGAGAGGATTTTGCAGATCCTGATCGGGACCGGCGCCATAGCCGTCGAGCGACAGGGTGAAAGCGTTGACGCGAAGTTTGGACATGCGAGCCTCCTCGATAACCAGTTGTATTTTGCAAGCAGTTGTTTTGTATCAAACTGATTGTGAATTGCAAGCGGTATTTCAAGCGCGAACGAAGCCCAGGCTAGGGGTCAAGCGACCCCCGCTATGGATTCCCCGGCCAGGAGCCGGAAATTGGTAGGGATGTCGAAGCGGATTCGCCGACATTGGTTGCCGCGACCGGTCATCGTCGGAAGAGAAATTACCCCTTGAGCAGCTCCGCCACCTCGGGCGCGAAATAGGTCAAAATGCCGTCGCAGCCGGCGCGCTTGAAGGCGAGCAGCGATTCCAGCATTGCCTTCTCGCCGTCGATCCAGCCATTGGCGCCTGCCGCCTTGATCATCGAATATTCGCCCGACACCTGGTAGGCGAAGGTCGGCATCTGGAACTCGTCTTTCAGCCGCCGGATGATGTCGAGATAGGGCAGGCCGGGCTTGACCATCAGCATGTCGGCGCCCTCGGCAATGTCCTGTTCGGCCTCTCTCACCGCTTCGTCGGAATTGGCATGGTCGATGTAATAGGTCTTCTTGTCGCCCTTGAGCAGGCCGGCGGTGCCCACCGCCTCGCGATAGGGGCCGTAGAAGGCCGAAGCGAATTTGGTCGCATAGGACATGATCGCCACATCCTGGAAACCATTGGCGTCAAGCGCGTCCCGGATGGCGCCGATGCGGCCGTCCATCATGTCGGACGGCGCGATGATGTCGGCACCGGCGGCCGCCTGGATGACAGCAGCGGCGGTCACCTGTTCCACTGTCTCGTCGTTGACGATGATGCCGTCGCGCAGGATGCCGTCATGGCCGTGGCTGGTGAACGGGTCGAGCGCTGCGTCGGTGATGATGCCGATCTCCGGCACCGCATCCTTGATCGCACGGGTGGCGCGGTTGATGACATTGTTGGGATCGAGGATGTGCGAGCCGGTCTGGTCGCGCAGCGAGATGTCGACATTGGGGAAGGTGGCGAGTGCCGGAATGCCGAGTGTTGCCGCGCGCTCGGCCTCCTTGACGGCGAGATCGATCGACAGGCGGAAGACGCCGGGCATGGCGGCGATCGGCTCGCGGACACCCTTGCCCTCGACGACGAAGATCGGCCAGATCAGGTCGTCGACCGTGAGCCGGTTCTCCTGCACGAGACGGCGCGACCAGTCGGCCTTGCGCATGCGGCGCAGACGGCGGCTGCCGGTGATCTCGTCGACGCCGCGCGCGCCGGCGGGCTTTGCGGGGGTGAATTTGTTCATCGCCAATACTCTCGTTCGGGCAGGCTTTTACCACGAGCTCCCGCCGCTGACCAATGCGGCACGATTGTGCCAGCGACGCGGTCGAGGTCTATTCGGGTTGCCCATTGCCTGACAGAATCTGTGCTGCGCCCCTGATGGCGACACGGAAAGCTTCGTCGAAGCCGACACCGCGCACCTGCCAGATGTAGGTCTTGCCGGCCATGGCCAGCCGCCAGTCGGCGATCCAGCCCAGTTCCTTGTCGCTCCAGACAAGGTTGCCGGAAAGCGCCTGGTCGGCACCGGCCTTTTTCGCGATGCTGTCGAGCTTGGTCATCTCGGCGTTGCGAAGTGTCTGATCGTCCAGCCCGGCCTGCGACAGCAGTGCTGCCGTTGGAAAACTCACCTGCATGGCCAGTGGCGCGGCGGCATTGCTGAAGGATTCGCGCATCAGCATGCCGCGCTCGTCATTGGCATCGAGCGCGGCATGCCTTGGGCCGCGTTCGGTCACCAAAAACACCGCCAGCCGTGGCCGCTCGGTCAGCCACGGCCTGCTGTCGAGCGAAGCCAGCACCGGGTCGATGTCAGCCGGCTTGTACTGGCAATAAAGATTATGAGGCCGATCGTACGTGCCCTGATCGTCATGGTTGGGAATGCCTTCCATGCGGTCGCGGTAGCGAAAGCCAGCGACGAAGCTGCCGGCCTTATCACGCAATACCGTCATTTCAGGTTTCGCCGGCAGGCGCTGATCACCGGAAATCCGCACCAGAACCGCGTCGAGACAGCGCTTGAAGCCGGACTGGCGGTTCTTCTCGTACTTGCCGTTGACGATGGTCTGCGAACTGTAGAGGTCTTCCAAAGTCCCCGCCATGACAGGGTGAACAGCCAAGCAGATGCTCAGCCCAATTGCCACCGGCGCAAAGCGTGAAAATCGAGTCATAACCAATCGTCCCGTTCGAAGACCCGCCAGAGCTGCGCTGCAATGAACTCTATCCAGTTTTTCAGTATTGCAGCTCGATTTTTAGTACCGGCTCCTGGTCCGGGCCAGAGCTTGCACCGGTGTGCTCGCCATTGACGCACCCATGCGCCACGCTTTAGCACTTCAGTCCCGGCGGCCGGGGGAGGGATTCTTCACGATGGATTTTGGCGGAGGCGACGAGATCCGCTTCGAACATCTGGGCCGGGCCGGCGTCGTCACCTTGACGCGGCCGCAGGCGCTCAATGCCTTGACGCACCGCATGATCGGGGCGCTCGACGCTGCCCTTTCCGCCTGGGAGACCGACCAGGGCGTCGATGTCGTCGTCGTCAGGGCCGAGGGCAGGGCCTTTTCGGCCGGCGGCGATATCCTGCATGTCTATGAGACAGGCCGGGCGGGAAAACCGCCGGTCGAGTTCTTCGCCGACGAATATCGCCTCAACGCCCGCATAAACAGTTATAGGAAACCTTATGTGGCCCTGATCGACGGCATCGTCATGGGCGGTGGTGTCGGAATCTCCTTCCATGGCTCGCACCGGGTGATGACCGAGAATGCCCAATTTGCCATGCCGGAGGTCGGCATCGGCTTTTTTCCGGATGTTGGCGCCAGCCACCTGCTGCCTGATCTCGGCGGCTCCTTCGGCATGTATCTGGCGCTGACCGGCAATCGCATCCGCTATGGCGATGCGCTGTGGTCGGGGCTGGCCACCCATACCATCAAGGCCGAGGACCAGGCTGGCTTCCTCGACCGCCTGGCGCTGACCGGCGATCCGGAATCGGTGCTGCGCGGCTTCTTCGTGCAGGCAAGGCGAGAAACCGACAGGCCGACGCTGGAGGCGATTGTTCGCCATTTTTCGCAACCGTCCCTGAACCGCGTCATCGACAGCCTCGAGCGTGCGGCCGCCGCCGACGAGTTCGCGGCAAAGACACTGGCGACGATCCGCACCCGCTCGCCGACCAGCCTGCGCGTCGCCTGGCGGCAGATCAGCGCCGGACTGACGCTGTCCATGGAAACCTGCATGAAAATGGAGTTCCGCATCCTCAACCGGATGCTCGCCGGCCATGATTTCTACGAAGGTATCCGCGCCGCCATCATCGACAAGGGCTCGAAGCCGCAATGGCGGCCGGCAAGCCTCGCTGCGGTTAGCGAAGCGGATGTCGACGCCTATTTCGCCCCGCTCGGCGAACGGGAACTCTTGATATGAGCGAGGTGACCTCGAGGCGCGTCGTGCTGCAGCCCTCCGGGGTGGAGGTGATCTTCGCCTGGTTCCAGCGCGTCATATCGGGCTACTGCCTGCTGTTCGGCATTCTCTACTGGATCAGGCTGATCGGCTTTTATCCGGGCACACTGTGGCGTTTCGACCTGATGCCCGTGCACTGGCAGGTCGCGGCGGTGGTGCTCGCCGTGTTCTTCCCCTTTGCCGCTGCCGGCCTGTGGATGCTGGCGTCCTGGGGCCCGGTGATCTGGTTCATTTGCGCGGTGACCGAGACGGTCATGTATGCCGGCTTTCCCGAGCTATTCGGCCATCGCTTGCTGATTGTCGTCTCGCATGCGGCGGTGGCGGTGCTCTACATTGTCTTCCGCGTCGTCATCTACCTGCAGAAGCGCCCGGTCCGCCACTAAGCCCTTGAGCACATTGGCGGCCCGGCTGTCGCCTCGAATGAGCCCCGCAATCGTTGCCGAAATCTTTAGGTTAATTATCCTTGCTCGGGTGACCGTTCGTTAAGCCTCTTGCGAAACCTCTTACCGGTAAGCTCTTGTTAGCCCTAGCGTTTAAGTCGAATTTTATGAGTATTCGATAGTGTCGCGATCAAGGTGAAAAACAAAAAATCACCAGGGCGACAAACGAGAGGCAAAGACAATGATCAATTCGCGTCCGGCGGCGAAGACCGCCAACGTATCCGACGATCGCCGCGAGGCTATCCGTTCCCTGTACATGGAATCGCTGCAGCTTGTTGAGCGGCTGCACCGCCGCCTGCTTGATGTGATCAAGGACGAATTCGACCGCAACGGCCGTTCCGACATCAATGCCATCCAGGCGCTGCTGCTGTTCAATATCGGCAATTCCGAGCTGACCGCCGGCGAGCTGCGCTCGCGTGGCTACTATCTCGGCTCGAACGTCTCCTATAATCTGAAGAAGCTGGTCGATCTCGGCTTCATCAACCACCAGCGCTCGCGCATCGACCGCCGTTCGGTCCGTGTCTCGCTGACGCCGAAGGGCAACGAGGTGGCGGAGGTCGTTGCCGGCCTCTACGAGCGTCATGTCGGCTCGATCGAACAGGTCGGCGGCATCAACACCGACGAGTTCAAGCAGATGAACCGCGCTTTGCAGCGGCTCGACCGCTTCTGGAACGACACCATCGCCTACCGGATGTAAGGCGTCGCATCGGATCCGGCCCGCGCCACAGAAGCGCGGCCGAAATATCGACCTTCAGTCAGGGCCGGTGCCGAGAGGCATCGGCCTTTTCTTTTCCTGATCCCAAAGCCCAAATATCCGGCCAGGTTTGCTTTCGCTGCAGCAGTGCCTAATGTCACGGCCTGGAGGGGCGCGTTATGGGTGAGGGAAAACGCACGAAGATTTGCTCGGTTGCCGCAGTGCTTTTGTTGGTCTCGCAAACGGCTTTTGCCGAGGAATGGTGGAAGGATTCTTTCGCTGGGGAAGGCAGCGAGCCCTGTGACAACAATGACTCGATAGTGACGTTTACCGACAAAGCAATGGAAATGTGGGAGGTCCGCTGCACGTTGGACAAGGTTCAGAAGATCAACCGCCTGGATGTCGTCATCCTGGATATGACGTGTACGGACGGCGAGAGCACAGACAAGAGGCGGGAGCTGCTGCTCAAACTCGAGGACAACAAAGTCCTGCGCTACCCCCAGCATGAGGTGTTGCAACGATGTTCGGAATTGAAGGCGAAGCTAGGTCCGGGCCCAAAGGTTGAAACCTCACACTGAGGGATCGTGAGGATAGGCAGCGCGTCTCGTGGAGCGGCCGAACCGCCGTCTGCTTGACGCGATCAAGGATGCCGATCGATACCGAAAAAGCACGGGCCTTTCATTTCGCTGCGGCGCCCGATGCAAATCGCGGGCCAAGGCCACGTTGCCGCCATATTCCAATGGAACCGAGAGTGGCAGTGATGCTGGTGTGAAGACCATGCGTTCACCCGCAATCTGTATCGCGCCTGGGCGCTGTCACACCAAGGTGATACGGAGCATG
This sequence comes from Mesorhizobium sp. M0518, assembly GCF_040321125.1. Taxonomy (NCBI): domain Bacteria; kingdom Pseudomonadati; phylum Pseudomonadota; class Alphaproteobacteria; order Hyphomicrobiales; family Phyllobacteriaceae; genus Mesorhizobium; species Mesorhizobium sp. M0518. The sequence continues at coordinate 25,246 of NZ_JAMYQY010000027.1, forward strand.
GTTGGCTAATTGTTAAGATTGCCAATTTTACAGTGCGGGCGAGATCGCCCGGTGATCAACGCAGCAAGTGATCGAACTGCTACAAATGTCTGGAACGTCCATGAGAACCAGCCGTCGTTTTTTCCTCTCCGGAGCCTCCGCGCTCGCAGCAGCGGTGGTCGCCGGCGGCGCCAATGCGCAAGATGTGATCGGTGATATCCTGAAATCCTCGGCGCGCGGCAATTGGGACGACCAGTTCGACGCCCGCGCCAGCGAGGGCGGCAAGGTGGCCTCGACGCTGCCGATCTTCAGCCCGCAGACCGTCGCCTTCACGGAACAGGCGGTCGGGCAATACCAGAACATTGTCGGGCAGGGTGGCTGGGTCGAGGTTCCCGCGACCAAGAAGCTGCAGCTTGGCGTCGATGATCCCGATGTGGTGCCGTTGCGCAAGCGGCTGATGGTTTCCGGCGACCTGTCGCAGAGCGCCGGCATTTCGACGGCTTTCGATTCTTATGTCGACTCGGCGGTCAAGCGCTTCCAGCTGCGCCACGGTCTGCCTGCCGATGGTGCGCTCGGCAAATACACCTATGCGGCGATGAACGTTTCGGCGCAGATCCGGCTCGGCCAGCTGCAGACCAATCTGCAACGGCTGCGCGAGAAGGCCGGCACGCTGGGCAGCCGCTACGTGCTGGTCGACATTCCGGCAGCGCAGGTCGAAGCGGTCGAGAACGATCGCGTCGTGCTTCGCCACACCGCGATCGTCGGCAAGATCGACCGGCAGACGCCGATCGTCAATTCCAAGATCAATGAGATCATCGTCAATCCATACTGGAACGCGCCCGTCTCGATCGTGCGCAAGGACATCATTCCGCTGATGCGGAAAAATCCCGATTATCTCAAGAACAGCCACATCCGCCTGTTCGCGCCCGATGGCAGCGAAGTCGATCCGATGAATGTGGACTGGTCGACCGACGACGCCGCCAAGTACCGTTTCCGCCAGGATCCCGGCTCGGAAAACGCCATGGCCTCGGTGAAGATCAATTTCCCGAGCCCTGACGGCGTCTACATGCACGACACGCCGCAGCAGAGCCTGTTCGGCAAGATGCTGCGTTTCGATTCCTCGGGCTGCGTGCGCGTGCAGAATGTGCGCGACCTCGTCACCTGGATCCTGCGCGACACGCCCGGCTGGGATCGCCAGCATTTCGAGGCGGCGATCAAGACCGGTGAAAACACGCCGATCCAGGTCACCAATCCGGTGCCGGTCCACTTCCTCTATCTCTCGGCTTGGTCGACCGGTCCGGGCGTGGTGCAGTTCCGCGACGACGTCTACGCGCTTGATGGCAACAACGAACTGCAGATCACGTCTGCGCTGTAAGCATTTGATTCTTATCTAAAAAGGCCGCCTCTCAGGGCGGCCTTTTTATTGATTGGGTGCCGCGGCGTTTTTCACGGGACGGGCGGCTGGACGGATCGGCCGGCTTTGCGCGCATGGTCGGCGGAAAGCCTGGAACCGGACCATGGAAGTCGCCGTCTTCATTCTGGTCGTGCTCGTCTTCGTGGCGCTTTCCGGCGCTCTGGTTCGCCTGGTGCGGGTACCGTTGCCGGTGCTGCAGATTGCGATCGGTGCCGCGCTCGCCTGGCCGGTGCGCGGCATCCATGTCGAGATCAATCCGGAACTGTTTCTGCTGGTGTTCATTCCGCCGCTGCTGTTCGGCGATGCCTATGGCGCGCCGAAGCGTGAATTGATGGCGCTGCGCAGACCGATCCTCGATCTTGCCATAGGGCTCGTCTTCTTCACCATCGTCGGCTTCGGCTACGCCTTGCACTGGCTGGTGCCGAGCGTCCCGCTGGTCGTCGCTTTCGCGCTCGCCGCGGTGCTGTCGCCGACCGACGCGGTGGCCGTGTCCTCGATCGTCGACAGAAATGTCGTCCCGGCGCGGCTGATGCACATTCTGGAAGGCGAGTCGCTGCTCAACGATGCGTCGGGGCTGGTCATGTTCCGCTTTGCCGTCGCGGCGGTGCTGACCGGCAGCTTTTCCCTTGCCGCGGCTTCGCTCAGTTTTCTCTATGCCGTGGCGATCGGCATCCTGATCGGCGTGGCGGCGCTGTTCGTTGCCGCCAAGCTGCTGCAACTGCTCAACCGGATCGGCGGCGTGCCGGCCGAGGCGCAGGTGCTGGTGATGGTCCTGCTGCCCTTCATCGCCTATCTCGGCGCCGAGCATGTCGGAGCTTCCGGCATCCTGGCGGCGGTCACCGCCGGCCTGCTCACCGGCGGCTCCGGCGTGTTTCGCTTCCTCGGTGTCTCGGCGCGCATGCAGACGATGTCGCTGTGGACGACGCTTTCCTTCGTTTTCAACGGCGCTCTCTTCATCGTGCTCGGCCTGCAGCTTCCCGACATCATCCGCCATGTGCCGCCGGAACTCATGAGCCTGCACCCGATCATCCAGCCGATCGCGACCGTCATCGCGCTGACGCTGTGCCTGATCGCGTTGCGCTTCCTGTGGATCTGGGTGGGCGATATCGCGGCCGGCATCGCCGCGCGTCTGGGCAAGCGCAAGGTGGAGCCGTTCGGGTTGCGCGTGCGGCTTGCCGGTTCGGTGGCCGGCGTGCGCGGCGCCATTACGCTGGCCGGCATATTGTCGCTGCCGCTCGCCATGCCGGACGGCTCGCCTTTTCCGGCGCGCGACCTGGTCATTTTCCTGGCCGCTGGCGTCATCATCTGTTCGCTGGTCTTCGCCAGCCTCGCTCTGCCGACGATCGCCAGGGGGCTGGTCGAACCGGGCGAGGATGCCGGCGCAGCCGAGGAGCGCCTGGCGCGTGTCGGCGCCGCCAAGGCGGCAATCGCACGCATCGAGAGCATCGCTGGAGTTGGTGACGATGAGGGAGGCGAGGTGCCCGGCGCCAGGCTTGCCGCCGCCGACAGCATCGTCGCCGGCTACCGGCGCCGCATCGCCGCCTCGGACGAAGCCGATGAGGCCCGCGCTGAGGCGCGCGAAGCCGGAAGGCTGGAACTCGAGCTGAGATTTGCGGGCATCGAAGCCGAGCGCGAGGCCGTACGCGCCATGTTTCGCCGGGGCGAGATCAACGACCACACGTCGCAGGCGCTGTTTACCGAGATCACGCTCACCGAGGCCTTGCTGAGAGGCCGCAAGGCGAGGAAATAGCGACCTGAAGGCTTCGCTGGCGCAATCCGGCCAGCAAATTTCGCGCCGCAAACGTGGCGGGGCGAAAACAACTGTGTTAATGGCCCGGCAAATGCAAGTCGCCCAAAAGTGTGCAGCGGTTTTGGGACAACGACTTGCATAAATCGAAAATTGCCCCCGAACCCCGAGGATTTCAGGCCATGGCAACAGCAGCGGCAGTGTCGAACAAATTCGAATCCTTCTTCGAAACCACGCTGGCCGATGCCGATCCGGAGATTTTCGGCGCCATCCGCAACGAACTCGGTCGCCAGCGTCACGAGATCGAGCTGATCGCCTCGGAAAACATTGTTTCCCGCGCGGTGCTTGAGGCGCAGGGCTCGATCATGACCAACAAATATGCCGAGGGCTACCCGGGCAAGCGCTACTATGGCGGCTGCCAGTTCGTCGACGTGGCCGAGGAACTGGCCATCGAGCGCGCCAAGAAGCTGTTCGGCTGCAACTTCGCCAACGTCCAGCCGAATTCCGGCAGCCAGATGAACCAGGCCGTCTTCCTGGCGCTGTTGCAGCCCGGCGACACTTTCATGGGCCTCGACCTCAATTCCGGCGGCCATCTGACCCATGGTTCGCCGGTCAACATGAGCGGCAAATGGTTCAAGGTCGTCTCCTATGGCGTGCGCCAGGACGACCATCTGCTCGATATGGACGCCATCGAGAAGACAGCGCACGAGACCAAGCCGAAGCTGATCCTGGCCGGCGGCACCGCCTATTCCCGCGTTTGGGACTGGAAGCGCTTTCGCGAGATCGCCGATGCGGTCGGCGCCTATCTGATGGTCGACATGGCCCACATCGCCGGCCTCGTCGCCGGCGGCGTGCACCCGTCGCCGCTGCCGCATGCCCATGTCGTGACGACCACGACGCATAAATCGCTGCGCGGCCCGCGCGGCGGCATGATCCTGTGCAATGACGAGGACATCGCCAAGAAGATGAATTCGGCGGTGTTCCCAGGCCTGCAGGGCGGCCCGCTGATGCATGTCATCGCCGCCAAGGCTGTCGCTTTCGGCGAAGCGCTGAAGCCAGGCTTCAAGGTCTATGCCGAGAGCGTTGCCGCCAACGCCAAGGCGTTGGCCTCCAGCCTCAAGGAGACTGGTCTCGACATCGTCTCCGGCGGCACCGACAACCATCTCATGCTGGTCGACCTCAGGCCCAAGAACGCCACCGGCAAGCGCGCCGAGGCGGCGCTGGGCCGCGCCAACATCACCTGCAACAAGAACGGCATTCCGTTCGACCCGGAAAAGCCGTTCGTCACCTCGGGCGTGCGTCTCGGCACCCCGGCCGGCACCACGCGCGGCTTCGGCCAGGCCGAATTCCGCGAGATCGGCAAGCTGATCGCCGAAGTGCTGGACGGTCTCAAGGTTGCGAATTCCGACGAGGGCAATGCCGCTGTCGAAGCAGCGGTCAAGGCCAAGGTCGTGGCGCTGACCGATCGTTTCCCGCTCTATCCCTATCTGGGCTGACGCGATAGGAAGTCTTACGGCCTGCTGCAACGACAAGCGTCGTTGCAGCAGGCCGGGGCGGCCGGCAGGAGCCTTGATGATGCGACCATTTCGTTTCGCCGACCTTGGCGCCGTTGGCGCTCTGGCCGCTTTGATCGCCGTGCCTTTCCCCGGCATCGCCTTGGCGCAAACCGCCTCTGCTCAACCCGCGCCCGCGCAACCCGCACCTCAGGCCGAGCCGGCGGCGCCCGCCCAGCCGGCACCCAAGCTCGAAACTTTCGGCAGATGGTCGACCCTGGTCGACGAGGTCGACACCGGTGAGGATCTGCGCAAGACCTGCGCTGCCTCGACCGCCTTTATCGGCGCGGGCGGCGTGCCCGGTACCTTGACGCTCGTCATCACGAACGGCGATGCACTGCCGCCGGATGCCTACCCGTCCGTAACGATCGCCGTCGACAACAAGGATCTGCCGGCCGGCAAGTCCGTCGCCGCCACCTTCGGCGACGACAAGGGCCGTGTTGCCGCAAAACTCCATTCTGATGGCGCCGTAAACGGCCGGCTCAGCTGGACCGTGGACAACCAGGCCAAGACCAGCCTGGCGCTCCTGCGCGCCATGCGGCGGGCATCGGTGCTTGACGTCTCCTTCGGCGACGCGCCGGTTGGAAGCATATCCATGGACGGCTTCACCAAGGCCTATCGAAGTCTCGGCACATCATGCGGATTTCCGACCGCCGACGTCGCTCCCTGAAGACATCGGTACGCTGTGCGGCCGCCTGGCGAGGCTGGCAATCCTGCTTGCGCCTCGCTATCTCTGTGCGATGAAGGGCGATTGTTGGCGACACTTTGCCATCGCTGCAAAAACCTCTAAGCCTTTCGCTTCACCAGATTCGCCAACCAAAGGCTTCTCCATGCGCTGTCCCTATTGCCAGTCAGAAGATACGCAGGTGAAGGATTCGCGCCCCGCCGAGGATGGCGCGGCGATCCGCAGGCGGCGCGTCTGCCCCGATTGCGGCGGTCGCTTCACCACCTTCGAGCGCGTGCAGTTGCGCGACCTCGTCGTGGTCAAGAAATCGGGCCGCAAAGTACCCTTCGACCGCGACAAGCTGCTGCGTTCGGTGGAGATCGCCGTGCGCAAACGCAATGTCGATCCCGAGCGCATCGACCGCGCGGTGACCGGCATCGTGCGCCAGCTCGAAAGTTCCGGCGAGACTGAGGTTGCTTCGGGAGAAGTCGGCCGGCTGGTCATGGAAGCGCTGAAATCGCTCGACGATGTCGCCTATGTGCGTTTCGCCTCGGTCTACCGCAATTTTCGCGAGGCCAAGGATTTCCACGAACTGCTGGGCGAGCTCAAGGGCGACGAAATCAAGGGTGAAGAGGAAGCCAGCTGAGCATGACTGCAAGCGAACAGGCCGCCCTTGATCGCCGCTTCATGGCGGCGGCACTCAGACTGTCGCGAAAAAATGCCGGGCGCACCGCGACCAACCCCTCCGTCGGCACGCTGATCGTACGCGATGACGGCAATGGCCCGATGATCGTCGGCACCGGCGTCACCGCTGTCGGCGGCCGCCCGCATGCCGAGACCGAGGCCTTGGCCGAGGCCGGCGACCTCGCGCGCGGCGCCACCGCTTACGTCACGCTGGAGCCTTGCGCCCATCACGGCCGCACGCCGCCTTGCGCCAATGCGCTGGTCAATGCCGGTGTCGCACGCGTCGTCGGTGCGGCCAGCGATCCCGATTCGCGCGTATCCGGCAAGGGTTACGCGATCCTGCGTGCCGCCGGTGTCGAGGTGGTCGAGAAGGTGTTGGCCGAGCAAGCCGCCGAGCAGATGGCCGGCTATTTGATCCGATCATTGAGAAAACGCCCGGAAGTGATTCTCAAGCTTGCGCTTTCCAGCGACGGCAAGATCGGCAGGGAAGGCGGTGGGCAGGTGTCGATCACCGGAGATATCGCGCGCCGCGAAGTGTATCTGATGCGGGCCGAGGCGGATGGCATACTGGTTGGTATCGGGACGGCCCTTGAGGATGATCCGGCCCTGACGGTGCGTTTGCCGGGGCTGGAGAACCGTTCGCCTGCCCGCATCGTGCTCGACCGCCAGATCCGGTTGCCGGAGGCCTCGAAGCTGGTTTCGGGCGTCGACCGGGTGCCGCTCTATGTCGCCGCTTGCCTGGAGGCCGATCCGCTGCGGCGGGCAGCACTCGAACGCGAAGGCGTGCGCTTCATCGGCACTGAAACACATGAGGGCGGCATCGCTCTGCCGGAACTGCTCGAGGATCTGGCCGCGCTCGGCATGGGCAGCGTGCTGGTCGAGGGCGGCGCCAAGGTGGCGAGCGCCTTCCTGGCCGATGGGTTGGTCGACCGCGTTGTGCTGTTCCAGGGGCCGGAAGCGATCGGCGACGACGGCATTGCATCGCCGATCGACGCCGACCATATCCCGGCAGGATTTCGCAAACTGCGCGACATGCGTTTCGGCGAAGACAGCTACGCCGAGTGGATAAGAGACCTCTAGGGATCAACACCAATGTTTACCGGAATTGTCACCGATGTCGGCACTGTCGCTTCCGTCGAGCCGCTCAGGGAAGGGGTGGGGCTGCGCATCGACACCGCCTATGATCCGCAGACCATCGCCATCGGCGCCTCGATCTCCTGCGGCGGTGTTTGCCTGACAGTCACTGCCTTGCCCGACAGCGGCTCGAACGCGCGCTGGTTCGAGGTCGAGGCTTGGGAAGAGGCGCTGAGGCTGACGACGGCCTCGGGCTGGAAATCCGGCACCAAGGTCAATCTGGAGCGGGCGCTGAAGATCGGCGACGAACTCGGCGGCCACATCGTTTCGGGCCATGTCGACGGCATGGCCGAAATCGTCGAGCGCAAGGATGAGGGCGACGCCGTGCGCTTCACGCTGGAGGCGCCGCGCGACCTGGCGAAGTTCATCGCGCCCAAGGGCTCCGTCGCGCTCGACGGCACCTCGCTCACCGTCAACAAGGTCGAAGGCACGCGCTTCGACGTGCTTTTGATCCACCATTCGCTGACCGTGACCACCTGGGGCGAGCGCAAGGTCGGCGACCGCGTCAACCTCGAGATCGACACCATGGCCCGCTATGCGGCGCGGCTGGTGGAGGCGACGAAAGAGGGGCTTTGATGACCAAGGACAGGGTGAATTCCACGCAGGAAGACAAGTTGATGCGTGAGGTGCAGGCCGATGTGAACACCGAAGAGCACTCGCAACTCGATCTGTCCGTCAACGACAGCAGAGTCTTCGTTGAAGCCTTGATCAATCCTCGATCGGTGAACGATCGTCTGCGCGATACCGTGCGTGGCTACCGTCACAATACAGGCGTATGAGCACTGGAAACCAATAAGTTCTGCGGACCTTCGGCAACGTGGACAATCTTCCGCTTGCGATGAACCCGGCTTCGGCCTAAGTCACCGGCAACTCCCCGGAGACTTTTATGGCTGGTACATCCCAACACGGCAAAGCCTTCATTCGTCCGAAGGCGAAGGCGCATCTGCTTATTGTCGAAGCGCGCTTTCACGACGACCTTGCCGACGCGCTGCTCGATGGCGCGACAAGCGCGCTCGATGAAGCGGGCGCGACTTATGATGTCGTCACCGTCCCAGGTTCGCTCGAAATCCCCGCGGTGATCACCTTTGCACTGGACGGCGCGACGGAAGGCGGCACACATTATGATGGCTTTGTCGCGCTCGGCACCGTCGTCCGCGGAGACACCTATCATTTCGACATTGTCGCCAATGAATCCAGCCGCGCGCTCATGGATTTGAGCGTGCAGGACTCTGTCTGCATAGGCAATGGCATCCTCACCACCGAGAATGACGCCCAGGCCTGGACTCGCGCCAAGCGCTCGGAAGGCGACAAGGGCGGCTTTGCCGCGCGTGCGGCGCTGACCATGATTGCCCTCAAGGAACAACTGGGAGCGCGATCGTGAGCGAACCCGCTTCGCCCGGCCAGCCCTCGGTGCGCCACGCCAACAAACGCGGCGCTGCCCGTCTGGCCGCCGTGCAGGCGCTCTATCAGATGGATGTCGCCGGCAGTGGCGTCTTCGAGATCACCGCCGAATACGAGGCCTTTCGTCTCGGCAAGGAAGTCGACGGCGCGCTCTACCGCGAGGCCGATGCGCAATGGTTCCGCGCTATTCTGGCGGGTGTCGTCGAGAACCAGAAGACCATCGATCCGATCATCCGCCAGGCGCTGACCGAGGACTGGCCATTGTCGCGGCTCGATTCGACGCTGCGCGCCATCCTGCGCGCCGGCGTCTACGAGCTGATGAAGCGCGAGGATGTCCCCGTCGCCGTCATCGTCTCCGAATATGTCGACATCGCTAAGGCCTTCTACGAGGAAGATGAGCCGAAGCTGGTCAATGCCGTGCTCGACCGTGTGTCTCGCCGGGTGCGTGGCGAGGGGCGCGGCAAGGACGCATCATGACGGCCATCGCCCTCGATGCCAGTCAGGAGGCGCGACGCACGGCGCTGATCCTGGCCGCCTCGCAGGCGATCATCGGCTCGGCGGCCCCCATCGCCATCTCCGTGGGCGCGCTGGCCGGGCAATATCTGCTCGGTCCCGACAAATCATTGGCGACAGCGCCGGTCACCGGCTTCAACATCGGCGTGGCGCTCGGCGCGCTGCCTGCAGCGGCCATCATCCGCAGCATGGGCCAGCGCGGCGGCTTCATGACCGGAACGATCGTCACGGCGCTTGGCGGCCTCGTCGCCACGCTTGCGCTTTTTCAAAGCAGCTTCTGGCTGTTTGCCTTTGGCTTGCTCACGATCGGTGTCGGCGGCGCCTTCGTCCAGCAGTTCCGCTTCGCCGCTGCCGACAACGCACCGCCGGAATTCAAGGCGCGCGCCATCTCCTTCGTGCTGGCCGGCGGCGTCGTCACCGCCATCCTCGGGCCGCAGATCGTCATCTTCACCCGCGAATTGCTTGCGCCGGTCATGTTTGCCGGTTCGTTCGTCTCCATCCTGCCGCTGGCCGCCGTCGGCGCCATCGTCCTGTCGTTCCTGCGGCTGCCGGCGAAAGCATCCGGCAAGGTGGAGATCGCCGACAGCGACGCCAGGCCACTGGCTGAGATCGTCACGCAGCCGCGTTTCGTCTGCGCGGTCGGCAGCTATGCGCTGATGAGCTTCGTCATGACGGGCGCACCGCTGGCCATGGTCGGTTGCGGCCTGTCGGAGAACGACGCGACGCTCGGCATCTCCTGGCACGTCATGGCGATGTTCGCGCCAAGCTTCTTCACCGGCTCGCTGATCCATCGCTTCGGCGCCGAACGCATCGTGGCCACCGGCCTGATCCTGCTCATCGGCTGCGCCATTGTCGCTCTGTCGGGCCTGGCGCTGTGGCAGTTCTGGACGTCGCTGATCCTGCTAGGCCTTGGCTGGAACTTCGGCTTCATTGGCGCGACCGCGATGGTGGCCGCCACCTACCGGCCGTCGGAAAAGGGCAAGGTGCAAGGCTTCCACGACTTCGTCCTGTTCGGCTCCGTCGCCTGCGCCTCGCTGATGTCGGGCATGGTCTACAACGCCTGGGGCTGGGAGATGCTGAACTGGATAGTCTTTCCGGTCACCGTCCTGTGCTTCGTGGCGCTCGGCGCGCTCAAGCTGACGAGCTTGCGCAAAGCCGAAGCCTGATCCATCCGCCGTTTCACCTGACACGGCGCTGTCAGCACGATGTCGGTCGAATTTACCGCTCCGGAACAAAAATATTGCGTCTGTACCTATTGTTATGAAACCGTGTGCCCCGACTGGCCGTTGAAGCCATGCTCATATGCGGTCACCGCGTTTCGGTTCATAGCAAGGGGTTTCACAATGTTTTCAGTCAAGTTTCTGGCCGGCGCGGCATTGGCGCTCGGCATCACGGTGGCTTCCGCCAATGGCCAGGTGGTTGTCTCTTCCAAGATCGACACAGAGGGGGGCGTGCTCGGCAACATCATCCAGCTCGTGCTCAACGCCAACAACATCAAGACATCGGACCGTATCCAGCTCGGTGGTACGCCGGTGGTGCGCAAGGCGATCACCGCCGGCGAGATCGACATCTATCCCGAATATACCGGCAACGCCGCTTTCTTCTTCGAAAAGGCCGACGACCCGGTCTGGAAAGACGCCGCCAAGGCCTATGAAACGGCCAAGAAGCTCGACTACGACGCCAACAAGATCGTCTGGCTGTCGCCGTCGCCCGCAAACAACACCTGGGCGATCGCGCTGCGCAAGGAAGTCGCCGAGACCAACAAACTCGCCACGCTCACCGACTTCGGCAAATATGTCGCGGGCGGCGGTCAGGTGGTGCTGGCGGCTTCCGCCGAGTTCGTCAATTCGGCGGCTGCGCTGCCGGCTTTCCAGACCACCTATGGCTTCACGCTGAAGCCGGACCAACTGATCACCCTTTCGGGCGGCGACACGGCAGCAACCATCGCAGCGGCCGCCAACCAGACCAACGGCGCCAATGCGGCCATGGTCTACGGCACCGATGGCGGCATCGCACCGTCCGGACTCGTCGTGCTCGACGACGACAAAGGCGTGCAGCCGGTCTACCAGCCGGCGCCGATCATCCGCGAAGCGGTGCTGAAGGAACATCCCGAGATCGAGACGCTGCTGAAGCCGGTCTTCGCCAAGCTCGACCTCGTCACGCTGCAGGAACTGAACGGTCGCGTGCAGGTCGGCGGCGAGCCGGTCAAGGGCGTCGCCGAGGACTTTTTGAAGAAGAACGGGTTTTTGAAGTAGTCAGTGACACCGGTGCAAGGCACCCCCCTCTGGAAGCTGCTGATCTCCCCCCTTGCGGGGGAGATGTCCGGCAGGACAGAGGGGGGTGCTGTCCCGCCGACCTCCCAACCCGTCAAAGGTGCGTGCCTCGACAGGGTTGCTTCTGAACAAGCCGACACCCGAAAGTTGGCGATCCTTCACACCCCCCTCTGGCCTGCCGGCCATCTCCCCCGCAAGGGGGGAGATCGGATATCGCGTCGGTTTTCGCCAATCCCCAAAGAAAGCTGCGCGATGTGGCAAATCGCCCCTCATGAGGGGCAACCATGACTCCCCGCTTCGACAAGCTCGGCGTGGTCATCGCCGCGATATCAGCCTACGCGGCTTTTGCCGCGCCCTTTGCCACGTTCCGTGCCAACCGCATCGTCCCCGGCCAGGCGCGCTCGATTCTCGAGGCGCTGCCGGCAACGACCGGGACGCTGCTGCTCGCCATCATTGTCGCCGCAGCACTCATCGCGCTGTTCAAGACACCACTTGTGCTGCGCCTTGCCGCCAGCGTGATGGCGCTTGCCGCGCTCGCGCTGCTGATCGGTGTCGCCGGAACATTTCTCACGCCGGCGGGCAACACCTTCGCCAGAGTTTCGCCAGCCTCCGGTTTCTGGATTCTGATCTTTGCCTTCACGCTTTTGCTCGCCGACGTGCTGACAAGGCTGAACCTGTCGCCATTGGCGCGGGTTGGCGTGCTTGTGGTCGCGGCTTTGGCGATCGGGCTGCTGTTGATTTCGGGAAGCTGGGACAATCTGTCGATCCTGAAGGAATATTTCAACCGCGCCGACAGTTTCTGGGCGGAGGGCTCCAAGCATGTGACGCTGGCGCTCGGTTCGCTGGCCGCCGCGGTGATCGTCGGCCTGCCGCTCGGCATCCTGTGCCATCGCGTCGAAAATCTGCGGGCCGGGGTTCTCAACGTGCTCAACATCATCCAGACCATTCCCTCGATCGCGCTGTTCGGCCTGCTGATCGCGCCGCTCGGCTGGGTTGCCGCGCATGTGCCGGGGGCTGCCGCGCTCGGTATTCGCGGCATCGGCACCGCTCCCGCCTTCGTCGCGTTGTTCCTTTACTCGCTGCTACCGGTGGTGGCCAACACGGTGGTCGGTCTCGCCGGCGTGCCGCGCGCGGCCAACGACGCGGCGCGCGGCATGGGCATGACCGACAGGCAGCGCCTGTTCGGCATCGAGTTTCCGCTGGCTTTTCCTGTCATCCTCACCGGCATCCGTATCGTTTTGGTGCAGAACATCGGCCTCGCCACCATTGCCGCGCTGATCGGCGGCGGCGGTTTCGGCGTGTTCGTCTTCCAGGGTGTGGGTCAGACGGCAATGGACCTTGTGCTGCTCGGCGCCGTGCCGACGGTCGCGCTCGCCTTTGCCGCCGCCATCATCCTCGATGCGGTGATCGAAATGACCGCCACCAAGCGCAGGGTTGAAACGGCATGATCGAGATCGAAGGCATCACTAAGCGCTATGACGCGACGACCGTGGTCGATGACGTGTCGATGGTCATCGAGCCGCGCACCATCGCCGTCATTGTCGGCACGTCCGGTTCCGGCAAGACGACGCTGCTGCGCATGATCAACCGGCTGGTCGAGCCGACCTCGGGCATCATCAAGCTCGACGGCGCCGACAATCGTTCGCTGCCCGGTTACGAGCTGCGCCGCAGCATCGGCTACGCCATCCAGGGCCACGGCCTGTTTCCACATCGCACGGTGGCACAGAACATTGCCACCGTGCCGGTGCTGCTTGGCTGGGACAAGGACCGTATCAAGGCCCGGGTCGACGAGCTGATGACGCTCTATCAGCTCGATCCCGAAGCCTTCGGGCCGCGCTATCCGCACGAACTGTCCGGCGGCCAGCAGCAGCGCGTCGGCGTTGCCCGCGCACTCGCCGCCGAGCCCAACGTGCTGTTGATGGACGAACCGTTCGGCGCCCTTGACCCGATCATCCGCACCAAGGCGCAGGAGGATCTGCTGGCGATCCAGAAGCGCTTCGGCACCACCATCATTCTCGTCACCCACGACATGGAAGAGGCCGTGCATATGGGCGACAAGATCGCGGTCATGGATGCCGGCAAGCTGGTGCAATACGCCAAGCCAGCCGAGATCCTGGCAAAGCCGGCAAGCGCCTTCGTCGAGACCCTGGTTGGCGCCAGCGAGAGGCCGTTCCGGTTGCTGTCGCTCGGCCGGGTCCGCGATGCCGTGGAGAAGGGCTCCGCCGAAGGCGAGGCGATCCCCGGCGATGCCAGCCAGCGCGACGCGCTGGCCGAATTGCTGTGGTCGGGCCGGCCGGCGCTGCCGGTCTCAGGCACCGACGGCAAGCCGCTTGGCCGCGTGACCATCGACGGGCTGGTGAAGCGCGCGGCGAGGCCGGCATGAAGGCCTGGCTTCCATCGCTGCTCAGGCTAGCCTTGGTGGTGCTGCTCGTTGCCTTCGTCACCAATCCGGGCTGGTTCGAGCCGCTGCTGAAGCCGCTGACCGAAAACAATGCGCCGGTGATCTACAATCAGGGCAGCCTGCTGACACTGACATTGCTGCATTTGCGCACGGTTCTGATCGCCACCGTGGCCGCAACCATCGTCGCGGTGGCGCTTGCCATCCTGGTCACCAGGCCGGCCGGCGCCGAATTCCTGCCGCTATCGCGCAGCCTGGTCAACATCGGCCAGACCTTTCCGCCGGTGGCGGTGCTGGCGCTTGCGGTGCCGGCCGTCGGCTTCGGCGAGAAGCCGACGCTGATCGCCCTGTTTCTCTACGGCCTGTTGCCGATCTTCGAAAATGCGCTGACCGGCCTGACGACGCTGCCGGCCAATGTCGTCGAAGCGGCGCGCGGCGCCGGCATGACCGGTTGGCAAAGGCTCACCAAGGTCGAGCTGCCGCTCAGCGCCCCGATCATTCTCGGCGGCATCAGGCTGTCGGTGGTGATCAGTCTTGCCACCGCGACCATCGGTTCGACCGTGGCAGCCAAAACGCTGGGCGAAGTGATCATCGCCGGGCTGTTGTCCAACAATCTCGCCTTCATCCTGCAGGGCGGCCTGATCGTGGCAGCGCTTGCCGTGCTGATCTATGACGGTCTGTCGGCGATCGAGCGCTACACGGCGCGCCGCATGGGCCGGGAAGCCGAGTAGGGGCGTCCTGCGTCAAGAGGCCAATTTCAATCGATCTAATAGGAGGGTGCTGACGGCAGCCGCCGCCTGGCCCCAACCATTTAGGCGAAAGCCGGGCAAAAACCGAACAATATCTTGACGTTCGCAGCCCTGTTTCGCATACACCGATGCGAAGAGGCGGATTGCGTGCGCGGAATCCGGTCTTTGTCTCAACGGCCCAGGGAGGGGTTCTTTTGGGCCATCAATCGAGGAAAATCCGGCAATGACAATTATTTCCGCCGTCATCGCCTGCGGCCTGCTTTCAATCCTTTACGCCATCTGGGCGACACGTTCGGTCCTTGCGGCCGATCAGGGCAATGCACGCATGCAGGAAATCTCCGCGGCTATCCGCGAGGGCGCACAGGCCTATCTGGCGCGTCAGTACACCACCATCGCCATCGTTGGCGTCGTCGTCCTCGTGCTCGCCTGGTGGCTGCTGTCCATCACCGCCGCGATCGGCTTCCTGATCGGTGCAGTGCTTTCAGGCGCCGCCGGCTTCATCGGCATGCATGTCTCCGTTCGCGCGAATGTTCGTACGGCGCAGGCCGCATCGAACAGCCTCGCTGCCGGCCTCGACATCGCGTTCAAATCGGGCGCCATCACCGGCATGCTGGTTGCTGGCCTGGCCTTGCTCGGCGTTTCGATCTACTACCTCATCCTGACCCACTTCATGGGCCTCCAGCCCAATGATCGCATCGTCATCGACTCGCTGGTCTCGCTCGGCTTCGGCGCATCGCTGATCTCGATCTTCGCCCGTCTCGGCGGCGGCATCTTCACCAAGGGCGCCGACGTCGGCGGCGATCTCGTCGGCAAGGTCGAAGCCGGTATTCCCGAAGACGATCCGCGCAACCCGGCCACCATCGCCGACAATGTCGGCGACAATGTCGGCGACTGCGCCGGCATGGCCGCTGACCTGTTCGAAACCTATGCGGTGACCGTTGTCGCCACCATGGTTCTGGCTGCCATCTTCTTTGGCGGTACCGCCGTTCTGGGTGCAGCCATGCTTTATCCGCTCGCTATCTGCGGCGCCTGCATCCTGACCTCGATCGTCGGCACCTTCTTCGTCAAGCTCGGTTCCAACGGCTCGATCATGGGCGCACTCTACAAGGGCCTGATCGTCACCGGCCTGCTGTCCATCGTCGGCCTCGGCGTCGCCACCCATGTCACCCTCGGCTGGGGCGAGATCGGCACCGTCGCCGGCATGGTCATCACCGGCAAGAACCTGTTCATATGCGGCCTGGTCGGCCTCGTGGTGACCGGTCTCATCGTGGTCATTACCGAATACTACACCGGCACCAACAAGCGCCCGGTCAACTCTATCGCCCAGGCGTCGGTCACCGGTCACGGCACCAACGTCATCCAGGGCCTTGCGGTCTCGCTGGAATCGACGGCGCTGCCCGCGATCGTCATCGTCGGCGGCATCATCTCGACCTATCAGCTTGCCGGCCTCTTCGGCACGGCGATCGCGGTCACGACGATGCTCGGTCTTGCCGGCATCATCGTTGCGCTCGACGCCTTCGGCCCGGTCACCGACAATGCCGGCGGCATTGCCGAAATGGCCGGCCTGCCCAAGGAAGTGCGCCAGTCCACCGACGCGCTCGACGCGGTCGGCAACACCACCAAGGCGGTGACCAAGGGCTATGCCATCGGTTCGGCCGGTCTCGGCGCACTGGTGCTGTTTGCCGCCTACTCGAACGACCTGAAGTTCTTTGCCGCCAATGGCGACAAATATCCCTACTTCCAGGGCATTGGCGAGATCTCCTTCGATCTCTCCAACCCCTACGTCGTCGCTGGCCTGATCTTCGGCGGGCTGATCCCGTATCTGTTCGGCGGCATCGCCATGACGGCCGTCGGCCGCGCGGCGGGCGCCATCGTCGAGGAAGTACGCAAGCAGTTCCGCGAGGATCCGGGCATCATGGCCGGCACCTCGAAGCCGAACTACGCACGCGCGGTCGACCTGCTGACCAAGGCGGCAATCAGGGAAATGATCATCCCGTCGCTGCTGCCGGTGCTGGCGCCGCTCGTCGTCTATTTCGGCGTGCTGCTGATCTCGGGCTCGAAGGCGTCCGCCTTTGCCGCCCTTGGTGCCTCGCTGCTCGGCGTCATCGTCAACGGCCTGTTCGTCGCCATCTCGATGACCTCTGGCGGCGGTGCCTGGGACAACGCCAAGAAGTCCTTCGAAGACGGCTTTGTCGACAAGGACGGCGTCAAGCATCTCAAGGGTTCCGAGGCGCACAAGGCTTCGGTGACCGGCGACACGGTCGGCGATCCCTACAAGGACACCGCTGGCCCGGCCGTCAACCCGGCGATCAAGATCACCAACATCGTCGCGCTCTTGCTGCTGGCCGTGCTCGCGCACGGCTGATCAAAAGCATCCACTCGAAAACAGAACCCGCGGGAGCGATCCCGCGGGTTTTTTGTTGAAGCGATGACAACGTCGACCCTTCAGCGCTTCGCTTCGCCTGGGTCCTCCAGTGCGTGGTGTGCAAGCATCTCATCCAGGCTCGGCTCGCGTTTCCTTGGCCACGGCCACACCGGTGACCGATCCCCATAACAAAAACCCGCAGGATCGCTCCCGCGGGTTTTTGGTCGCCTGAGATGATGAGGCTTCCGGAATGAAAGCCGAAAGGAATTAGACGCCGCCGCCCGGAATGCTGGGTGCCAGCTTGCTGGCACCGTTGATGATCTGGCTGAGGAAGTTCTGGTCCTTGCCGCCGGTCGGTGTGGTGCGCGAGATGAAGTCGAACATCTTGCCGTCCTTCATCCCGTAATTGGCGATCTGGGTGACGCGGCCATCGGCGCCGAAATAGACCGCCAGCACATGCTGGTCAATCAGCCGTGGCTTGTCGAAGGCGACGTAGCGCTTGCGCGTCTGCGAAATGTAATAGAAGGCCTCGTTGTCGAAGGTCGCGGTCGTCGACGGCGTGCCGAGCGCCAGAAGCACCTGCTCGCGGCTCGAACCGACCGGCACCAGGTCGATTGCCTGCTGGTCTATGACGTAACCTTGCGTCAGCGTCTCACTTGGGCTGAGGTCGCCGATCATCTTGGAGGTGTGGCAGGCGGACAGTGCCGAAACGATCATCAGCAGCGAGATCGCGCCGGCGGGCCTGGACGAGAAGGTCGACTTGAAATTCAGCGCGCGCAACAACAACTCCATTAGCTGGCCGCAACTTGCGCTGGGCCGCGAAACCGGTAAACCAGCTTGCTTGCCGATGCAACAAGCCCATTTCAACAAACGGTCCCCAGGAGACCATCCCCAATGTTCCAGCGCTTTTTTGGCCGCGAACGCTACGCCAACCGCGCTATCACCGAGGCGCTTTACGCACAAATCGTGGCGGCGGCGCGGCAGACCGTGTTTTATTCCCACTGGAATGTGCCAGACACGCCGCTTGGCCGTTTCGAGATGCTGTCGCTGCACATGTTCCTGTTCCAGCACAGGTTGCGCGGGGAGGGCGGTGCGGCGCAAGAGGTCGCCCAGGTGCTGATCGACGAGTTCTTCCTCGACGTCGACCATTCGTTGCGGGAATTGGGCATTGGCGACGTGGGCGTGCCCAAACGCATGAAAAAGCTGGCAAAGATGTTTTATGGCCGAACCGCTGCCTATGACGATGCCCTGAAAAGAAACGACCATGAAGGGCTGACCGCGGCTCTTGCCCGCAATGTCCGGCCCGACGCGGGCGCCTGGCTGGAAGCATCGCTGCTGGCCAACTATGTTACCGACGCGCGCAGTCATCTGGCCGCGCAGACATCCGAATCGATTGTCTCCGGCACGCTGACCTTTCCCGCCGCCAAGGAGGTTGAACAATGAAGCATGTTGACCCGCAAAGCCCGGTCTCCTTCCGGGCAAACGTTACGCGCCTGCCGCAGAAGGGCCTGCCGCTGGTTATCGAGGCCGATGCCGCGCAGCGTGCGGCACTGGCCGAGGAGCACGGGCTGATTTCGGTCGAATCCTATCGCGCCGAGCTTCTGGTCGCGTCGTGGAAGCGCAATGGCGTGAAGATAAGCGGTCGCGTCGAAGCCGACATCACCCAGGCCTGCATCGTCACGCTCGAGCCTGTCGAGGCGCATATCGACGAACCGGTCGAAGCGCTGCTGCTGCCCGAGGATTCCAAGCTTGGACGGCAGGGTTTCGATGGTGGCGGCGAGATCCTGCTCGACGCGGAAGGCCCTGACAGTCCAGAGACATTTTCCGGTGACACGATCGATGTCGGGACAATCGCCGAACAGTATTTCGGGCTCGCCATCGACCCCTATCCGCGCAAGCAGGGCGCATCGCTCAACACCGGCAGCGAGAACGAACCGGCGGAGAATGAATTTCAGCAAAAACTGCGATCCTTGCTGGGAAAATCCTGAAAAGCTCGCCCGCGACGGAAAAGTCGGTTGTGCGGCAGCCCAAAACCGTTATTTTCGCCGAACCTTCGCGGTCGCTAAAGCGACCTGCCGCCTAACCGTGAGATAAATACCGCGTGATCAGGATTTCCATCGATGCCATGGGCGGCGATCACGGACCAGCCGTGGTCATTCCAGCGCTCATGACGGTCGCGACCCGTCGTCCCGACATCCGCTTCGTCATCTTCGGGCGTGAGGAGGTCGTGCGCCCGGAGCTTGCCAAATTTCCCAAGCTCGCCGAGATCAGTGAATTCTTCCATTGCGAAATTGCGGTCAGGATGGACGACAAGCCGAGCCAGGCGCTGCGCCACGGCCGCTGGAAGTCATCAATGTGGAAGGCCGTCGAAGCGGTCAAGGCCGGCACGGCCGACGCCTGCATTTCCGCCGGCAACACCGGCGCGCTGATGGCGATGTCGAAATTTTGCCTGCGCACCATGGCCACCATCGATCGCCCGGCAATCGCAGCCCTTTGGCCGACATTGCGCGGCGAAAGCGTGGTGCTGGACGTCGGCGCGACCATTGGGGCCGATGCGCAACAGCTCATTGATTTTGCCATTCTCGGCACCGGCATGGCGCGCTCGGTCTTCGGCATAGCCCGGCCCAGCGTCGGCCTGCTCAATGTCGGCGTCGAGGAGATCAAGGGCCAGGAAGAGGTCAAGGAGGCCGGGCGCATGCTGCGCGAAGCCAACATGGCCTCGATGAACTATCACGGTTTCGTCGAGGGTGACGATATCGGCAAGGGCGTGGTCGACGTCGTCGTCACCGAAGGCTTTGCCGGTAACATCGCGCTGAAGACGGCGGAAGGCACGGTGCGCCAGATCGGTGGCTATCTGCGCGCGGCGATGAGCCGGACTCTGATGGCCAGGATCGGCTATATCTTCGCCAAGGGCGCCTTCGATCGCCTGCGCGAAAAGATGGATGTCGGCCGCTCCAATGGCGGCGTTTTCCTGGGGCTGAGCGGCATCGTCGTCAAAAGCCATGGCGGTGCTGATTCTGACGGGTTCGCCGCCGCGATCGAACTCGGCTATGACATGGTCCGCAACAACCTACTCGACCGCATCGAGGCCGATCTGGACCTGTTTCATGCGCGCAACCCGCGTGCCCTGTCAGCTAGGAAATCCGACGTCGTCACCGACGCAAAGGAATAGGAAAGAACTTTGATCAGATCAGTCGTGCGCGGCACGGGCGCCGCGCTGCCCCGCCGAATCATGAAGAATGCCGATTTCGAAGGCATGGTCGAGACCTCTGACGAGTGGATCGCCCAGCGTACCGGTATTCGCCAGCGACATATCGCTGGTGACGACGAGACCACGGCTTCGCTCGGGGAAGCAGCGGCACGTGCCGCACTTGCCAATGCGGGCCTCACGCCCGCCGACATCGATCTGATCGTGCTGGCGACCTCGACGCCAAACAACACATTCCCGGCCACCGCCGTCGAGATCCAGAACCGGCTCGGCATGCATCACGGCTTTGCCTTCGACCTGCAGGCGGTCTGTTCGGGCTTCGTCTATGCCGTGACCACCGCCGATCTCTACATCCGCGGCGGCCTGGCCAAGCGTGTCCTGGTGATCGGTTCGGAAACATTCTCGCGCATCCTCGACTGGAGCGACCGCTCGACCTGTGTGCTGTTCGGCGACGGCGCCGGCGCCATGATTCTGGAAGCAGGCGAGGGGGCGGGCACGATCGCCGACCATGGCGTTCTGGCGGCCAGCCTGCGCTCCGATGGCACGCACAAGGACAAGCTTTTCGTCGACGGCGGGCCGTCGACCACGGGTACGGTTGGCCATCTCCGGATGGAGGGTCGCGAAGTCTTCAAGCATGCGGTCGGCATGATCACCGACGTCATCGAGGCGACGTTCGCGCAAGCCGGTATCTCGGCCGATGATCTCGACTGGTTCGTGCCCCACCAGGCCAATAAACGAATTATTGACGCTTCCGCCAAGAAGCTCGGGATAGCTGAGCAAAAGGTGGTGGTTACGGTCGACTTGCACGGTAACACCTCGGCTGCTTCCGTGCCGTTGGCGCTGTCGGTGGCCGTCGCCGACGGCCGCATCAAGAAGGGCGATCTCGTCCTCCTGGAAGCGATGGGTGGCGGCTTCACCTGGGGCGCTGTCCTGGTTCGCTGGTAAGTGCCGAACGGTCCAGTTTCGGTCCTTGACCTTGACGGATCAATTACTTAGGCTCTGCCGTCGTTGTGCCGAATTTTATGTTTTGAGCTGATGGGACGGTCGCATGGGGGGAAAGACACTTACGCGCGCCGACCTTGCCGAGGCAGTTTACCGGAAGGTCGGCCTGTCGCGCACTGAATCGGCCGAGCTCGTCGAAGCGGTGCTGGATGAAATCTGCGAAGCCATCGTGCGCGGCGAAACGGTGAAGCTGTCGTCCTTCGCGACATTCCACGTCCGCTCCAAGAACGAACGCATCGGCCGCAATCCCAAGACCGGCGAGGAAGTGCCGATCCTGCCGCGTCGGGTGATGACCTTCAAGTCGTCGAATGTGCTGAAGAGCCGTATCTTGCGCTCCCATCAGAGCGGCAAGGCCAAAAGCAGCAAGTAGTCCATTGTGCGGTTGAAAACTGCCGCCGCCATGACGCCGGGCTTGAATATTGCTTCATAAACCGCTGAAATACGCCCCGATTCGGCAGGTAGGCTGGATCATCGTCCAGCGTGAGGATTCGCCCATGGACAAGAGCCCCGACGCCTTTCGTACCATCAGCGAGGTCGCCGAAGATCTCGATCTGCCGCAGCATGTGCTGCGTTTCTGGGAAACGCGTTTCAACCAGATCAAGCCGATGAAGCGCGGCGGCGGCCGTCGTTACTACCGGCCGCAGGATGTCGAGCTGATCAAGGGCATTCGCCACATGCTCTACGACCAGGGCTACACCATCAAGGGCGTGCAGAAGCTGTTGCGCGAGAACGGCAACCATTTCCTGGTTGCCATCGGCAATGGCGACATGGCCGCCGTCGAGGCGATCTCGCAGCGGAGGCAGGCTGACCAAGTGCCGCTGACGCCGGCGGCCCAGCCGCGTGGCATGGACGACGAACTGGTCGGCCAGCCGCGGGTGAAGCCCAGCCGCCGCTTTTTCGGCCTGGGCAAGAGCGACGAGGACGGTCCGGTGCAACCGGATGCATCGAAACTCTCGCGCGACAACAGGGCCTTGCTGCAGGAGGCGCTGTTCGACCTCCTGGAATGCAAGCGCCTGCTTGACCAGGTGCGCTGACCGCAGCCCGACGCGACATCGATAGTTCGAAAACCGGAACCCGTCTTCGGGTGAGGCGTTACGCTTCTTTCTGCAAGTGAAGGAAACATACCATGGCATCATTTTCGACCCTCTCGGACATCGATCTCGACAGGCAGGTCGCGGTTCTCAGCAAGGAACTGGCCAGCTTGAAGAGGGCTGTGGCGAGGCGAGGCGGCGCCTACTACGAGGACGGTCGCGATGCCGCGCTCGACACCTATTCCGATCTTGCCGGCCGCCTGCACGATGCCATGCCGGCAATCCGCAAACAGGGCAGGGTGATCGAGAAGTCGGCCCGCGACCATCCGGCAGCTGCCGCCGCAGTGGGCCTTGTGGTGCTCGGTCTTGTCGCCAGTCTGCTGTTCAGCCGGCGCTGAATTCTAAAACCCAAATCCCACAGATACGAGCAAGAAGAAGTGACGGCTCGCCCTAAGGTGATCCGTCATTTTCCTTGCGAGCGGCCATGTCTGTTGTCGCTCCGGCATCTGGCGAGGAGCGTGTCGGCATAGAGGCGCCCAACACCTCTGTGTCGCCGGCGCAGGAATGCGGATTGGTCAAGCCGCCAGAGCCGCTCGATTCGCCGGTGAACGCCGGATTGGTGGTGGTGCCATAGCCAGCGCCGGGATGACGATCTCACCGGCGTCGCGCATTGGATTTGCGTGAATTGTCGATCCGCGATCGAGCCTCGCGGGGCGGAGTAGCCGGCCTTGGACAGGAAGCCAAGGCCGGTCTTCTCGGTGGCGGTCTGCGGAGCTTAGGCCTTGTTTCCGATCACATGGTGGTGGTGGCGGTGATGATGGTGGTGGCGGACATGGTGGCGATGATGATGGTGGTGACGATGATGCTTTGCCATCGGGGCGGCATCCGCACTCGTCGCACCGATGACGGGCACCGTGAAAGCCAATGCAACTGCAAGCCCGAGGGCCGAGAGGAGGGACTTCTTCATGGATCGTTTCCTTTTGTTTCGCGGGCGTATGGATCGGGGCGATAGCCCGGCCGCCGCGAATGGAATTACGCGCCTGAATTTTTTCGTCAGTATTTCCCGATTGTAGAATTTTGTTTCTGTACTGTTTCTGCCCAATTCAGCCTCCTGCCACCATGCACGGCAAGATCGAGAGGCGGCCATTGGCCGCCCGTCCCACTACATCGGCGGCACGACGCCGTTGTTTCCGACCACGACGCGGCTGGCGCTCAGCGCGCCGTCACTGCCCCGCTCAGCGGTGACAAAGACCGTCGCACCCGGCTTGAGGTCGGTAGGCGTCGCCGGCGCGAAGGTCACGACGGGCGTGGTGTCGGGGATCGAAATCTTCTTGGTCTGGCCATTGTCATAGGTCAGGGTGACGGATCGCCCGCTTATATCGGTAACGTCGGCGACGGTGCCGTTGGTCATCCGGCTGTTTGGCTGCAGGTCCCAGGGACGGTCGCCCTCGCCAGTGCCTTTCAGCGCGGCCGGAAAGACCACCACCTCCAGGGCGCCGCTGCCGCCATCCGCTTTCGAAACGGAGGCAATGCCGAGGAAATCCCCCTGCTTGATGTCCTTTGCCGAGGTGTTGGCGACGCCCGAGATCTTCCAGCCAGCCTTGAGCTTGATCGCGTCGGTATCGCCCTGGCGGGTTTTCACGGTGAGCAGCGTGGGCTCAAAACTGACCACCGTGCCGCGCACACGCAGCGCGTCTGCGGCTTGGGCGGCGCCCGCGCCGGCGACGGAAAGGCTGGAAATCGTGCCGAGCACGACCATGAATGTCTTCAAGTTCATTGCAAAAATCCTTCCGGGAACGAGCTGGCTGGAACCGGATGGTTTCACGCCAGCGACCCGGAGATAACGAACGTGCGCGGCGAAACTGCCGGCAAAAGGCCGATCGGACCTTCAAAACAACTTGATCGCGACGTGTACGCGAGAGGGCCGCGCCAGGCGCCTGGTTCACGATCCCGTGACGGCCCTTTTGGCTCTTGGCAAATCGCCGGCGAGAGGGCATCTTCCCGACCGTCTCAGGCAACACTCCTCATTTGATCAAACTCTTTCAGTCATGGAGTTGCCAATGCCCCATAATGCGAAAAGCGAACCCCACTCCGAACCGGCAACCAACGGGAGCGGGCCAGATTACAACACCCTCAGAGCGATGCGGGAGACCCGCGGTTACAGCGTGGAAGAGCTCTCCCTGACATGCGGCCTGGCGGTGGACGAGATTGAGGATATCGAAAGCGGGAGAGTGACCGACCCGTCGAAGCTGCGTCGTATTGTGTCCGCGCTTCACCTTCCCCAGGAGGCTCTGATCACCCCGGCTGCGCCGACGCCGGCGGCGCAAGGTCGATCGCTGGCGTAGATCCGCACCATGCATTCCAGAGAACCCGCCAAGGCCCCTTGGCGGGTTTCTTTGTACCTGCCGCAGCGCTTTGCTTCAGCCTGGCACTTGCCGATCTGTCTATCGCACGTGCCTATGCGTCTGGCTGCTGGACCGTAATCCGCCGTCCATAACGTTTTTGAACCGTCGGTTTTTCGATATGAGCCTGGAATCCGTTCGTGCCTTCTTCGCCGCCCATGCGCCGGACATCCATGTCATCGTCACGCAGGCGAGCTCGGCGACGGTGGCCCTGGCGGCCGAGGCGCATGGCGTGCTGCCGGCCCAGATCGCCAAGACGATCTGCCTGCGCGTCGGCGACCGCACCATGCTGGTGGTGACCAGCGGCATCGCCAGGCTGGACAACCGCAAGTTCAAGGACCAGTTCGGCGGCAAGCCGCGTATGCTCGACGCCACCGAGGTTGTCGAAGCAACCAGCCATCCGGTCGGCGGCGTCTGCCCGTTCGGCCTGCCGGCGCCGCTGCCGGTCTATTGTGACGTGTCGCTGCGCGAATTCGACGAAGTCGTGCCCGCTGCCGGCGCCACCAATGCGGCCGTGCGGATTGCGCCGCAGCGCATGGTTGAGCTCATTGGGGCTGAATGGGTTGATGTGTGCCAAGGGTAGAGTTGGCGCCCAAGCCGGAGTTCAAATGGGAGAGGACATGGTTGCCCAGATCCGAGATTTGGCCGGGCTGACTGGGGCATCTGGAGGGGCGGACTTCGGGGGCAAGTCCTGCTTTGAATTGGTCGGAGTGGCCGGATTCGAACCGACGACCCCTTGACCCCCAGTCAAGTGCGCTACCGGGCTGCGCTACACTCCGGACCGGTCGCGATGTATCGTGATAACCCCGTGCGGGTCAACCGAATTCCGCGACTTTTATCCCGCTGCGATTGCCGGTGCCGGCGAGCCCTGCAAGGCAGGCCGCAACAGCCGCTGATGGCTGTATTCCAGCGCGATGGCGCCCCAGATCAGGCCGAGCAGCAGATAGACGTGGCGCCAGTGGTCGATGTCGATGAAGGTGCCGAGCCCGATATTGCCGATAAAGGCGACATAGGCGCACAGGAGATAGGGCTGCCACGGCCGGTCGCGCAGCAGGATGCGGAAGCCGGCTGCTATCGTCCATAAGACGAGCGCCAGGAACGACACGAAGCCGAGCCAGCCATAATCCATCAGCATCTTCAGCCAGATGTCGTGGGTGTCTTCACCGAAGATCGTGCCGAAGACCAGCGGGCCGATGCCGAACGGATGCTCCATCGCCATTTGGAAGCCGATGCCGTAGCGGGCGAAACGGCCGAGGCGGGCGGTGTCGTAGCTCTGCTCGAGATGGGCACGGTTGGAGAACATCTCCGAGACGCCGGGCAGCTGCAGGATGACGATCATGGCGACGACCAGCAGCGCCAGTGCTGCAATCGTCATCACCACCACGCGCAGCCGGAACATTCCGCTGGCGCTCTGCAGGAACAGGCAGCCGGTGAGCAGGACGGCCGAAACGGCGAACATGCCCCAGGCACCGCGCGAGAAGGAAAAGAAGATGCCGGCGGTGATGATCAGCAGTGGTACCGCCAGCAGCGGCATGCGTGTCACCGGTCCGGTCAAAAGCAGATAGAGCAGATAGATGCCGGGCAGCACCAGGAAGGGGCCGAACACGTTCGGGTCCTGGAAGGCGCCGGCGGCACGATCGTATTTGGTGAACATCTCCGCGCCCGGAAAGGCATGGAAGTAGCCTGCAATGCCAAGCAGCGAGGTGGCCACGGCCGAAACCACATAGGCAATGAAGATCAATCGGTAGAGGCCCGGCTGTACGGCGGTGATCGATGCGAAGAACACCGCGCTGAAGGCGAGAAACAGCGAGACGGCGAGATAGAGCGGTGTGTTGGCGAGGTCCGCCATCTGCGTCATAGAGATCATGCCGCCGATGTTCATCGTCACCAGCAGCACCAGCAGCGGCGTGGCCGCGCGGGAAATCCGCAAGCCGAAAAGCGCACAGATGGCGATCAGCCCGGCCATGTAGAGCTCATAGGGCGCCGGCTCGCTGATGACGAAGCCGGACAGCAGAATGCCGAGGAAGACCGCGCCCGAGGAAATCAGCGCGACCAGCTTGGCGTTGACCGCCGCGCGCGGCAGATCATGGCTGATCGCGCTCAATAGGCGTTTTCCGTGTTGAGCAGCCGGAGCGGCGTGAGGAACAGAATCCGCAAATCGAACAGCAGCGACCAGTTCTCGATGTAGAAGAGATCATACTCGGTTCGCATGCGGATCTTCTCGTTGGTGTCCATCTCGCCGCGCCAGCCATTGATCTGCGCCCAGCCGGTGACGCCGGGCTTGACCTTGTGGCGGGCGAAATAGCCGTCGACAACCTCGTTGTAGAGCAAATTATGCGACTGTGCGGCGATGGCATGCGGGCGTGGACCGACCAGCGACAGCGAACCCAGCAGCGAGTTGAAGAACTGCGGCAGCTCGTCGATCGAGGTCTTGCGGATGAAGCGGCCGACGCGGGTGACGCGCGGGTCGTTCTTGGTCACCGTCTGCTTGGCGGTCGGATCGGCCTTGTCCGTATACATCGAACGGAACTTGTAGACCTCGATGATCTCATTGTTGAAACCGTGCCGCTTCTGATGGAACAGCACCGGCCCCTTGCTGTCGAGCTTGATGGCGATGGCGGTCGCCAGCATCACCGGCGAGAACACGACGATGCCGATCAGGCTGAAGACAATGTCGAAGGCGCGCTTGGCGACCGAATCCCAGTCGTTGATCGGCTTGTCG
The DNA here is from genome assembly GCF_040321125.1 of Mesorhizobium sp. M0518. Lineage (NCBI taxonomy): Bacteria > Pseudomonadati > Pseudomonadota > Alphaproteobacteria > Hyphomicrobiales > Phyllobacteriaceae > Mesorhizobium > Mesorhizobium sp. M0518. The sequence goes on from NZ_JAMYQY010000027.1 coordinate 52,485, forward strand.
AAGATGTCGAGCATCGGCACCGCGCCGATGTAGGAATAGGCGCGCGGGCGAAACTGCAGCGCGTTGGAATGCGCCGAAAGCCGGATGTCGACCGGCAGCACCCACAGCTTCTTCAGCAACTGCAGAACGCGCGATTCGGCGGTCAGCGGCAGCGATACGATCAGCATGTCGATGCGGGCGATGCGGGCGAATTCGATCAGTTCCGAAATGGTGCCGAGCTTGGGGTAGCCGGCGACGATGGGCGGCGAGCGCTTGTCGCCGCGATCGTCGAAGATGCCGCAGATGCGGATATCGTTGTAGGGCTGCTTTTCGACCGAGCGGATCAGGATTTCCGCCGCCTTGCCGCCGCCGACGATGACGGCGCGCCGCTCCATGCGGCCATCGCGCGCCCAGGCCCGGATCAGCTTCGACATCACCAGCCTGAGGCCGAAGATGAGAACGAAGCCGATGACGAACCAGCTGCCGAACAAAAGGCGCGAATAGTCCTGCGACATCTTCATGACGAATGCCGTCAGCGCCATCAGGGCGAAAGTGCCGGCCCAGACGAGCAGCACGCGGCCGAAATTGGCGATGGGCCGCATCAGGGCGACGATCTGGTAGCAGTCGGTGACGTCGAGCAGCACCACGGCAAGGAACGAGCCCGCTGCGATCGTCACCGGATATTGCCAGGCGAGATAGTTGAAGAACCCGACATAGTGGAAATAGACGGCGAGTCCGGACAGGAACAGCAAGCCGAATTCGACCATGCGCAGGACACCGCTGACCATGATCGGCGACATCGTATCGCGCCGGTACTGCGAGGCGACCTGGCGGGCGACATCGTTCATGCCGCTTGGCGTGTCGCCGTCGGCCGGGCCGTCGAATTTACGCACCGCCTCTGCTGAAAAGCGGCGCGCGGGGTCGATCTCGTTCATGAGGGCTTTCCGCAAGCTTCCCCCCGGTCATAGCAAAAGAGAGCTAAGAAACCCTTGAAACAACGCATGGCTTTGGAACGGCTTGGTCCTGCGCCTACGTGTCGAGCGCGGCGAAATAGGCCTTCTCGATGTCGGCGGCCATCACATCGGCGCCGAAGCGTGCCTTGAGGTTGGCGCTATCGGGCATCAGGTCGCGATAGGCGGCCGGGTCGGCCAGCGCCTGGCTCATCCTGTCCGCGAGCTCGATCGGGTCAGGTCGGATCAGGGCGGGGGAACCGATGTCGAATATCTCCGGAATGCCGCCGACCGCGGTTGCGATCATCGACTTTCCCGCGGCAAGCGTTTCCAGGACGATATAGGGCATGGCTTCGGCGCGCGAGGGAACGATGATAAGCGCGGCAAGGGCAAAGGCCTCCCTGGCCGGCATCGGCGGCAGGAAGCGGACATGGCGCTCGAGCCCGAGGCGTTTCACTTGCCCGTGGTAACGCGGAAGGTCGTCGCCGTCGCCGACCATCACCGCGGTCAGCGCGCGGCCGAACCGCGGGCCGGCGAGCGCCAATGCGTCGATGAAGATGTCCGGTCCCTTCAGGTCGCGCATCATGCCGATATAAAGCAGGTCGGCTGCGTCCGGCGCGGTGATCACCGGCTCGAATTCAGTGGCGCGCAGGCCGTTATAGACGAGGGTGTTGGGAATGGGCGGCTCGCCTACCTTGTGGCGATAGGTCCGCCGCTCATAGTCCGAGACAAACAGCAGATAGTCGGTGAAGCGAGCCATGAAGCGCTCGAGCGCGAAGAACAGCTTTCCGGTGGTCGTGTTCTCGTCATAGTGGAGCGAGCCGCCATGCGGCGAATAAAGGCGGGCTACGCGAGACCTTGATACCCGCAACAATGAGCCGAACAGACGGGCATAGGCGCCACCCTTGGCGCCGTGCCCATGCAGTACGTCCGGCCGCAATTCCTTGATGATCCTGTACGTGCGCCAGGCCGAGGCAAGGTCGCCGGGACCGACGTGGCGCTGCATCGGCGTGCGATGAATGCCGAGCGCCAGCAAGTCCTTCATCTGCTCGAACAGATGTTCCTCGAACGTGCCGCCTGTCGTCGAATCGCAGACGATGCCGACGGAATGCCCGGCGGCGACCTGCGCCTCGGCCAGGTCGCGCACATGCCGGAAAATTCCTCCGACGGGTGAGCGAAAGCAATGGACGATCCTGAGCCTGTCCGCCACTTGGTATCTGTCAGAACAGACGTTCGCGGACGTAGACCGTATCGCCCGGCAGCAACGGGTCGGAGGTGACCACGCGGCCGGTCATCACCTTGCCGTTGATGTCGCGGGTGATGTCGACGCTTTCCTGGTTGGCGCGCGGCGTGAAGCCGCCGGCAATGGCGATCGCCTTCTGCACCGTCAGGCCGGGAACATAGGAATATTGGCCGGCGGCACCCACTTCGCCCATGACGAAGATCGGGCGGTAGCGGTCGATCTCGACCGAAACGTCGGGATCGCGCAGATAGCCTTGCCGCAATTTGTCGGCAATCTCCTTTTCCATTTGCTGCGCGGTGTGGCCGCGCGCTGGTATGGCGCCGACAAGCGGGAAGGAGAGATAGCCGGATTGATCGACGCTGTAGGTGTTGGTCAGCCCGTCCTGCTCGAACACGGTCACGCGGACGCGGTCGCCGGCGCCAAGACGGTAGGGCTGATCGAGCACCTCATGGAAGGCGGCCGGCGTCGGCCGGTAGCTGGAACAGCCAGCCAGCATCGATACGGCAAGCAGCGCGCGAAACAGGGAAGCAGTGCTTTTCATGGCCGGACAGGTACCTTCGACTGGTCGCTGCAACGTCGCAGCAACTCTAGGGATCGAGGTCCGTTATCATCCTGTTAGGGTTAATGGCCGGTAAAGGGAGCGGCCGACACGTGGCGCATCGGCAAGAGTTTTTGTGATTTTTGGCGGTTTTGTTTGTCACCCGCCAGTAAACCCTAACGGAAACTTACCACGATCTTAACGGCTGAGTTACCATAGTTGTTTACGGTGCGTGCTGACCCAGTATCGGAGTAGGGATGCATGTCCGTTCAGTCCGCGGCCGCAGATGTCGATGTCGATCTCAGGCAGCTCTTCGCCAGCCTGGCGAGGAACTGGCTGCGTATAGTCCTCGTCGTCCTGTTGGCAACCGGGCTGGCCTTCGCTTTCGCCTCGCTGGCAACCCGGCACTACAAAGCCGAGACGCAGGTGGAGATCGCGCCGCGCGAATCCATCTACACGCGGCCGGCCAGCAACAACAACGACACCGACAAGCCTATTCTCGACGAACAGGGCGTCGCCACCCAGGTCCAGATCATTTCCTCGAACGAAATCCTCAAGCAGGTCTCGCAAAAGCTCGGTCTGGAAAAACTGCCCGAGTTCAATGAAGCGCTCGACATGTCGGCGCTGAGCCGCGCTCTGGTCCTGGTCGGCCTGAAAAGCGACCCGATGGAAATTCCGACGGAAGAGCGCGTGCTCAAGAAAATGCACGAGAAGCTCAACGTCTATGGCGTCGAGAAGACCCGCATCATTGCCATCGAGTTCTCATCGGAAGATCCCAAGCTCGCGGCCGCCACACCAGACGCGATCGCCGCCGCCTATATAGCGGGGCAAGGGGCGGCCAAGCTCGAATCGAACAGCGCCGCGGCGGACTTCCTGGCGCCGGAAATCGCCGACCTGCAGCGGCAGGTCAAGGATGCCGAGGCGAAGGTCGCCGCTTATCGCGCCCAGTCCGATCTTCTGATGGGTGGCAACAATTCGGTGCTGGCCACCCAGCAGCTTTCAGAACTGTCGAGCGAACTGTCGAAAGTGCGCGCCAACCGCGCCACTGCGGAAGCGACCGCCGACGGTGTGCGCAGGGCGCTGCAGAATGGCGGTTCGCTGGATGCCGTGCCGGAGGTTCTGTCATCGGACCTGATCCAACGCTTGCGTGAGCGACAGGTCGAATTGCGCTCCAACATCGCCGATCTGTCGACGACACTGCTTGGCAATCATCCGCGCATTCGCGCGCTGAAATCGCAACTGTCCGATCTCGACGCGCAGATCCGCAGCGAGGCCCAGAAGATCATGAAAGGCCTGTTGATGCAGGCCGAGACCGCAAAGGCCCGCGAGAACCAGCTTGTCGCAGACGTCAACACGTTGAAGGCCGCTTCGGCGCAGGCCGGCGAACAGCAGGTCGATCTCGACGCACTGCAGCGCGACGCGACCGCCAAGCGACAGCAACTCGAGCTCTACCTGACCAACTACCGCGAAGCGGCATCGCGCCAGGATCGCAACTATCTGCCGGTCGACGCCCGGATCGCCTCGAAGGCTTCTGTTCCCTCCGAGGCCTATTTCCCGAAGGTCGGGCCGATCGTCGGCGCGGCTTTCGCCGCATCGCTGCTGATCATGGCCATCGTGACGCTTCTGCGGGAGCTGTTTTCAGGCCGCGCGATGCGGCCGGCGAGCGGTTCCCGTTTCGAACGGATCGATGAGGTCGCAATGCCCCGTGTGGCGCAGGCGCCGGTCGCCAAGCCATTTCTCCGCCAGGAGCCTGCCGTTTTGCAGGACCCCGTCGTTCGCCAGGAGCTGCCTGAACCTGCGGATGAAGCAGATGCGGAGCCCTATGCCGCCGCGATGCCGGCCATGGCCGAGGCGCCGGATGTGGTCGCAATGCCCGCAACTGCGGCGACAGAGCAAACGGCTGTCGAGCCCGAACCGGCGCGTTCCACCTTGGGCGAGATCGATATCGAGAAAGCTGCCGAAAAGCTGATCTCCAGCGGTGCGGCGCGCGCCATATTCGTCTCGCCGGAAGGCGACGAGGCGGCTGCATCCGCGATCCTGGTGGCGCGCGAGGTCGCCGACGCCGGGCTGCGCGTGCTGTTGCTGGACCTCACCGCGTCGGGGGCCGCCTCGCGGCCGATGCTGGACAGCGGCCTTTTCCCGGGCATCACCAACCTGCTCGCTTCGGAAGCGCAGTTCAGCGACGTCATCCACGCCGATCTCTACTCGGACTGTCACGTCATTCCCGTCGGAACCGCCGATCCGGTTCGTGCCATGCGTGCCGCCGACCGGCTGCCGATCATCATGCAGTCGCTGACGACAGCCTACGACCTGGTCGTGGTCGAGTGCGGACCGGCCGACGCGCAAGGCATCGGCCGCCTGACCGGCGATGCCACCGAGGTCTTTCTCTCCATGCTGGAGGCCGACGATGAGGTGACGCAGGCTGCGGTCAAGCTGATCGAGAACGGCTACCCCGACCTGACGCTGGTGACGCCGCTCGGCCACGAACCGCCCGGCAATCCGGTGCCGGGACGGCGCACTGCCGCTGCCTGAGGGAGCCGCGGATCGCTTGGCGGAACCGTTCTGCGGTTCGCCCGATCTATCCCAGTTCAAGCGTCGTTACGCCGAACACCCTTTGCAGGTCCAGTTCCGGGGCAGGACCTTTGTACATGCGCGTGGTGGTGAAGGTCGGCGCAAAGCCGGCCGCATCGAGCGCAGTTATGAAGCCGGTGTTATCGGCGGGGACGTCGATGTGCAGCTCGCCGCCCTCACAGGCACCGGCCAGTCCCTCCAGGAGTTGCAAAGCGGTTTCCATGTCGTCGGCAAACAGCGGGCCGATCTTGAAGCCGGATCGACAGCGGCGCGCCACACCAAAGCCGGTGACGCCGCGCGAACCGATCGCCGCCAGTCCATGATGCGGTTCCTGCAGCCATCCCTGCAGGAAGGCCCATCGTGACGCCGGAAAACAATGGGAGTCATAGGCGACGATGTCGGACAGGAGCTGCTTTGTAATCATCCGCAGCCCATCGTCCCTGACCGCCGGGCCTGCCTTGCGCCCGGTGAAGCGGATGGTCTCGTAGGCCGGTGCGAAGCCCTTGCGCCGGTAATTGGCCTGCTGCTCGGCGACGCCGTCAAGGCCGACGGTCCGGCCAACGAGCCTTTTCATGCCGGCGTCCCACACCGTCTTGCCGTAGCCCATGCCGCGCATGTCAGGCCGGGAGATGTAGAGGCCGATGAAACCGAATTCGCTTCCATAGGCCACGGCCGAAATTGCCGCAGCCATGTCGTCGCCGACAAAGGCGCCGATGAAGCCTTCGGGGTCCGCCGCCTGGAGCATCGCCGGGTCTTCAAGACCTGGGTTCCAGCCTTCCGCGGCCGCCCAGTCGACGAGAAGCCCCAGTTCCTGCAGGGACAGTGTGCGGATGATCGGCTTCATGGCGTCAGCTATCTTCTTCCGAGGGCGCTGCCTGACCGGCGGCTTTGCGGCGCAGCACCTTGGTCAGCTTCCAGATCATCGGGCTGTTCTTGACGAAGGCTTTCAGCCGCGCGCCTTGCCGAAGCGTCAGCGCCAGCATGCGGCCCTTCACGGTCAACGGGACCAGCACTTCGAAATGCCGCGTTTCGATATCGCACCACAGCCGCTTGTAAGGCTCATCTCCGACCGAAAAGTCATAGACCTCGAAACCAGTCTCGCAGGCTTCCTGGATGTTGTCGAAGAACAGGAAGTCGCCGGGGCTGGCGTGCCCGAGATCGTCCTCGGCGATCGCTCCGAATTCGCAGATCAGGCGTTTGCCCGAGCGGCTTGAACCGGTGATGGCGCGCAGCTTGCCGGCAACCGCGAGTCCGTGCAGCACGAACGAAGGCTTGTCCTCGGCAAGCGCCTGCATGAACAGCGCGCGGAAGAAGCCGCGTACCTGCGCGTCGCCAAAAACATTGGCGATGCCCATCTTGCGGAAGCGGAGCTCCTTCATCTCGAAGAAGGCGTCGAGCAGCGTGTCCACCTCGTCGGGGGTGCGGGCCTCAATGCGCCGATAGCTGCCTACGGCCTCGAATTTCCGGATCTGCGACCGGTGCTTCTTGCGTTTGCGTTTGCCGCTGGCGCGGGAAAGCAGCGCATCGAAGCCGCCGGCGAGATCGACGGCTAGCGACAGATTGGGGCTGGAAAAATGGTCGAGCGATGCGAGCGGATTGGCGACGCCGTCGAGATCGGGCAGCAACCGCTCGAGCGCGACCAGATCGATGTCCGGGCGTGCCTTGGCGATGGCCGCCAGTACCGATCGGAGGGCCGGTATATCCGCCTTGGCCAGCCAGTTCGGGTCCGCGGCGACGAAGTTGCCGTTGGCGTGGCGCCCACCCATGAAGCGGGCGATCCGGAACAGCCCCTTGGAGGCAACCTCCAGCGCCAGCGAAAAAACCGGTTTGCCCTCGACACTCAGCGTCGCGACAAGCAGGTCCGGTCGTGTCTCGGCCGCCCAATTCTGGACCCAGGCAGCACTCTGCGCCGGCCCAAACAAAGCCGAGCGGCAGAACTCGGCATAGGCCGCGAGTCCGTCCGTGGACGCCACTGAAATCGACAGGTCGGCATGGTCCCGTGGCAAGGCCCGCGACGATGCCTCGGTCGCCGCAAGCCGATTGCCGTCAAATGACGCAGTTGCGTCAACCATACCTCAATCCTTAGGGCGTATTGATCGCGATTTGGGGGTTCGCATAGGCGCATTCCGTGCTTGGATCAGCCTAGGCGCAAAAGGTGAATGAATGATCGACGGCGGGGAGGCAATCCGGAAACTGGCGCTGAACGTCGCCCGCTATACCGGCCTTGCACCGCTGGCCAAGCCGTTCATCGGCGGCATTGGCGCCATCCTGATGCTGCACCGTGTTACCGCGACGCCGGAAAAGCCGGACAGCGTCAACCGGCATCTGAATATCGCGCCCGGCTTCCTTGACGCCATGATCGCCGACATGAAGGCGCATGGCTATGCCTTCGTCTCCATGGACGAAGCGGTGGAGTGCATCAAGGTGGGCGGCAAAGGCGGTCAGTTTGCCACGATCACCGCCGACGATGCCTATCGCGACAACATGGTCGAGGCGCTGCCGGTGCTCGAGAAGCACGGCGCGCCGATCACCATCTATGTCGCGCCCGGGCTGATCAACGGCACAGCCGACCTGTGGTGGGACGTTGTCGAGGACATCGTCAACGCGCGCGATACCCTCACTCTGACGCGGCCGAACGGTCCCCTGACGATCGATTGCTCGACCCCCGCGAAGAAATTGCAGGCCAATGCACGCCTGCACGCCTATCTCACCTCGGAAGTCCGCGAGGAGGACCTGCAGGCCGTGTTGCGTGACCTGGCTCGCGCAAACGGCATCGACGCCGACGGCCCACGCTTGCGCACATTGATGAGCTGGGATGAAATCCGTCGCATCGCCGCGCATCCGCTGGTGACGATCGGCGCCCATACGATCAACCACAGCAACCTGAAGCGGCTCTCCGAAGCCGATGCCCGGCACGAGGTTGGCGCCGTGCGCGCCATGTTGCAGGCCGAACTGGGCGAAATGCCCCGCCATTTCGCTTATCCCTATGGCTATGCCAGCGCCGTCGGCTGCCGCGAAGTGGGCTTTGCCCGCGACGCCGGCTATACCTCCGCCGTGACGACGCGCCACGGCGTGCTGCGCGCCGAGCATGCCGGGTTCCTGCACGCCTTGCCGCGCATCTCCGTCAACGGCCGCTACCAGAGCCTCGCCCACATCCGCACCATGCTGTCGGGCGTGACGACGCCGCTCGCCAACGCCGGCAAGATGGTCGTCACCATCTGACGCTGGCGTTTTCGCCTAGCGCTTGGCTCTCGGCTCCAGCATCAGCCACTTGATGATGCCCATCGCCGGCAGCACCCAGAGCAGGCCGCTGAGCAAGAAAAAAAGGAAATGCACCCACGGACCCGACTCCGACAGCCGGGCGACCGCGAAGATCGATGCGACCAGCGCATAGACGATGACCAGCGCCACCAGCAGAAACATTCCGATCAGCTTTTTCAGACGCAGGGGCATGGTTGGTCTCCTGATCGAGCATGCCGGAATTTGCACAGGCGGCTTGGCAGGCTCAAGGGGTATTGGCCTCGCATATGCCTTGAGGCGAGACTGTGCAACCGGTGAGACGCGGCGCGACGGCGTGCCGCGCCGTATGGTCTTGCCAGCACGGGTGCGATGGTCCACCAATCCGCCAAATCAACCTGCCGGGACAAGATCATGGCTGCCATATCAGCTGCCGCGCCATACGTCGCCCGCGACCGCGACCTGCATAACCGGGCGCTGCTGCGCGGCTGGCTCTATGTGGTGCTTCTGGTGCTGTTTGCGCTGGTGCTGGTCGGCGGCGCCACCAGGCTCACCGATTCCGGCCTGTCGATTACGCAGTGGAAGCCGATCCATGGCGTGATCCCGCCGCTCAACGACGCCGAGTGGCAAGAGGAATTCCAGCTCTATCAGCAGATCCCGCAATATGCCGAGCTCAACAAGGGCATGAGCATCGAGGCCTTCAAGTCGATCTTCTGGTGGGAATGGGCGCACCGCATCCTGGCGCGCAGCGTCGGTCTGGTCTTTGCGTTGCCGCTGCTGGTTTTCTGGGCGACGCGCCGCATCGAGCGCGGCCTGGGCCCGAAACTCGTGGGCATTCTCCTGCTTGGCGGCCTGCAGGGCGCCATCGGCTGGTGGATGGTGGCTTCAGGACTGGTCGACCGTGTGTCCGTGAGCCAGTACCGGCTGGCGACCCACCTGACGCTTGCCGCGCTGATCTTCACCGCCACCATGGTGGTCGCGCGAGGGTTGGCGCCGCATTCCGAGCCTGCCGCCGATAGGTCGACGCAGAGGCTGGCCGGCTTCATCGTGCTGCTGGCGCTGATCCAGATCTATCTCGGCGGCCTGGTCGCCGGGCTCGACGCCGGCCTCAGCTACAACACCTGGCCGCTGATGGATGGCAAGATCATCCCGGGCGATCTGCTGATCCTCGAGCCGGCATGGCGCAACTTCTTCGAGAGCCCGAAGACGGTGCAGTTCGTCCATCGGCTTGGCGCTTACACGGTATTCGTCGTGGCGTTGTGGCACATGATCGCCACGCGCCGGCGGCTGCCTGAAACAACGCATGCGCGCCGCGCGACGCTGCTGTTCTTGGCTGTGCTGGTGCAGGCCTCGATCGGCATCGGCACGCTGCTGATGCATGTGCCGCTGCATATGGCGCTGACCCATCAGGGATTTGCGCTCATCGTCCTGGGGTTTGCAGCCGCCCATTGGCGCGGCACCAAGGGCGCCTATCCCTTGCCGCACGAAATCGCACGCAGGGCCTGACCTCGAACCGATCGGCCAACTACATCCAGAATTCGTTTGTAGATGTCGTCTTCTCGCCATCGAATTCCGCCTGCCGCAACGCCGCGGCGGACGGCGCGGACTGGTCCTGAGCGGCTTTGGCTACCTTGTCGGCGGCCTTGAGCGCATCGAGCCTGGCCTGGGCCACGGCGATATCCTGCTGCACCTGGGCAGCCTTTACCTGATCCGTGATCGCCTTGGCCTGGTCTTCCAGGTCCTGGATCTGCTTTTCGAGCGCGGCCTCCTGGGCTGCATTGCTCGAGGAACTCGACGAGGAATACTGGGCTGCCTGGGAGGAACCCGAAATCGCGCTGACCATGACAAATCCCGAAGTGGAGCCGAGGCCAGTCAGTAGCCCATCGCTGTGAACAAGCGATTACCGCGCCGCAGCCCGCGATCAGAAGCTTGCCCGCACCGCCCGGATCGCCTCGGCGATCGACAATTCGCGGCTCTCCTCGACCTCATTGTCGTCCTCATGATGCCAGGCAGCCGACAGGCAACCATAGGCGATGGCATGATCAAGGACGGCTGGTGGCGTCTGGCCCAGTGTTTTGGCGAAGATCTCGGCCATATGCGCGATCCGCTCCGGATCGAGGCAAAGCTCGTCCCGGTCGAGCGGGTTGTAGAACATGTTCGCGGCGTCGAAGCCGGGGTCGCCGAGAACGCCCTTCGGATCGATCGCCAGCCAGCCGCGCGGCCCGTGCAGGATGTTTTCGTGATGCAGGTCGCCGTGCAGGGGCCTGATATCGTGCGGATTGGCCAGCAGTCGATCGGCGATGATGGCGGCCTCGACATAGAGGCTGTCATGGCCCGAATCGCGGTCGATTGTCGCCTTCTTGAACAGGCTTGAAAACCGTTCCCGGAGCGGCTGAAGCTCGGGCGGGAAGGGGTCTTTCCCCTGTGAAAATAGTTTCGCCATCACCTCGGCCGCGATTTCGGTGGCGGCGTTGTCGCCCTGTTGGTCGAGCACCTGCTCCAACAAGGTCTCACCGGCATATTCGAGCAGCATGCTGTGGCCGTCGCGGCCGAGCAGGCGCACCGCGCCTTCGCCGCGTCGCCAGGCGAGATAATGCTCGCCGCGCAACTCGTCGGCGACGTCGTCGAAAGGCTTGAGCGCCTTGACGATCGCCGGCGAGCCGTCTGCGCGCAAAACCTTCCAGATGCGGCTCGAAAAGGTCTCGGCAATGAGTTCGGGTGCGCTGACTTTCCAGCGCGCCGGAAAGGCGGGCGTGTCCATCAGAGGCCGAGCATCAGATCCATGTTCTGCACGGCGGCGCCCGAGGCACCCTTGCCGAGATTGTCGTAGACCGCCAGCAGCAGGGCCTGCGCCCGTTTGTCATTGGCGAAGACATAGACCTTCATCCGGTTGGTGCCGTTGTAGACCTCGGGATCGATCTCCGGCATGCGCTCCGAATGCGCATAGGGCGCCACCTCGACCACGCCGCCCTTGATAGCGGCGAAATGGTCGGCAATCGCCGCATGCAGTTCCGCACCGGTCGGCACATGGTCGAGGCCGCCAAGCTGCAACGGCACGACGGTGATCATGCCTTGCGCGAAATTGCCGACCGCCGGCTGCATGATCGGATCATGCGACAGCCTGGCATAGGCCCTCAATTCCGGCACGTGCTTGTGCTGAAGGGTGAGGCCGTAGGGCAGGAATTCCGAGGCGTCCTCGCCCTTGGCGACATAGTCCTCAATCATCGGCCGTCCGCCGCCCGAATAGCCCGAAATGCCGTTGACGGTGATCGGGAAATCCGCCGGCAGCAGGCCTGATGTGACCAGCGGCCGCAGCGTGGCGATCGGTCCCTGCGGCCAGCAGCCTGGATTGGCGACGCGTTTTGCCGAGGCGATCGCCTTTGCCTGGTCCTTGTCCATCTCGGCGAAACCATACGCCCAGCCTTCCGCCACGCGATGCGCGGTCGACGCATCGATGACTTTGGTGGTGTCGTTGGCGATCAGCGAGACGCTTTCCTTCGCCGCGTCGTCGGGCAGGCACAGGATCGCGACATCGGCGGCGTTGAGGAACTCGGCGCGTGCCGCCGTTTCCTTGCGGCGTTCGGTCGGGATGGAAATGATCTCCAGATCACTGCGCTCGGTAAGCAGCGCCCTGATCTGCAGGCCTGTGGTGCCGTGTTCGCCGTCGATGAAGATTTTCGGTTTCATGGGTTGATCAAATTCCTTGGTATTTCAACACTATATGCCCTGACCTTGAATCACTGCGGCACCATTGTGGTTGCCGTTGTTCAACTCTTCAAGCCGGGCCTTTCGCTCAGCCAGCAGGCCGAGATATTGCATGGCCACCATCGAGCCGGCGATCGCCGTTATATCGGCGTGATCATAGGCCGGCGCAACCTCTACGACATCGGCGCCGACAATATCGATCTGGTTGAGCTGGCGCAGCGTTGACAGGATTTTCGCCGAGGACGGTCCGCCGGCGACCGGCGTGCCGGTTCCCGGCGCATAGGCCGGATCGAGGCAGTCGATGTCGAAGGTGAGATAGGTCTTCTTGCCGCCGGTGCGGTCAACGATGGCGTAGGCGATATCGGACGCCCGCATCTCCTCGATTTCATGGCCATGGAGGATCTTGATGCCGAACGTGTCGGGCGCATGAGTTCGGATGCCGATCTGGATCGAGCGGTCGGGATCGATGATGCCTTCCTTGACGGCACGGCCTACGAAGGATCCGTGATCGATGCGCTTGCCGTCGTCCGGCCAGGTGTCCTGATGGGCGTCGAACTGCACCAAGGCGAGCGGACCATGGATGGCGGCATGCGCCTTGAGCAGCGGCCAGGTGACGAAATGATCGCCGCCGAGCGTCAGCAGGAAGGCGCCCGACTTCAGGATCTTGGCCGCTTCACGTTCGATCGTGCCGGGTGTCTTCTGATGATTGCCCGAATCGAGCAGGCAATCGCCATAGTCGACGACCGCCAGATGCTCGAACAGATCGCGTGAAAACGGATATTGCGGGTCGTTGTCGAGGATCGCCGAGGCACGGCGGATGGCCTGCGGCCCGAAGCGGGCGCCCGGCCGGTTGGTGACGGCGGCATCGAAGGGAATACCCCATACCACAGCATCCGCGCCCTTCACGTCCTTGGTGTATTTGCGCCGCATGAACGACAGCGCGCCGGAATAGGTCGGCTCGAACGCGGCGCCCGTTTTGGAACGGGCGGTGAAGGCGTTGTCGATGTTGTTGTTCGCCATTACGGATCCTCGTTTTTCATCGGGTTGCAACAACTACAGAACCGGCACGGAAGATGCCAGTCACAGCTTGGCGAGACGGAATGGCGCTGCCCGAGTGCCACGGCAAGACAGGATTGTATCATCATGACGCAGACCGCGTTTCTCAACCCCACCCGTGCCGCGGCGTCGACCCACACCGGCACGGTCGCCGGTGAACGCTTCCTGGTGCTCGATTCGTGGCGTGGCATCTGCGCGCTTCTGGTGGCGCTGTTTCACATTCCGACCGCTTCGACGATTTCGCAAAGCGCCTTCATCGGTTCGTCCTACCTGTTCGTCGATTTCTTCTTCGTCCTTTCCGGCTTCGTCATCGCCAGCAGCTACGGCGATCGGCTGAACCAGCCGGAACAGGTCGCGCGCTTCGCCTTGGTCCGTTTCGGCCGCATCTACCCGCTGCACCTGCTCATGCTTGCCGCCTTTGCCGGCTTCGAGCTGCTGCGGCTGATGCTGCCGCAACTGCATGGAACCGGGGCTGCTCCCTTCACCGGCGGCTTCGATCTCAAGAGTTTGCTTGCCAATCTTCTCCTGCTCCAGGGTGTCGGCTTCGAGGATCAGCTGACCTGGAATGCGCCGAGCTGGAGCATTTCGGCCGAGTTCTTCGCCTATCTCTTGTTTGCCGGCGTGGTCTTCGTCGCCGGCGCGCGCGCCTGGATATGGTTCGTTGCCGCCGCCGTCACCGCACCGCTGTTCCTGCTCGGCTTCTCGACCCATCATATGGATGTGTCCTTCGATTTCGGCTTCATCCGCTGCCTGTATGGCTTCTCGCTCGGCGCCTTGCTGGCCTGGTTTCAGCATGATTCCATTGCAGGGGCGCGACAGGTCCTCGCCAGGAGTGGCCCGCGGATGGCCTGGACCCTTGCCGAGATCGTCATGGTGGCGGTCATCGTGCTTTTCGTCTCGCTGGCGGGCGACAATGATTTTGGCATCGCGGCCCCCCTGGTGTTCGCGCTGGCGCTGTTTCTGTTCGCCCATGAAGGCGGCTGGATCAGCGCCTTGCTGAGAGCCCCGTTCATGCTGACCCTCGGCGCGCTGTCCTACTCGATCTACATGGTCCACGTCTTCGTTCAGGCGCGCATGATCAACGTCGCCGGGCTCGTCGAGCGCAAGCTCGGCCTCGGCCTGATCGGCGACTTCACGCTGCGCGGCCAGCCTGCCACCGGCTTCGGTGCCGGCTGGATGGGAGCGGTGGCAATCGCCGTCATGCTCGCCGCCACCATTGCCGCCTCCTGGATCACTTGGCGCCTCATTGAGATGCCGGCCATGGCGTGGTTCCGCAGGCTCTCAAAACGCATCTGACGCGCACTCCCCGCGAACAACCGCTAGCCGGCTTCGTTCACCTGGATGTCACGAGGGTCGCCTATCCCGATTTCGATCCGGCAAGGAGCGATTCTCGATGCGGACCATCTGGCTGAGCCTTCTGTTTTCCTCGGCACTTGCGGCCTTTTCTGGCCAGTCATTGGCCGGCGAGACCCGCGCCAGGCAGATTCTTGACCGCTTCGAGCACGCCAACCAGTGGCGCGACCACGTCATGGTGGTCGCGCATCGCGCCGGCAGCATGCAGGCGGGCAAGACGCTCTACGCGGAAAATTCGATTGCCGCCGTGGAGGGGGCGATCGCGATGGGCGCAGAAATCGTCGAGGTCGATATCAGGCGCTCGAAGGACGGTGAGTTCGTCGTCATGCATGACAGCTGGCTCGACCGCACCACGACCTGCAAGGGCGAGGTGGTCAAATACACACTGGCCGAACTGAAGACCTGCAGGCTGGTGATCGAGGGCACCGGCGCCGTCACCAATGAGACGGTTTCGACGCTGCGCGAGATGCTCATGGCAACCAGGGACAGGATCCTCATCAACCTCGACAACAAGCTCGACGTCGGCGACCTCTCGGGCATGATCGCGGTGGCTCGCGATCTCGGCTTGGCCGAGCAGGTCATCGTCAAGGAGAATTTGTGGAACCAGGCCAGGATCACCACGGTTAAGGCCGCCATGGCCGCTATCGGCGGCGGCTTCCAGTTCATGCCGATCATCGCCGATGATGCGGTGCGTGATGCCGGCTTCGCCCGGACGGTCGACCATGCCTTTTCGCCGCGCGCGATCGAGCTCATCAACTGGCGGGCAGGCGCCGACACGCTGACCGAGACCGGCGGACCGTTGTTCAGCACACGCATGCGCGCGGCCGCGGTGAGGGGAAACTGGCATATCTGGGCCGACACCTACGCCATCGCTGGCAAGCCGGGCGGCTTCCTTGCCGGCGGCCGCGGCGACGAACTGGCCGTGCAGGCCAGCCTGCCGCGCGAAAGCTGGGGTTTCTGGGCCGATCGCGGCGCCACCATCATCCAGACCGACGAGCCGAAGGCGGCCATTGGCTGGCTGGCGGTGAACGGTTTTCGCGTGCCTTATGCGAACGAGGCGCGGCCCGTTGAGCCGGCGAATACGGCGAGTATCAACTAAGCGGCGGCTGCAGCAGCCAATCTCCCCCCTTGCGGGCCTGTTGCAAAATTGTGTGGATGTGGTTCCCTGTTTTTGAAACGGGGATCTTGCGATGACGACGAAGCCGAGCGGTCAGTTCAGTTTTGTGGAGGCTCTGCTGCCGCAGGGTCTTGGTCGGAGCGGTCGCCTGGACCGGTTGTCGTT
>NZ_JAMYQY010000028.1:0-67229 GCF_040321125.1 Mesorhizobium sp. M0518
TCATCCTCAATGCAAAAGCACGCGATGCGCGCAACGAGTTCGTAATTGCAACTTGACACCCCAGATAGTCGCTCTCCCCCACTCACGTGGGGGCGAGGAACCCGAGCTAAACCATCACCTGTGCGAGAGAATGTTGACCAGCCGGCCGAACGGATCGCGCACATAGAAGCGCCGCACGCTCCAGGGCTCGTCGGCCGGTCCGTATTCGATGGCGAAGCCGGCGGCCTTCATGGCGTCGAGCGCCGCATCGACATCGTCGACCTCGATCGACAGATCCGGCACCGGCGTACCGGAGCCGCCTTGCGCCATGAAGCTGACCTGCACCTGCATCTCTTGATCGGAACCGTAGGTCGCGATCCAGCCAAGGTCCATCAGCACGTCGAGGCCGAGCACGTCCTGATAGAAGCGCTTCGCCGCCGCGATATTAGATGTCTCGATGTTGGCAACGATACGCCGGACTTTCATCGGCCTGCCTTTCATGCCGTGCGCCGCAGCGCCGTCACTTCGATCTCGATCTTCATTTCCGGTCTGTTGAGCTGGCAGACGATCATCGTCGCCGCCGGCCTGATGTCGCCGAACGTCTCGCCGAGGATCGGGAAGACGATGTCCACGAAGGCCTGGTCGGTGATGTAGTAATGCGCCCGCACCACATCGGTCATCTCGAAGCCGCCGTCACGAAGCGCCTTGCCGATCGTCGCCAGGCAATTGCGCGTCTGTGCCTCGACCGTATCGGGCATCGTCATCGTCGCATAATCGTAGCCGGTCGTTCCCGACACGAAACACCAATCGCCCTGCACCACCGCGCGCGAATAGCCGGCGGTCTTTTCGAAGGGCGAACCGGTGGAGATCAGTTGTCGCATGGGGTTCTCGTGAGTTGTGGTGGGCCATTTTGCAGGGAAAGGGCAGATCTGACCATGGGTCAACGCAGAGCGACTGGCGCTGCAAAGGCATTTTTATGTCGGCGGGACAGCACCCCCCTCTGGCCTGCCGGCCATCTCCCCCGCAAGGAGGGAGATCGGATGTCTCGAATGCTTTCGCCAGTTACAAACGGTGCAGAGATAGGCAGAGCGGCCAAGCTGCCGATCTCCCCCTTGCGGGGGAGATGCCCGGCAGGGCAGAGGGGGGTGTGAAGGATCGCGGCGAAACAGCTTTTGGTTCACCGCCGAAATGCCTAGTTCGCAGACCCCAGCGCCTTGTCCAACGCCGCCTTCACATCGGCCGGCCATGTCGCCACATCAGGCCACGCCTGCGGCTTGCCATTGTCGCCGCGGCGCGCAAAATAGAGCCTGTGCTGGGCCGGGTCGACCGCCATGAAGCCGTCATTGCCGCCGCAGTCATGCGGCACGCAGCCGCTGGCGTAGAAGGCGCCCGAAGCGGTCTTTTCCGTGCCGCCGCCGACCAGCAGGCTGGTCGCCATATCGGGCATGTCCTTGCCCAGCAGCTTTTCGGCTTCCTTGTAGACAGCCTCGTTGTGGAAGGCGTCGATGATGTTCTGGTACTTTTCCGGATCGATGTCTTTCCAGTCCGTGCCGGGTTCCGGCATGTAGGTCAGGTTGCCCGAAATCGTCAGCCCATCGGTCGGCGACCATTGCAAAGCCGGTTTCTCATCCCCCGGCAACAGATACGGCACGAAATAGATGGCATTGTCGGACACCGCCGAGGGCGGGGCGCCGCACTGGTCCTGCTCGACCATTGTGCTCTGGATCGTGCCACCTTCCGGTTTCCAGACGATCACCGTCGCCGGCCCGCATTGGTTGCCGCCGTCGCCGACATCGAACAGCGCCACCTTGACGCCGCCGACTTCCACGATTCTGTCAAAGAAGACGTCATAGTTCGTGGCCAGCTGCTGGCCGTCATAGGCAAGCACCTTCTCGCCATACTGTTCCTTCTGGGTGATGGTCAGCGTGCCGCCTTCGAAAGGGACGGGCGCCTGCTTGTCGTCATCGGCAGCGTCGGCGGCGTTCGTCCCCTGATCGGCGGACGGCTGGTCCGTCGCCGGGGCCGGCTGGGTGGCGGGTGCCTGTGTCTGCGCAAACGCGCTCACGGTTTGCCCCAGCAACAAGGCCAGCCCGCAAACGCCGGCAAGAAGCAAACGTGTCATGACTGTCCCTCCACTCAGTCGCAACGAACCCGGCGCAACGAAGGCCTGAAAAGCGGCCGGGCCTCCGCCTGGAGTGTGTACCGCTCAGGCCCAGGGGCGCTGTTCGGCGTTTCGCTTCTCGAACGAGGCGATGGCGCCGGCCTTCTCCATGGTCAGGCCGATGTCGTCGAGCCCGTTGAGCAGGCAGTGCCGCTTGAAGTCGTCGAGGTCGAAGGTCACGACACCGCCGTCGGGACCACGGATTTCCTTGGCTTCGAGGTCGACCGACACGGTGGCATTGGAGCCGCGCGAGGCGTCGTCCATCAGCTTCTCGAGATCCTCGGGGCTGACGGTGATCGGCAGGATGCCGTTCTTGAAGCAGTTGTTGTAGAAAATGTCGGCGAACGAGGTCGAGATGACGCAGCGAATGCCGAAGTCGAGCAGCGCCCATGGTGCGTGCTCGCGGCTGGAACCGCAGCCGAAATTATCGCCGGCGACCAGGATCTGCGCCTTGCGGTAGGCCGGCTTGTTGAGCACGAAATCCGGGTTTTCCGAGCCATCGTCCTTGTAGCGCATTTCGGCGAACAGGCCGGTGCCGAGCCCGGTGCGCTTGATCGTCTTGAGGTAATCCTTCGGGATGATCATGTCGGTGTCGACATTGACGATCGGCATCGGAGCGGCGACGCCGGTGAGCTTGGTGAACTTTTCCATGGCTTTTGCCCGTGTTTTCGTTGCGGGGGAATTTGCTGACGCCGGTTTACACAAAGCCGGCGGCAAATAAAAGGCAACTGTTCGTGCATGGTGGCACAAGCCAGCCCGATGGTGCAGTCTGACGGCCATGGCAGAAAACGCACACGTCCTCTATAACAGCGAAGCCGCGCTCGACATCGCCGAATTCCGGCGCGTGCTGGTCGAATCCGGCCTCGGCGAGACACGACCGGTCGATGATGAAGCACGGCTGCGGGCGATGCTGTCGGGCGCCAACCTGGTGCTGACCGCGCGCCTCGACGTCGAGGGCAAGCCGCTGATCGGCGTTATCAGGGCGATCACCGACTTCTCCTGGGTCTGCTACATCTCCGAACTCGCCGTTTCCCGATCGGCGCAGGGGCTCGGCATAGGCAAGGGCCTGATGGACGAGGCGCGGCGGCAGCTTGGACCATCGGTCGCCATCAGCCTGATCTCCATGCCCGACGCCGTCGGCTTCTACGAACGTATCGGCATGAAGCGCATGGCGGATGCCTTCTGGTTCGACCGCAAGGGCTGACGTGCGGTCACCTGACTTGCAACGGCTAGCGGGACAGCGCCCCCCTCTGTCCTGCCGGACATCTCCCCCGCAAGGGGGGAGATTGAGCGCTCAACCGCTTTCGCCAATTCCTGCGTCGCAGGAAAGAGCAAGGCGCTGAAGCTGCCGATCTCCCTTCTTGCGGGGGAGATGGCCGGCAGGCCAGAGGGGGGAACTCGACAGAACGGCGGTCTGCGCTGATCGCTCAAATCACATTCAATTCCCGGAACGCCCTTCCCTCCGCCACCCGCTCATACCCAAACGCCGAGCAGTCCACCGTGCGGTAGCCACCATGCACGATCAGTTCGGCCAGCGCCTTGCCGACCGCCGGCGCCTGCTGCAGGCCGTGGCCGGAGAATCCGTTGGCGAAGATGAAATTGCCGACTTCGGGATGCGGACCGATCACCGCGTTCTGGTCGAGCGTGTTGTAGTCGTAGTGGCCGGCCCAGGCGCGGGTCGGCTTGATTGCCTCGAAGGCGGGAATGCGGGTCGCCAGCACCGGCCAGATCACCTCTTCGAACAGCGGCCAGTTTACCTCGAAGTCACCGGGATCGGGTGCGCGGTCGCCTTCCTCCGGTTCGGCGCCGCCGGTGAGGTAGACCGAGCCTTCCGGACGGACATAGATGCCGGAGGGATCGACCAGCAGCGGCATGTCGGCATATTTCTCGCGCGCCTCGAAGACGAAGACATTGCGCTTGCGCGGCTCGACCGGCAGTTCAAGCCCGGCCATGGCAGCCACCTTGCCGGCGTTCGGGCCGGCGGCGTTGACGACGATGCCGGCCTTCAGCGTCTCGCCATTGCCGAGGCTCACCCCGGTGACGCGATTGCCATCGCGCGCGATGGCGGTGACATCGGCGGTGATGAAATCGACTTTCTTCTGCCGCAGCGCCTTGCGGAACAGCGTCAGCATCGCATGCGCGTCGAACCAGCCTTCGCCGGTGCGGCCATAGGCGCCGGCTGAAATGCCCTCGGTCGACAGCCACGGGAACCGGCGGGTAAGCTGGTCGGCATCCTCGAGCATGATGTCGGCGCCCTCCGCGATCTGCGCCTCGTGATTGCTCTTGAGGATCGGCAAGCCGTCCTCGCCTGCAAGGATGAGGTAGCCGCCCTCGCGAAAGCCGATATCGGCGTCATCCCCGAACTCTTCCTTCAGCCGCCGGAACAGTTTCAGCGTGAACTGCGTCAGGCGGATGTTTTCCGGGATCGAGAATTGCTGGCGGATCGAGGCCATGGACAGCGTCGTTGCCGCATGCGCGAATTGCGGGTCGCGCTCGACCAGCGCGATCGTGCCGGAAAATCCTTGCTCACGCAGGTAATAGGCGACCGAGGAGCCGACGATGGCTCCACCGATGATGACGATGTCGTAGCGCATTTTTTCTCCGATCCGGCCGATGGTGTCCGTCACGCCACCGGCACAATGATCTCGAAGCGCGTGCCGCGTTCGCTGTCAACCAGCGCGATCATACCATCATGCGCTTTCAGGAGGGCCAGCACGATGCCAAGCCCCATGCCGGTGCCGCCCTGCTCGCGCCGCGTGGTGAAGAACGGCTCGAAAATGCGCGCCCGGTTGCTGGGCGAAATGCCGGCGCCGTCGTCGCTGACCAGGATGCTCGCCTTGCCGGCGCTCGTAGCCGAGACAGAAACCGCCGTCGCGCCGTGCCTGGCGGAATTGTCGATGAGATTGGCCAGCACGATAGCCGCGTTCTCGGCCGATATGCGCAATCTGATGTCGCCGCCGGCTCCGACGCAAACCGCCAGCCTGTTGTCGACGGGCAGCAGCGCCAGCGCCGCACCGATCGATGTGCTTTCGCCGCTCGGCGCCAGGTTTTCGGCACGCGCTAGGTCGAGCAGACGGCGAACCAGCAGATTGAGCCGCCCGGCGTCGGTGACGATATTGTCGGAAAAGCGCCGCCGCTCCGTATCGTCCATAGCGCCACCGGAATCGCGCAGCAGTTCGGCCGCGCCCTGGATCGCTGTCAGCGGCGATTTGAGCTCGTGCGAGACATGGGTGGCGAAAGTCTGGATGCTGTCCGACCGCGCCTGAAGCTTTTCGGCCATGTCGAGGAAGGCTGCGGACAGCTCCGCCATCTCTCGCGTGCCGTGATGGTCGAGCGGCCGGATCGCCGTGCGGTCGCCGGCGGCGATGCGCTCGGTGCGGTCGATCAGCGCATAGATCGGCCGGCTGACGGTGCGCAGGAAGATGAGACCGATGAGCAGCGTGCCGCCGAGAATGGCAATCGCCGCCAACGTCACCTTGCCGCGTTCGCCATAGAGATGTTTGATGATGTTGTTGGGCGTCCGCGACACATAGACGACGCCGGCGACCTTGCCGTCGACGGCGACCGGCAAAGCGACGAAGACCCGCACCTTGGTGCCGCGGCTGACCGAATAGAGCGGTGGCGCCGGCTGGTCGGGAATGCGCAGCCTGAGCGCGCTGGCATAGTGACCGGCAAGCGCTGCGCGCACCTCCTCGGCCGCACCGAGCGACTGGCCGACCTCGCCACGACCGGCGATGACGACGCCCCGGGGATCGAGCAGCCGGAAGCCGGCCAGCGTGGTTTTCTGCGTGGCGTCGAGAATACCGGACAGACGGGTACCGATCGCGGCAAAGGTGGGATCGACGATCGCAGGCATCGCCGCCGGCCGGGTCGGCAGCACATAATCCGAGGCAAGATCGAGTTGCGGCTCGATTGGCCTGTAGAGCGGGTCCGGATTGTCGCTTCGGCTTGAAGCTCCGCTTGGCCTCGGCATCGGCGCGCCGAGCTTGTCCGCCGCAATACCGGCGTCACGCACATCCTGCGCATAGATGGCGGCGATGGCCGCCCCTTGCGCGATCAGCTCCGCTTCGGTCTGGCGGATCAGCTGGTTCTCGTAGAGACGGAAGAAGAACAAGCCGACCAATGGCAGGGCCATCACCATGATCAGGATGGCGACGACGACCGTGGCAAGCCGTGGCCGCCATTTGCGGCCGACCCATTTGCCGGAAGTCGTCAGCCGCATCGGCCGAGCCGGAAGCCGACGCCATGCACCGTCTCGATAACATCCAGGCAACCCACTGCTGCCAGCTTGGCGCGGATGTTGCGGATATGGCTGTCGACGGTGCGGCCGGCGACATGGATGTTGCCGGCATAGGCACTGGCCATCACCGCGTCTCGGTCGAGCACATGCGCCGGCCGCGCCAGGAACCCCTTCAGGATCGAGAACTCTATTCCTGTCAACGATAGCGCCTTGCCGTCGAAGCTGGCAGCGTGACTGGCCGGCGCCAGAGCCAGTTTGCCATGCGAAAACTGCCTGTTGTCGACCGGTTCGGGCGCCGCCGGGCGGGCGCGCCGCAGGATGACGTTGACGCGGGCGACCAGCTCGCGCGGGCTGAATGGTTTCGTTACATAGTCGTCGCCGCCCATTTCGAGCCCGAGGATGCGGTCGATCTCCTCGTCGCGCGCGGACAGGAACAGCACCGGCACATCGGATGTGTGCCGCAGTCGCCGGCAGACCTCCAGCCCGTCCATCTCCGGCATGCCGATGTCGAGCACGACAAGATCCGGCGCCCGGCGTCCGATCGCTTGCAGGGCGGCGGCACCGTCGGCCACCCCTGTCGTTTTCATGCCGGCCTTTTCCAGCGCAAAGCAGATCACTTCGCGGATGTGCGGGTCATCGTCGGCGACGAGGATGTGATGCGGCATGGATCAGCGGCCCGGCATGGAAGGTTCGATAGCGGAGGGAATCACGAACGGCCCCTTGGTGTCGAGATATCGAAGCAGCCGCCAGTCGCGAAAGCTCCAGGCCCGCCAGTTCTGCTGGATAGTTCGATACCAGATTTCATCACTGCCGCGCACGCCAGCCAGTTCGCGGTTCGTGCCGGCGGCCGCCGTCTTGCCCTGCTGCTCGAGGAACCGATCGAGTGCGGGAAACGCGCCCGGACCGAGCGAGTGAAGATACCAGGCGTCTAGGGGAATGCCCTGGCCGGTCATTTCGAGGGAATGGTCGACATTGTAGTTGGCGATCGTCGCTGCAAAATTGATGAAACAGCCGGCATAAAGCGCCAGAGATAACGTCAGAAGATTGGCGGACAGCAGCCATTCGTTGGATTTTCCCAGTGCGATGCGGGCGATGATCAGGGCAAGCCCCGATGCGACCAGCCCCATCCAGACGAAGGCGGCGACGCGCCAATAGGTCAGCGCATAGATGCCGACATAGAGGTCGAGCCGCAGGATCGACGAGATGACCAGCATGATGTTCTGCACCACCCAGGCATAGACCAGCCGGCGGATGAGCGGATCGGCCGATGTCTCGCTGCCTGGCCGCAGCGCTGACAGCACGAAGCCGGCGGCAAGCAGCGCAGTGACGATCAAGGGATAGGCGCCACGATGCGCGTAGGCCGCGTAGCTCAGCCCGTCGGGAAGGGCCGCCCCGCCCCACAGATAGGTGGCGTCGAGCGCCGTCTGCAGCGCAAACAGGACGTTGAAGACGATCAGGGCGCGCAGGATGGCCGCCTTGCCGAACAGGATGTCTTCGATGGTGGTGACGGTTTTGTCGGCTTGAGCGCTGACGGCCGGCGCCGCGTGCGGGATGCGACGAACCAGGCGCGGCAGGCGCGGCCGCAGAAAAGCCCAGACAGCAGCTAGCACGAAGAGCCAGAAGGCAATCCGCGCAAGCTGGATAAGATCGAGCAGCCTCACGAGGTCGATCAGCGACAGCCAGTAGTCGATCACCGGGTTGGCGGCGCCGAACAGCGCCAGGAAGACCGCACCCAGCGTCAGCGGCATCACCCAGACAGCGATCGCCGCCAGCCGGATGCGCCGTCGGCCGAACCGGCGCGCCGTCTTGCGCCAGCGGATGAAATCATTGGCGAAGCGGAGCGGCGCCGCCAGCCCGAACAGCGCGATCTGGCCGGCAATACGCGCGATACCAGGTCGCAGCCGTCCGCTCAGCGAAAGCGCGAAGACGACCAGGGCCGCTAGCGCGATCGAGACCGACAAGGCACTGATGTTCTCGGCGAGCGGCAGCAGCGCGACAAGCAGGGCGGCGGGCTTGAGCCAGACCCTGCCGTCGCTGAAGGCCGCGGGATGCACGGCGACCACCGCTGCGGCAATCAGGGTGGCAAACAGGAAAACCGTGATGCCGGCGGGTTGGCCATAAAAGAGAGAATCCGCAAGTGCTGCCAGCAGGATGGCGACACCGAAGCGGCTGCAATAGCCTGGCGCGGCGGTGAAGAAGGATATCATGACCTGGCCTTCCTGATGGCGTCCGGCCGGATTGCCGGCGGGGTTCTGCGGACAAAGGGAATGAGGGTTGCGACAGGACACGCTCGCAGCGGATCGGCTAGCCACCAGCCTTCGCTGCGCAGCCGGTGAGGCAGACGGGGTTTTGCTCTCTTTTGCATGGTGCCTGTCTCGCAGGGCGGCGGGGAGACGGCAGGGCGGATCCGAGGAGGTTTTCCGCAAGCCTGTGCAGTTTTCGTGCAGGCAATTGAGGTTGAATTCGCCATCTTTCTAACGTGGGCGCTGCCCCTCGCCTGCCTGCCGGCATCCTCTCCCCGTAAACGGGGCGAGGGATGCTCTTATCTCCGGTTTCGCCAATCTCCAGCGTCGCAAGAAAGGCGCCGGCGTTGCGGCCAGCTACTCTCGCCCCGTTTACGGGGATGTCCGGCAGGACGGTGAGGGGCAGCACCAGCTTTCGCGATTGGCTCGCCTCAGGTACAAGTCGGGCGCTTGCCTCGACCGCCCGCAGGCGGCATAGATCACCCATGGAAACCTATCGCCCGCGCCGCTCCGTGCTCTACATCCCGGCCTCCAACGACAAGGCCTTGGCCAAGATCGCGCAGCTTGCCTGCGACGCAGTCATCATCGACCTGGAAGACGCCGTCGCTCCGGCCGACAAGATCACTGCCCGCGAAAAACTGGCCAGCATTTTCGCCGGCCATCCCGTTGCCAGCCATATTGGCAGACGCTGCGAGATGATCGTGCGCATCAATGCGATATCAAGCGAATGGGGCGCCGACGACCTGCTGGCTGCCGCAAGCTGTGAGCCCGACGGCATCCTTCTGCCCAAGGTCGACACGCCGCGCGACCTGCTCGAGGCCGGCGATGTGCTTGACGACAATTTTGTCCCCGACAGCGTGAAACTATGGGCGATGATCGAGACGCCCAAGGCGCTGCTCAACATCGGCGCCATCGCCGAGCTTGGCCGTGATCCGGCCTCGCGGCTAAATTGTTTCGTTGCCGGAACGAATGATCTGGTCAAGGAGACCGGCATTCTGGCAACGCCTGATCGACGCTACCTCGTGCCATGGCTGATGCAGATGGTGCTGGCCGCGCGCGCCGGCGGCATCGACATGCTCGACGGCGTCTCCAACGATTTTCGTGACCTCGACGCTTTCACCCATGAATGCGCGGAAGCCGCAGCCATGGGGTTCGACGGCAAGAGCCTTATCCACCCGGCCCAGATCGAAGCCGCGAACCGAGCCTTTGCGCCGTCCATGGAAGCGGTGGCCGAGGCGCGCTCGGTGAAGGAAGCCTTCGCGCTGCCGGAAAATGCCGGCAAGGGCGTGATCGCGCTGAACGGCAGGATGGTCGAGCGGCTGCACTTGGCGCAGGCCGAAAAACTGCTGGCGAAGGCAGCCGCCATCGGGTCATAAATGCTCGATGGATGTAAGCGGGCTATGGCTATTCACGACAGGAATTGAACAATGAAACTCTACCGCTTTCTGTCTGCTCCGGACGATGCCAGCTTCTGCCACAAGGTGACGGCGGCGCTGAACAAGGGCTGGCACCTGTTCGGCTCGCCGACCTATGCCTACGACAAGAAGGCCAAGACGATGCGTTGCGGCCAGGCCGTGGTCAAGGATATCGACGGCCAGGAATACGGGCCCGACACCAAGCTCAGCGACTGGTAGTCGGCGCTCGCATCCACAGCCAGCCAGCCAGCCAGGCTATCGCTGCCGCAAGCGTCACCAGGCCCAGGTCGAGAGCCCACTCCGGCACGAGCGCACGGAGAGCGACAGGCACTGCGCCAATGAAATAAATGGCGAGCGGAATGCGCGGCACGCCTCTTGCAACGACAAGAGAGATTACAAACGCCAGCGTCCCAAGCAGAAAAAGAACCGAACTGGCGACCAGAGCCAGCCCGAGAGGGCCAGCGCGCAGATCGATGATGGTTGTCAGCGGAAGTTTCGAAAATACCAGATTGATCACCACTTCCACACCGACCAAACTTGCCAGTGCAACGAAGTTGATGACAAACGCGATGGTGCCGAACAGGCCCGCGCGCCGGCCAAACGCAAGAAACAGGCCGACGACAAGACCAAGCGCCAATATCTCGGCGACCGGTGCGAGAAGTTGCGTCAGATCGGTGGTCGCGATGAGCGAGCTGCGTTTGGCCGCGTTGACCAGGAGAATAAGCGCGCTTCCGACGCCGGCCGCGGAGGCAAGCCGATAAAGCGTAGCGCTGGGCACAGCCGCGCTCGACTGGATGGTCGTGGAATTCTCCTTGTGCTGAGCTTCTTCGGCTGAACTCCTCAGCGAAATGAGCGATTGCGGACGGCGGGGTTCGGCGGTTCTGGCAAGCATCTTCGTTTCCTCATCCGGGAAAACGGGAGCCGCGAAGACCGCAGGCCTGTTCCGATCCCATCTGTAATCACTGCTTACATGCTCTTGCCTGCATTGTAAACAGTGATTACATAAATCGCGGATCGTGCTACAGATGCGTGAAGCAGGCCTCCGGAACGAAAACGAAGGAGAAGAGATGGCAAACGCCAAGACGCCTCACCGCACCGGCTACCACCATGGCCATTTGCGGGACACGTTGATCGATGCTGCAATTAAACTTGTCGAGGAAGGCGGCCCCGACAATGTAAGCGTGCGCGAAGCCGCAAAGCGGGCCGGCGTTTCCCCCGGCGCGCCCTTCCGGCATTTTCAGTCGAAAACAGCGCTGCTGACCGCGGTCGCCGAACAGGCCATGAACCGGCTGACAGAGGCCGTTGCCAATGCACTTTCAGCAGTCGACAGCGCGGATCCCATCGCGGCCTTCGAAGCAATCGGACAAGGCTATCTGGAATGGGCGATCGCCAATGCCACGCATTTCCAGATCATCAGTTCCCGAACCCTGATTGATTTCGACGCGTCGGACAGTCTTCGCGGTCAGAATGAGGCCATTCGCCGGAAGATGATCGACCTGCTGACCCAAGCGCAACACCAGGGTCAACTGACTGCGAACGCGGATTTCGATCATCTGGTTCTTGCCGCTCGTGCCTTTGTCTATGGGTTGGCACGAATGGTGGTTGATGGTCATTTTCCGGAGTGGCATCCGTCCGAGCCGCCATCGCTCGCCGTGCGCAAGGCGCTGCATCTTTTCATCAGCCGAATGACCAACCTATCTGAAGCGATATCCCAGAAACCCTTGCCGCCGCTGGGTTCTGGACCGACTGGATAGGAATGGACATTTCACGCGACGCAGAACCAGCTATTCCGCCGCCTCTTCGATCTTCTCCATATCATCGTCCGACAGGCCGAAATGGTGGCCGATCTCGTGGATCAGCACGTGGGTGACGATGTCGCCCAGCGTCTCTTCGTTCTCGGACCAGTAATCGAGGATGGCGCGGCGATAGAGCGTGATCCGGTTCGGGCCTTCGCCTGTCTGCGGGTTCCAGCGCTCGGCGATGCCGCGTCCCTCGAACAGGCCGAGCAGGTCGAACGGCGTTTCCAGCGACAGATCGTCCATGATCTCGTCGGTCGGGAATTCGGCGATCTGGATGACGATCTCGCCGGTCAGCTTGCGAAAATCCTCCGGCAGATGGGCGTACGCCTCCAGCGCCAGGAACTCCATTTCGTCCATCGAGGGCGAGAGTTCGTCGTGCCAGGTGCGGGTCTTGTAGATGCGGGCCATGCTTTGTCCTTTGATCCCGGCATATAGGCTTTCGCACCGTAATCGGCAAATGACACGGGCCGATGCGCCTGCGCCATCCATGCCGAGAGGAATAAATTCCCTATGTGTCTGCTTGACTCTTGGGATGCGCTCTGGAATCTATAGAGAACATAACAGGAACAATGTGAGTGGAAGCTGACCGTCATGGCGATGACCGCTGTGGCGCGGGAGACTGTTTTTGCCCTGCGCCGCCAGATCGCGAAAATCGAGGGAACGCTGCCCGAGCGCTTGGCTGCGCCGGCCGCCGCGCCCTTTGATGCCGACGTCAACACCGATCTCACAATCGTCCGGCGTGGCATTGCCGCGGCGTTGCCGGATGCGTTCCTGCCTGTTGGCGTCGAGCGCCTCGACGCCGCCCTGAGCGGCGGCCTGCCGAAGGCCGCCCTGAGCGAAATCCATGGCACGCAAACCCGCGATGCCGGGGCCGTCGCCGGCTTCGCTTTGTCGCTCACAAGCCTGATCCTCAAGCAAACGCCGGGGCTGCCGGTGCTGTGGATTGGCACATCGGAGATCTTTCGCGAGGCCGGCTTTCCCTATGCCAGGGGGCTTCACGCCTCGTTCGGCATCGAGCCGGAGCAATTGCTGTTTTCCGAGGCACCGAGACTTGTCGATGCGCTGTGGGTCGCCGAGGAGGCGGCCCGGATGACGGCGCTCGCCGCGGTCATCCTCGAAATTCGCGGCAATCCGCAGCGGCTTGACCTGACCGCGACACGCCGGCTGCATGCAAGGGCGCAAGCGGCCGGCCGCCCGGTGTTCCTGCTGCGGCAGGCGGCCGAGCCCGAACCGACGGCGGCACCCGTCCGCCTCATCGTCACGTCGGCACCGGCGGTGCCGCGCGACACCATCGCCGGGCCGCTGGCCGGCTCGATCGGCCGCCCGGCCTTCACCCTCACCATCGGCAAGAGCCGCACGGCCCTGCCTGGACAATTCACACTGGAGTGGAATCCCGATGAATGCGCATTCGACGAAAGAGCGGGCGACGAAAGAGCGGGCGACGAAGGAGCAGGTGGGGAAAGAAACCGGCCAAAGAATCCTGTCCCTGTGGTTTCCCTATCTGGCGGCGGAAAGGGTCCTGCGCCAGCGTCTGGGGCGGTCCTGGCGTTCCCGGCCGTCGGATCACCCATCTCACCCGCCGCTCGTGATCAGCCATCGCGACCGCAACGCACAGCGCATCTCGGCCCTCGACGAGCGGGCTGAGGCGCTGCACCTGAAGCGCGACATGGGCATCGCCGATGCGCGCGCCATGCATCCGTCGATCGACATCGTCGAGGCCGATCCGGAAGCCGACCGCCGCCTGCTCGAAGGCCTTGCCGACTGGTGCGACCGCTACACCCCGCTGGTGGCGCTGGATGGCGCGGACGGCCTGTTTCTCGACGTCACCGGCTGCACCCATCTGTTCGGCGGCGAACGTGCCATGCTGGACGACATCCTGTCGCGCTTCTTCCATCAGGGTTTCGATGTCCGTGCCGGGCTTGCCGCGACGCCGGGCGCGGCTTGGGCGGCGGCACGGTTTTGCGGCGACCGCATCGTTGTGTCAGGCGAGGAGGAAGCGCTGCTGGCACCCCTGCCGCTGGCCGCGCTGCGCATCGAACCGGCGACCCGCACCAGCCTGGAAAGCGTCGGCCTGCGCACGGCGGGCGCCGTCATGGCGGCACCGCGCGCGCCGCTCGCCCGCCGCTTTGGCACCTTGCTGCTCCTGCGCCTCGATCAGGCGCTTGGCCGCCTCGACGAGGCAGTCTCGCCGCGCCTTCCCGTCGCGCCGCTTTCGGTCGAACGCCACCTCGCCGAACCCATCACCCTGACCGAGGACATCGAACGGCTGGTGGGCATGCTGGCGGCGACCTTGAAAACCGATCTCGAGCGCCGCGGCGAGGGTGCCAGGACACTGGCGCTGCTGCTCTTTCGCGTCGACGGCGCCGTCAGCCGCATCGCCCTCGGCACCTCGCGGCCGATGCGCGAACCCATGCTGATCCAGAAACTGTTCCATGAAAGGTTGGCCGCGCTCGAACAGGATATCGATGCCGGCTATGGTTTCGATCTGGTGCGGCTCTCGGTGTTGGCGGCAGCCACCTTCGGCATGCAGCAGGCCGATCTGACTGGCGAAACGACCGACGACGGTGCCGATATCGCGCTGTTCGCCGACCGCATCCGCGCCCGGCTCGGCGAGGGGGCGGTTCTCCGGCCGGTCGCGGTCGAAAGCCATCTGCCGGAGCGTGCCGTCGCCACGATCCCCTTCACCGAAGCGCCGCGCCGGACCACGCCGCCGAAGAAGCCGGACAGGCTGCAGGCACCAAAAACCATTTTTCCGCCGGAACGGCCGATCCGGCTGTTCCGCTCGCCCGAACCCATCGATGTGCCGGCCACTGAAATGCCGGAAGGACCACCGCTGAACTTCCGCTGGCGGCGCGCGCTCTACCGGGTCACGCGCGCCGAAGGGCCGGAACGCATCGCCGCCGAATGGTGGCGCGAGGCAGCGAGCGATCCGATCACGTCAACCCGCGACTATTTCCGTATCGAGGACGCCGATGGTCGCCGCTATTGGCTTTACCGGCAAGGTCTTTACGGCAACACGCAGGTGCCGCCGCGCTGGTTCATGCATGGTGTCTTCGCATGAACGCGCTGACCGTCATTCCCTTTGCCGAGTTCGGCATCCAGTCGAATTTCTCCTTCCTGCGCGGCGCCTCCAAGCCGGAGGAGCTGGTGGTCGCGGCCAAGCTCCTGGGCTTCTCGGCGATCGGGCTTGCCGACCGCAACACGGTGGCCGGCGTGGTGCGCGCCTGGCAGCAGGCCAAGGTCGAAAAACTCTCCTATCATCCCGGCTGCCGGCTGGTTTTTGGCGACGGCACGCCGGACATCCTCGCCTATCCCCAGGACCGCAAGGGCTGGGGGCATCTGTGCCGCATGCTCACCCAAGCCAATCTGCGCGACGAGAACGAAAAAGGCGCCACCCTTCTCCAGCGCGGCGACCTCCTCGAATGGGGTGACCTGATGTCACTCGCAGTCCTGCCCGGTCTGTCGGCGGGCGCGGAAGATAGTCTTCCCCTGCTTCGAGGCCTCAAAGGCCGCTTCGGCAGGAACCTGCGGCTTGGCGTTTCGCCCGACTACGCCGGCAATGACCGTTTCCGCATCGAGCAGGCCGCGGCTCTTGCCGAGAGCGTCGGTATTCCGCTGATGGCGACCAACGACGTTCTCTATCACACCGCCGAACGGCGCCCGCTGCAGGACGTGCTGACCGCGATCCGCCTCAACACGCCCGTCGCCGAGGTCGGGCTGCAACTCACCGCCAATGCCGAGCGTCATCTGAAGCCGCCAATGGAGATGGCGCGCCTGTTCCGCAGGCATCCGCAAGCATTGGCCGAGACCTTGCGGTTTGCGGAAAGCCTGGGTTTTTCCCTTGAGGAGCTGAAGCACAACTATCCAGAGGAGACGACTGAGGCAGGCGTCGACCCTCAGACGGAACTGGAGAGATTGACTTGGGAGGGCGCCAGGAAACGTTACCCCGAGGGCATCCCTGACAAAGTGGAAGGACTCATCCGGCACGAACTCGAAATTGTCGGTCAGAAGAAATACGCCCGTTATTTTCTCACCGTTCGCGACATCGTTCGGTTCGCGCGTTCGGAAGAGGTCGGCATTCTGTGTCAGGGTCGCGGCTCCGCCGCAAACTCCGTCATCTGCTATTGTCTGGAGATTACGGAGGTAGATCCTGGCCTTCTGGACGTTCTTTTCGAGCGCTTTGTTTCGACGGAGCGCGACGAACCTCCAGACATCGATGTCGACTTCGAACATGAGAGGCGTGATGAGGTCATCGCCTATATCTACAATAAATACAGCGCCAAACGCACAGCCTTGGCCGCAGCCGTCATCAGCTATCGCGGCCGTTCGGCGCTACGCGAAGTGGCTAAGGCAATGGGCCTGTCGGAAGATGTCAGAAGCGCTTTGGCGAGCACGATCTGGGGTTGGTCGACCTCCGAACTTGGCGAGAAGGAGGCTCACGCTGGCGGCATCAACCGCACCGACCCGCTGGCAAAACTGGTGATCGAACGCTCCAACGATATCATGGGCTTTCCCCGTCATCTGTCGCAACATGTCGGCGGCTTCGTCATCACCAAAGACCGGCTCGATGAGATCGTGCCCATCGTCAAGACGGCGATGGACGAACGCAAGATGGTCGAATGGGATAAGGATGACCTGGATAATGTCGGCATCCTCAAAGTCGATGTGCTGGCGCTTGGCATGCTGTCTTGCCTGAGGCGTGCTTTCGATCTGCTGGAAACCCACTACGGAGTAAGGGACAAGTATGACCGGCGGCTGACCCTTGCGACAATTCCGCAAAAGGATAGCCGCGTTTACGACATGATCTGCCGTGCCGACACATTGGGCGTCTTTCAGATTGAATCGCGTGCCCAGATGTCGATGCTGCCGCGTCTCAGGCCCCGCACATTCTATGATCTGGTCATCGAAGTGGCGATCGTGCGACCCGGTCCTATCCAGGGCGATATGGTGCACCCCTACCTTCGTCGACGGCAGGGAAAGGAGAAGGTCGAGTATCCGAGCAAGGAACTTCAAGCCATTCTGGAGCGAACTCTCGGTGTGCCGTTGTTTCAAGAGCAGGCAATGAAGATCGCGATCGATGCCGGGGGCTTCTCGCCTGGTGAGGCGGATAAGCTAAGACGCGCTATGGCCACCTTTAAGCGCAGTGGCATGATCAAAAACTATGAAACGCTGATGGTCGAAGGGATGGTCAAGAAAGGCTATCAACGAGACTTCGCCGAGCGCTGCTTCAAGCAGATCGAGGGCTTTGGCGAATATGGCTTTCCCGAAAGCCATGCCGCTTCCTTCGCCCTGCTCGTCTATGCCTCCTGCTGGTTCAAGACCTTCTATCCCGACGTGTTCTGCGCCGCGATCCTGAATTCACAGCCGATGGGGTTTTACCAGCCGGCCCAGTTGGTGCGCGACGCAAGCGACCATGGCGTCGACATTCGCGACGTCGACGTCAATTTTTCGGTGTGGGATTGTACGCTGGAAAAGGCGCCATTCGATCCGGCCCGTATCCTCCCGCGCCATGCCGAAATGCGCGGCGTCATCGAGACGAAGCATGCCGTCCGGCTCGGCTTCCGCCAGATCAAGGGCCTGTCGAAGGAGCGCATGGCGGCCTTCGTCGAACGGCGCGGCTCAGGCTACGGATCCGTCCGGGATGTCTGGCTGCGCTCCGGCCTTGATGTCGGCGAGATCGAAAAACTGGCGCAGGCCGATGCCTTCCGCTCGCTCGGCCTTGATCGTCGCGAAGCGTTGTGGGCGGTGCGCGCGCTCGACGGCAAGAGCGCCGCCGAAAGGCTGCCGCTGTTCGACCAGCCGGCGCTTCGCCTGCGCGAGCTGGAGCCCGAGACGAAGCTGCCGAAAATGCCGCTCGGCGAGCATGTCATCCATGATTACCGCGCGCTCGGCCTGTCGCTGAAGGCGCATCCGGTCGCCTTCCTGCGCGAGCGGCTCGACCGCGCCGGCGTCATTCCCAATGCGAACCTGCCTTCCGTGCGTGACGGCAGGCGCGTCTCCGTCGCCGGCCTCGTGCTGGTGCGGCAGCGCCCCGGCAAGGGCAATGCGATCTTCCTGACACTGGAGGACGACAAGGCGGTGGCCAACGTCATCTTCTGGCAAAGAACCTTCGACCGTTACCGACCCATCGTCATGGGTGCCCGTTTCGTCAAGGTCACCGGAAAATTGCAGTCGGAATCGGGCGTGGTCCACATCGTCGCCGAGAGGATCGAGGATCTGACGCCCTGGCTGACCGTGCTTCTGGAGAAGGTCAGCGGGGCCATCCCGGCGGTTCCTCCGGGAGACCTCGCCAAGGAGCGTTCGGATCGCTCCAGCCCCGCCAAACAAAGCGCACCGATCCGGCAGGATCTCGCAATGCTGTCGGAAGAAGCGGAAAGGGTCATGCCCAAGGGACGGAATTTTCAGTAGTGTCAAAAACTTCGATGGCAGCGGGACAGCACCCCCCTCTGTCCTGCCGGACATCTCCCCCGCAAGGAGGGAGATTGGCAGCTTTGGCGCTTTCGCACATTCCAGCAACCGTGGAGATTAGCGAAAGCCGAGACTACATCCAATCTCCCCCCTTGCGGGGGAGATGGCCGGTAGGCCAGAGGGGGGTGCTGTCCCGCCCACCTCGCCAGCCTGTGGTGCAAGAACTCAGCCCGGCCCACCCAAGCGTGGCGGCGGCGGGGCGAGCACGTCCTCCACCGAAAGCGTCCGCGCCTCGGAGGGCAGCATGATCGGGATGCCGTCACGCACCGGATAGGCAATCTTGGCGACCCTGGAAATCAGTTCGCCGCGCTCTGGATCCCAGGCCAGCGGCCCCTTGGTCAGCGGGCAGGCCAGCAGCTCCAGCAGCTTGGGGTCGACCTTCCTCTCGTCACGTCCGTCCGCCATCGCGCCCTCTTACTGCAAACTCGAGCCAAAATCCTCATTCTCGCGCGCCAGCGCCATTTCGGTGATGGCGATCAGCGTCTCCGCCCGGGTCTTCAGGTCGGCTGCTTCGAGCAGCGCCTGTTTCTCGGCCGGCCCGTAGGGCGCCATCATCGACAGCGCATTGACCAGCATGGCATTTTCGGCGCGGCTGACGCTTTCCCAGTCGGCCTCCAAATCGTTGGCCTGCAGATAGGCGCGAAACGCCTTGAGCAGCGATGGCCGGTCGATCTCGTTGTCCGCCTGATCCTCGTCGAGATCGGCAAGGAAAGGCGCGGGCTTGCACTGGCGAAACGGCGTCTTGACCGTCAATTCGTGGGCGATGCGGAACCGGCACACGCCCTGCAGCGAAATCAGGTAGCGGCCGTCGCCACTCTCGGAAAAGGCGATGATGCGCCCGGCGCAACCGACATTGCAGAGCTCCGGCTCGCCATCGCCGCGCAAGGCGCCGTCGAGACTGGGCTGGATGACGCCGATGAGCCGCGAGCCGGCAATCGCCTCGTCCACCATCTGCAGATAGCGCGGCTCGAAGATGTTGAGCGGCATGCGGCCTCCCGGCAGCAAAAGCGCACCCTCGAGCGGAAAGATCGGGATCGTCGACGGCAAATCCTTGGCGAGCCGGTAATGCGCGTTTCCCGCTTGCACCATATTCCTCCGATCGCTTCACCAGAAGCGCGTCATGGCAGTTCTAATCTGGCGCAGTCATGGCCGACGCCAAGCCCGTGCGGCAAAACAACCGGCAAACGGCTCAGGAAAACAGCAATGCCGACAATTTGCGGCGCGCGGCAAGCGTTGCCTCGTCGGTCATGCCCCATGCCTCGAACAGCTGCAGCAATTGCGTCCTGGCGCCATCCTCGTTCCAGCTTCGGTCGGCCTTGATGATGGCCAGCAGATTGTCTGCGGCCGCAGTGCGGTCGCCGTTGGCGTTCTGGATCATGGCCAGATCGAAGCGCGCCTGGTGATCCCCAGGATTTTCCGCCAGCCGGCGCTCGAACTCGGCTGGATTGCCGAGAGCCGCCGCTTGCGCCGCAACCGCCATCCTGGCGCGCAGGGCTGCCAGCGGCGGCGCATCCTTCTTGGCCTCCGGGGCTGTTGCCAAAAGCGCCTCGGCGCCTTCCGTGTCGCCGGCGTCGAACAACAGTTCGCCCAGTCCGGCGATCGCCTCGATCGTCTCCGGCGCCTGCGCCAGGATGGCGTCATAAATGTCGGCCGCGGTCTGCATGTCGCCGGCCTCGCGCGCTTCGGTCGCCGCGGCCAGGGCTTCCGCCACCGGCGGCGCGCCATTGCCCTTGCCGCCGACCTTGGTGATGAATTCGTTGATCTGGCTCTCCGGGATGGCGCCCATGAAGCCATCGACCGGCTGGCCGTCCTTGAAGGCGATGACCGCCGGGATAGACTGGATGCCGAGCTGGCCGGCGATCGAGGGATGGTCGTCGATGTTCATCTTGACCAGCTTGACCCTGCCGCCGGCGGCCTTGACCGCCTTCTCCAACTGCGGCGTCAGCTGCTTGCAAGGCCCGCACCAGGGCGCCCAGAAATCGACCAGCACCGGCTGGCGGCGCGATTCCTGGATGACATCGGCGGCAAAGGCAGCCGTCGTCGTGTCCTTGATCACATCGGCGGGAGCGGCGGGCGCATCGCCAAGCGCGACTTTCGCCGGCGCCGGCGCCGCTCCACCATACTGCACCGAGGTGGTGTACTGGCCGCCATTACCGCCAAAGGAGCCGCCGAACGGATTGTTGTCGCTCATCTCTTTACCCTTCCGTGGCGCCGCCGGCCGGCGGCCAGGCGCCCTATGCTTCAGACCATCTGACTCAAGCCATCCATGTGGCGATCACACGGAGACTTTCAAGATAGCAGCATCGTGCCCGGTTGCCTCGACGAATCTGATCAGGTCCCGCGCCGCGATCGATGTCGTCGCCTCATTGGTCAGCGGATGCCCATTGATCACCGCATGCTCCATCAAATCCTTGTCGAGCACGAGCTTGACCCTGTTTGCCGTGTCGTTGATGACGCCAAAGACCGTCACGGCGCCCGGTGTGACGCCGAGCAGCTCCATCAGCATCTCCGGCTTGCCGAAGGAGACCCGGCTGGCGGCGCCGATCACCTGGTGGATCTGCTTCAGGTCGACGACCGCGTCCTCGCCGACGGTGACCAGGAAGAAATTATCCTTCTTGTCCTTCAGGAACAGGTTCTTCGTGTGCCCGCCGGCGATTTCGCCGCGCAACGCCTGCGAATCCGCGACCGTGTAGAGCGGCGGATGGCGCTTCGTCGAGGCGGCAATCCCGAGTTCAGCGAGAAAGGCCATCAAATCGGCTTCGGTCTTCGGCATCGGTTTCGTTCCGTTTCTCAAGCCAGCCGTTTACGGCCAATGGGGCAGCCGACACAAGACCGTCATGCGACATCATGGTGAGCGGCACCGCCCTTCGCGCTGGCGCCCCGCCGCCCGCCACTCACGCGCCCGCCGGCGGCTTGCCGGCCCCGCGCGGCGTGTCACAAAAAGCCTGTGATTTCCCTGTTGCAATCGCCGCGCTCTTCAGCCATATAGGCCCGGCTTGCGGCCAAGACGCCGTGCGAGCGGGTGTAGCTCAGGGGTAGAGCACAACCTTGCCAAGGTTGGGGTCGAGCGTTCGAATCGCTTCACCCGCTCCAGTTTCCTCTAGAGGGAATCAAGCAGATAAGAAGGCCGTCTAGTGCGGCTTCTTCTTTGTCTACAGTTGCAAGCTACCGCATAGCTACCCGCATGCGGAAAGCGAAAATCATGCAAATCGTAGATTGTGCTTGCCAGATCAGTCACTATTGAGCGCGCATATTGACAGCCGCCCAAGACGCTGAATCTATAAGGCAAGGGAGCATCGAATTGGACAGTCTGATCGGAGTCGGTGTCTACACGCCTGCGGAAGCGGGTCGGCTTTTGCATATCCGTCCTGCCAAGATTGCTAGGTGGCTCCGAGGCCACAACATTAAGGACCAGAAGTACGCGTCACTTTGGTCGCCTGAAGTTGATTTGGGGGATGAGCGGGTTTTTCTTGGCTTTCGAGACCTTATGGAAGTTCGGGTCGCGGATGCCTTCATTCGCGCCGGAGTTTCGGCGATGCGTGTTCGCGCGGCCATACATCTTGCCCGAGATATCATTGGTCAAGACCGTCCGCTTTCAACCAACCGCTTTCGAACGGACGGCCGGGAAATTTTTGTAACCGTCATAGAAACCGGCGAAGATGGCGAAGAGCGAGAACGGCTCCTGAACCTATTTCGTCGCCAGTATGAGTTCAAAGGGATCATCGAGCCGATCTTAAAAACTGTCGATTTTGGCGACGATGGCAACCCGCTTTTGTGGTGGCCCGGCGGTCGCCGGCTCAATGTCGTTGTAGACCCATCGCGGTCTTTCGGTCAGCCAATTGATGCCGCTTCAAGCGTGCCGACGGCGATCCTTGCAGCAGCTGCGCGTCAGGAAGGGATTATTGGCGCCGCCCGTGCCTATCTGGTGCCGGAAGCGTCCGTCCGCCGATCTATTGAGTTTGAGACATCCATGGGGCATGGAATTGCGGCGTGAACGTGCTGTTTGACAACTGCACCGCACCGCTATTTGCTACGACTCTGGACGGTTTCATAAGCCATTACGGGCATCGTGCTTTTCACATCAAGGACGTGCCAGGCCTTCCTGGCGGTCGGCACTCGGCCGACATTGACTGGATCAAACATCTTCAAAGCGCACCAGAGACATGGATCTTCATCTCGGGGGATGGCCGCGTTCTGAGAAACCCAGCCGAGAGAGCGGCTTTGCGATCAGCCGGCCTTCACGGATTTATTCTGGCGCCCGCTTACCAGAAAACGCCAATGAACCAGGTGGCGGCAACCATCGTCTGGAAGTGGCCCGAGATCGAAGGGGTCACTAAATTGGTCGCCGCGCCTTCTATGCACGAGATACCGATTCAGCGGATCAGCAAGTTGCGCGCTCTGCCTCTTTAGACTCGAGAGCCTTACTCCGCCTTCCGCAGCGACGCCTGATGCACCAGCGAGGTCCAGCTGTTGGTCGAGGCGAGGTGGCAATAGAGCAGGCCGAGCGCGCCGGATTTGCGCAGGTCGAGAAACGCCTCGTCGCTCAATCTGTTGAAGGCCGGCTCGTCGATCACCTGGAAATCGGTGAGGTTGAGCACCTCGCCGCCTTCCAGCGTCACCTTGCTCTGGCGCGGTGAAAACAGGCCGTGCGCATCGATCTTTTCGACCATCTCGCGGGTGGCTCTGAAGTCGATCTGGAACTGGTTGCAGAAGGCGAGCGCCTGTTTGGTCGCTTCGTTCGGCTCGTTGCCGGTGAAGAACGGCAGGATCTTGTCATCGCGGGACGGCGCCAGCAACTGGTCGACGACCCGGTCGCTGGCCCGTTCGACGCACAGCGTCAGCCGGCCGGCCGATGTCGGGTCTTCGGCCAGGATGAAGGGATAGCGCCGGACATAGGCGGGGATGTAGTGCGGCCCGGTCCATTTGCCGTCGGCATCGACGAACAGGTTCTCGTTCTGGCGCACGCCGGTGATGATCACCGGCGACTTGGCCGGGCCGATAAAGACGATCGGGTAGGATCGCATCGCCGCCGGCATTTCCGACGCGACCACCGGAATGGCGTGCGCGGAGCGGGCGAAGCCGAAGTCGCTGCGCGCGGTCAGGCCTAGCGAGCCGTGCCGCGCCGGATTGAGCGCCTCGGGCCTCGAATAGAACAGCGGCAACGCATCGCCCGTCCCGTTCGTCTTTGCATCCGCCATCATCCGTCTCCCGCACGCCCATCAGGCTGCCAATGGTCCCGAAGCCGGGATCTATGCTTGTTTGCGCTGATCTTGGGCCGAAAGGAATCCCGCGCAGGAACAAAGTACTACAGCGTCTCTTGCGCGCATAAAAGGACAGGCGGTGCTGTATTTTGGGATGCGGCGGTCGATTGTCTTGGGGAACACGACCGCCGGCCTGCCCGCCTCTGGACAGCTTGCGGCGAAGCGGCGACAGTGCCTCCGCTGGAGCAATTCCCGGAAAAGTGTGTAGTGGTTTCC
Organism: Mesorhizobium sp. M0518; assembly: GCF_040321125.1. Taxonomy (NCBI): domain Bacteria; kingdom Pseudomonadati; phylum Pseudomonadota; class Alphaproteobacteria; order Hyphomicrobiales; family Phyllobacteriaceae; genus Mesorhizobium; species Mesorhizobium sp. M0518. The sequence continues at coordinate 23,783 of NZ_JAMYQY010000028.1, forward strand.
CTTGCAATTGCGAAGAAACAAAAGCCGGATCAGCGATCCGAACGCTGAACCGCTCCAGCGGACAGATTAAGGAAACGGAATGGCGTCGGTGTCGGATTTCGAGCAGGGACAAACCTTCACCATAGAAGCCGGGGGCCGGCAGATCCCGCTCGAACTGAGCGCGGTCAAGCCCATCGCCGCCAGCCCGCGCCCGGGTGGCGGTTTCTCGCTGCTGTTCAAAGGCCCGCGCGAAATCGCATTGCCGCAGGCGACCTATTTTTTCACGGGGGAAAGCGGCAGCCACGAGATCTTCATCGTGCCGGTCGCCGCCGATGCGACGGGGCGGCTGTACGAGGCGGTGTTCAATTAGGACCCAGTTTTGGGCTGCATGCAGGCCTATCGCATCGTGACAGGGCCTAATGCGACAATCCTTGCCGCCGGCGCCGCCCCTCACTGTCCTGCCGGACATCTCTCCCCGTAAACGGGGCGAGAGTGGCTGGCTGCGACGCGGGCGCCTTTCTTGCAACGCTGGAGAGTGGTGAAATCCGCGGCGAAAGCGTCCCTCTCCCCGTCACTATACGGGGAGAGGATGCCGGCAGGCAGGTGAGGGGCAGCGCAAACGATGACCATAGACAATGATCGCATCTGCCAACAAATCGGTTCCGACGATCATAGATCGTCGCCCCCTGACGGCGCACAGGCCATCAGGTCATAAACGCCCTTGTCCTCGACGACCGCGAAGCCCAGCGCCAGGTAAAGCCGTCTCGCCGGATTGTGCTTCTCGACATGGATCGAGGCTGATTTGCCGGCTAACCATGCCTCGTCGATGAGGTCGCGCAGCAGTGCGGTGCCGTAGCCCTTGCGGCGATGCTCCGGCAGGAAAGCGATGTCGATGATGCGGTGCTGGCTCGGCCAGCGCTCGATGTAGAGGCGGCCGATGTCTTCGCTATCGCGTTCCACCACCAGCCAGTCGGCCTCGGGATAGTGTTTTCGGTAATGCGCGTGCTGGGCCTGGAACTGCATACCGAGGAATTCGGCCTTATGCGCCTCGCTCCACGACGTCACCGCGAGTTCTTCGAAGCGGGTCGAGGCATAGAGCCGCGACAGGAACGGCAAATCCGCTTCCGTCGCAGCGCGGAAGCCGAGCCCGGCCGTGTCAGACCGGGGCCAGACCGGACGGGCCTGCTTCGCTTGCGCCACGCTGGCGTAAATCAACCGTCAGACCGGCGGCGTCAGGTCGCGCACGACGACGATCTGCTTGAGATTGTTGTCGGTCAGCGACGTCCAGTTATACTCCCATTCGGAACTGTCGATGCCCATCTGGTTGATCGTCCACAGGCCGTTGGTGCCGTCCGGCATGAGCGCCAGGCTGAACAAAGCGAGCCGGCCGTCGGCATTGTAGTTGAGCGTCAGGCGCGTCGAGCGAAGGGATGCGCCGAAATCGCGCCATCCCGACCAGTTCTGGGTATAGGCATCCCATTGCGCGTTGAATTGGAGGAAGTGCTGCTGGTCGGCGGCGACCAGCACGATATCGCCGTCGCCCTGGATGCCGGCGGCAAGCGCAAGGTTGGGCGCCCTGGAGTAGCCGGGTGTCGCCCACTGCGTCCACGTATCCGATCCGGCGGGCATCTGGCGCGTATGCAGCACCTGGCCGTTCTGGGTCAGGGCGAACAGATTGGTGGCGCCCAGCGGGCCGACGACCGGCGCCATCTCGATGAAGCCACCTGTCTGGGTCGTGTCGATCTGCACCCAACCCGTCCAGTCGGCGGCCTTCAGGGCCTGCGCCTTCGCCTGCTGGCAGCGATAGAGATGCAGGTTCGAATTGATGCCGAACAGGGCGATGCGGCCGTCGCCCTGGCGTATCGCCGAAACCGTCACCAGCCCGCCGGGGATCTGGATCCAGTCGCTCCACGGTTTGGCCGGCGGCGTCAGCACGTCGACGGTGACGACGATCGGTGTCGTCGTGCCCGGCGGCGTGATGGTTTTCTGCACCTGCACGATCTGGTCCGGATTCTGGTAGATCCACCAGATGCGGCCCTGATTGTCAGTGACGAAGACCTCGATGCGGCCGTCGGCATCGCGCGCCATCGAAAGCTTCTGATAGGAGGTGGCGCCGGGCGGCGTGCCGATGCCCATCGGCGCGGTCCATTTCTCGACCGGGCCGATCTGGTTGGCGTCTTCGGTGATGAAGGACAGATTGGTGGTTCCCGATGGCTGCGCGACCACGGCGACACGGCCGTCCTTGGTGAGGCCCGCCGTCATGATCACCCAGGCGCCGGGCGCGATGAACGACCAGGCCGAAGGCCATGGCCCGTTCGGCGAAAGCTGCGCCTTCTGGATCAACTGCCCCTTGGCGGAATCGATCCCCACCACCATCAGCCGCGACAGTTCGAAAAACGACGTGCCGGCCGGCTTGTGCTGGTAAATGGATGGAGGGCTGGACGGCGCCGGGCGGACACTGGCCCTGGAAGCCGCTTTCGGCGCCGGGGCTTTCGCTGCGGGGGCCTTCGACTTCGGTTCTGCGTTCTTGGCCATCGTACGGTCCTGCCCTTTTGGTTCGGAATTCAGCTTCTTGGCGGGAAGACGCCTTGCAGCGCGATGCAGAAATAGAGCGTCAGATAGGGCTGCAGATTGTTGTGTGGCAGGTCGCCGCCGGCAGGGGGGAGCGATTGAGGACTCATCTGCGTCAGGTTGGCCGCCGGGGTATAGATTGTTGCGTTGGTGGATTTGGCCAGGCTTCGCGTCGATGACGGCGCATTGAGCTCGCCCAGATCAATGTCATGGTCGCGCATTGCGTGAGTGTGGTTAGGAATTTCCGATTCGAGCAGGGTTACCGTTTCCGTACCGCCAGGCTCGCCAAGATCGTGCAGGGACAAGCCCGGCCCCTGACCCCAGAACATCGGCGCACGGCCTTGCAGATCGGGCAAAGCGAAATTGGACTTGCCGTCGCCGCCATAAGTGGTGCCTAGCAGCGAAAACAGCGCCGTGTTCTGCGACAGCGGCAGCAACTGCCCGTCGCACCACGCCCAGCCCCTGGGCGCGAAATTGAACGGAAAGATCCGGATTTCGGCGACGAACGGGTCAGCCATGATGTCCTCTCAGGTGGGCGACGGAAAGATGCCGAAAAGTGAAATGATAAAGCTGATGCAAAGATACGGCTGGAAATTGTTGTGCGGCTGGCTGCCGCCAACGGCTGTTACAGCCTGCTGGGCCATGTTGGTATCGGTCGTGTCCTGGATGTAGGGCAAGGCGCCACCGCCAATCTGTGCAACGACCTTCCCGCTGGGACTGGTATCTTGACCAATATTCAGGGACGCGACCATTGGATGGCTGTGTGAAGGAATCTGGGAAATTGTCATATTGACTTCCTCCACGCCTCCCGTCTCCGCGAGGATAAAGCCGTTGCCCTGATGGAGCGGAACACGGCCTTGCAGGTCGGGCAGCGCAAAGGTGCTCTCGCCATCGCCGCCATAGGTTGTGCCAATCAGCTGGAAAAGTGTCTCGTTCTCCGAGATCGGCAGCAATTGTCCCTCGCAGAACATCCAGCCGGCCGGCGCGAAGTTGCCGGCAAACATGCGTATCTCGCCAACGTAAGGCTGTGCCATGGTCGCGCCTCCTTAATTTGGCGAAGGAAAAATGCCCTGCAGGGCGATGCAGAAGCTCAGCGTCAGGAACGGCTGCATGTTGAGATGCGCCTGACTGCCGCCAATACTGGCAATTGTGCTCGGGCTCAGCGTCGTCACGTTCGCGAAGTCGCTATACAGCCGCCCCGGAACCACCCCCAAAACGTTCCCAACACCATCTTGGCTACTACCGGTGTTTGTGCTGGCCTGCGCAAAATGAACGTGTGTCGGCATTTCGGAAATCGACAGCGTGTGGTTTTGCTCGCCACCGCGCTCGCCAAGTGTGTGACTGCTTCCGACGTGGATTGGGATACGTCCCCGATAATCGGGCAGTGCGAAATTGACCTGGCCGTCACCGCCGAAAGTGGTTCCAAGCAGTGAAAATAGCGCCTGGTTCTGGTTGATTGGCAAAAGCTGCCCGTTACAGAGCGCCCAACCCTTGGGCGGGAAGACAAATGACATAATCCTGATTTCCGATAGAAATGGTTCGGCCATGTCTCACGCCCTCATTAGGTATCAGTAGAATACACGGAACGGCAGCGAAGTCTACTTGACCTTTTCAATAAAATAAGCGTTTCATAGAATAATACGAAGTATTAAACAATAAGAGTGGGAAAAAACTAGCGCAAAATTGTATAGCGTCGCACCAGAGTCACGACGCTCGACAAGCCGAGCGGTGTCGCTACTACCGCCTCCGCGCCGCCATCATGGGAATGGCGGCGTGGCAAGCCCGGTAAATCCGATCGGGAGGGCAACCGGCTCAAACGTCGCGGTAGATCCAGAAACAACTGTATTGCGGCTGTTCAGATAAGCGGCCACTGCGGCGGTATCCGTGTTACCCCCAGCGTAGCCATTGAGGTTGAATGTCCCGGTGAAGCGCTGACGCACTCGGATGTCGCCGGCCGCCATCGTGCCGCCAAGCGAATGGGTGAAGATGTTGGCGAGAGCACCGGCGCCCCCTATGTTCAGATCGACGGACGAACCATCGCCAGACGGCGACGTGATGCCCGACTGAACGAGAATGCCAGCGACTGCATTTCCGGCGCCATCCAGTTTGATGTCAATCGCGTTGCCGGTTATCTGGGCCAGGATGCTGCCGGCGCCGTCCTGTCCGGTCTGGACAAGGATGGCGCGTTGCGAGCCGGCATAATCGATGGTGTTGTTTTTGATCCCGACCCGCATGGCGCCGCCGCCGGCATTGATTACCGATATGCCATCAGCTGTCAGCCCGTTTGCGACCGTGATGGTGTTGTTTTCAATTCGAGCGTCAAAAGTGAAGCCGTTGTCGAACGCCGAGCCGAGTAGGCTCACCACGACGAAGTCGCCCGTGGCCGTACTGCTCAGCGTGTTGCCGGTGGCGACGAGGCTCACATCGCTGTTGTCCCCGGCGCTGACGGACAGCTGATCGTTGTTGCTGCTCGACGTGCTGTTGATGACGTTCAGGTTCATCGTGGAACTGTCGAACGCATCGGCGACGATACCACCGCTGAAGTTGTTGCTCGAATTGGCACCCGAGAAGTTGATCGTGGCGTTCGACGTTCCACGGATGCCGAACAGATACCCGCTGCCAAGCACGGCGCCGGTCGAGCTGCCGCCTGAAATCGTCAGCGCGAGCGTGCCGGAGCTGGAAGTTGTCGTCGCCGCTGCCCGTGATCGTGGTGTTCGTGACCGCGCTGATGCCGGACATGTTGTAGAAATGGATGCCGTCTTCATCCGCGCCATTGCCGGCATTCGATATGCTGCTGTTGCTGAGTGTGAAGTTCGAAACGGTATTGCCGTTGATGCCTTGCTCGGCGCCGCCCGAAATGGCGATCCGGTCCAGCGTCGCCGTAGAGACGTTTTGAAGGTGGATGGCCGCGTTGGTCGCGAGGTTGTCACCGGTCGAAAGCCCCGAATTGTCGGCATCGAGATCGTCGGTGCCGGCATTGGTGAAATTCATGTTCTTCAACGTGATGTTGCTCGCGCTGATGAAACTGGCGCCGCGCCCGGTTGTGTTCTGAATAGTGCCGCCCGAGCCGGCGGTGGTGCCGACGCCTGTAACGGTCAATCCAGCCGAGCCCGTATTGTTGAGCACGATGCCGTTGGTGCCGCCATTCGCCGAAATGCTCTGGAAATTCAGCCCGCTGGCACCGATCGTCGTGTTGACGACGTTGAGCGCCGTGCCTGTGCCGGAGGTGATCGTGTTGCCGGTGCCCTGCACCGTCACCGTCCCTCCGCCCGTGGCGCTGAAGCCGCCGCCGCTCGTTGTGTTGATAATCAGCCCGCCATTGGTGAAGTTGATGGTCGCGCCGGGGTTGCTGGTCAGGATGACGGCGGCATTAACACCGGTCGAGAGCGTCTTGACCGCGCCGCCGAAGTTGATCGTGCCGCCGGCGTTGCTGAGCACGGCAATGCCCAGCCCGCCATCGCTGCGAGTGATCGTGCTGGCGCTGTCGAAATTGATTAAACCGCCGGCCATGCCGCGGATATTTGCGACATTGCCGCCGGGGTTGGTGATGTCGACATTGTTCAGGTTGACGACCGCGCTGACGTCGTCATTGCCTGGCGTGCCCTGATCGCCGTCGACGACAAAGGCATGGTTCGCAGCCCCCGCGTCGGTCTGGATGGCGACATTGTTGAAGGTGTAGGTGCCGGTCGCGTTGTTCAGCGAATCGCCGAGAATGGTGATGCCGGCCGTGCCCGTCAGGCTGGCATTGTTGACGGTGACGCTGCCCGCCGCGCCGTCGATCACAATGCCGGTGCCGCCGGTGTCGTTGAGCCCGTTCGCCACGGCAGTGGTGAAATTCAGCGAACCGCCGGCGGTGTCGGCGACGACGATCATGCGCTGGCCGGCGGTGGCTTGCGTGATCGTGCCGGCATAGGTGACGGTGGCGGTGCCGCCATTGACATTGAACGCGGTGCCGCTCGGGCTGGTGATCGAGGTGCCGGTGCCGAAATTGAACGTGCCGCCCGAGCCGTTGAGGATGTCGACGCTGGCATTGCCGCCATTCAGCGTCGTCGTGCCGACGAAACTGTAGATGCCGTCCGCATTGTCGAACTGCAGGCCGGTGCCGTTCGTCGCCGACAGCGCGCCGGTGGCGAAGTTGAGCGTGCCGCTGTGGCCGCCCGCGACGCTGACCAGGGTGGCATTGTTCGACTGGCTGACATTGCCGGTATAGTTGAGGTTGGCGGTGCCGCCGCTGACAGCGATGGTTGCCGCGCTGCCGCCGACCAGCGAGCCGGCGCCGAGATTGATCGTCCCCAACCCGATCACGTTGGTGAGGACGACGGCGCTGTTGCCGCCGGCGCCGTTGCTGGTCGAGGAAAAATTCATGCCGGTGGCCGCGACGGTGACGCCGCTCAGGTTCATCGCCACACCGGTGCCCGTGGCGATGGAGTTGCCCACGCCGGTGACGCTGACCGTGCCGGAGCCCGTGGCATTGAAGCCGGCGCCTGCCGAGGTCACGATCGCCAGACCGCCGCCGTTGAAATTGACCGTCACCGGGGCGCTGTTGCCGGCAATATCGACGCCAAGCCCGCCGCCGCTCATGCCGATGGCGTAGCTGGCGCCGCTGATGTTGTAGGTGCCGCCGGTGTTGGCGGTGATCGATATGCCGGTGCCCCCGCCGGTAAAGCTGTTCGAGGCGCCGGACGCCGTCACCGTGCCGCCTGCATTGTTGTTCAGCGATACGCCCAGCCCGCTGGCCGTCAGATTGCCGCTCAGGGCGACGAGGCCGGCGCCGGCAAGCCGGCTCTGGACATTCAGCGCCGGACTGAATGCGCCCGAATTGTTGACCGTGCCCGAATAGCTCACGGCAGCCGTGCCGCCGACGACATTGAACGACGCGCCCGTCGCCCCGCTGAGCGCGCCGGTGCCGAGATTGAGCGCGCCGCCGATATTGGTCAGGCTGACATTGTTGACGCCGCCGGTCGACGAGGTCGAATCGAGCGCGATGGTGGCGGCGACACCGGAGAGATTGATCGCTGTGCCGCCGGTTGCGTTCACCGTCTGGGCGGCAGCCGTAGCGGTGATGCCCATCGTGCCGCCGGTGGCGAGAATGCCGGTGCCGGCGGTGGTGTCGATGGTGACGCCGTTGGTGAAGCTGGTTGTGCCGCCGGCCTGCGAGAGACCAACGCCGCTGGTCGTGTCGATGTTGGCGAGACCGGTGACGTTGAGCGTGCCGGTCTGGACTCGGATGCCCCCGCCTGTGTTGGGGACGGTGACATTGTTCACCGTCACCGTGTTGAAGTTGAAGGTGCCAGTGTTGGTGTTGATGGCATCGATGCCGAAGCCCGTCGTGTTGGTGATGCTTGTCCCGCCGGTGACGGTGAAGGTCCCGGCGACGCCGTCGAAGATGATGCCGCTGGCGCCGCCTAGGGCGCTGACGGTGGCAAACGTCATGTTGACGGTCAGCGGATCGAGATCGAATGCCGCGCCGTTCGTGGTGGTGACCACGCCACCGCTGTTGTTCAACGTGAAATTGGTGGTTTTGGTGTTGGCGATGACACCGGTGCCGCCATTGTTGGCAAGGCTGAGCGTGCCCAGATCAAGGGTACCGCTGGTGTTGGTGAAACTGAGGCCATTGCCCTGGACGCGAGCGCCTGGGTTACCGATGCCGAGCGTGCCAGCGCTGACGGTGCCGCCGGCGCCGTCGGAATCGAAGCGGACATTGTTGAAGGCGATGCCGCCACTGCCGGCGCCGCCGGTCACCTTGTTGCCGGCAAACGACCTGATCGCAATTGAATTGTCGGTCGCATTGATGTTCTGACCGGCGAAGGACGCTGCGAGGCCGGAGCCGGTCGATTGCAGCGTGTTGCCGTCAATCGACAGCAGAAGCGTATTGGCCGGAGCTCCCGTGGTGGAGAAATCGAGCGCGTTGCCGCCGGCGGCGATGGTGTTGTTCCTGACGAAGAAACTGGAGGCGCCGGTCGCGTTGACGGCAACGCCCGCACCGGAACCGAGATTGCTGACGATCAGGTTCTGGATGCCGCCCGTGAAGATGCCGCTGCCTGATGTCGCCAGATTGATGACCTGCGTGGCGTTGTTGCTCTGCAGGACCGGCCGCAGCGTGTCGATGCCCCCCGGCGCCGAAATGATCGGCGAGTTCTGCACCGTGGTGAAGTGGAACGCGGCGGAGGCGCCGCTGCTGGTGTCGACACCGAGCTGCGAAACATCGACGGCCGCGTCGCCGCTCTTGAAGGCGAGCAGCACCTGCCCGTCATCGAGGTTGAACGTGGTGCCGCTGAGGTCGATGGTTTCCTGGGCGCCGTTGACGTTCTTGTCGATCAGGACCACGACGTTGGCCGTGGAAGCCTGTGCGCCCGCGTAACTGCCCGGATTGGCGAGGCTGCCGTCGCCGGTGCCGCCTTCGGTGACGTAGTAGACGCTGATCGATGACAGGTTCGAAACGTCGCCGGTGAAATTGACGTCGTTGAAATTGTAGTCGCCATTGGTCGGCAAGCTATCGGTGGTGTGGATGACCTGGCCGCCGGTGGTTGCGATCGACGACTCGGCCGGGCCGGCGCCGTCGCCGAACACCAGCCTGGCGTCGGTGGCGCTGGAGAACTGCACGCCATAGCCGACATTGGCGATAGTCGATTTCTGGCCGGCCGGATTGTTGTTGACGGTGTCGCCGAGCTGGATCGTGCCCGTGCCGGTGGTGCCGGCCATGTCAATTCCGATCGTGCCGGCGAAGCCGCCGCCGTCTACATCAAAATCGTCCGCGGTGATGTTGCTCGCGCCGAGCGCCGCGCCGTTGAGGTCGAGGCCGACCGCATTGGCGGCATTGAGCCCGATGGTCAGGCTGGCGAAATTCAGCGTCGAGCCGAGCGTGCCAGAGACCTGGACGCCGGTCGTGGTGACGCCCTGCAGGTCGACCGCGCCGAGATTGAGGGTGCCGCCGCTGACATTGTTGAGCGATATGCCGGTCGCCGCGCCATTGACCGAAATCGTATCGAACTTGATACCACCGGCGCCGACCGTCGCGCCTTTCGCCCCGGCGACGACCGCCGTCGCGTCGCCAAGCTTCAGCGCCGTGCCCGTGCCGGTGGTGATGGTGTTGCCGTCGCCGGTGACGCTGATCGTGCCGGGGCCAAAGGTGCTGGCGGTGAAGCCGGCGCCGCTGCTGGTGGTGATGACGAGGCCGCCATTGGTGAAGTTGAGCGTGCCCTTGGTCTGCGGGTCCATCACGTACGACGGTGCCTTGACGATGGCATCGTTGGCGCCGGTGTTGAATATCTTCGACGTACCAGAGAAGGTGACCGTGCCGTTGGCCGAGCCGCCGATGGCGACACCCTCGCCACCGCTGTGATCGATGGTGCTCGAAATATCGTATATGCCTTCGGCATGGCCAAAGAAGTCGAAGGCCGTCGATGACGTGGTGGAAACGACGGAACCGCTCATGTTCAGACGGGTCGCATCGCCGCTGGCGCTTATCACCGATCCCGCACCTACCGTGATCGAACCTTTGTAGGTCAGCGTGGTGAAGGCCAGGTCATTGCCGCCGCCGAGGCTGATAGCCGAGACGGTGGTGTTCGTGATGCTGGCGCTGCCGTTGACGCCGACGTTGACGGTCCCGCCCTGCGAGCTCTGTATGATGCCGAACTGGCCGCCATCGATGGTCAGGGTGGATCCGGCGACATTGGCGATGTTGACGGTGCCAACCTCGGGACCGCCGATATCGAACCCGGCATATTGGACGTCGAGATCGATCGTGCCGGTGAAGTTGACCTCCCCGGTGCCACTCAGGGCGTACAGCCAGGCGCCGGTGTATCCAGTATCCCTCAGGCCGCCGATGTTGACATCCCCGACGAGATTGGCGCCCAACAGCGTCACGCCGGCACCGCCGGGGTCGCCGGGAAGAGCAGGGATCGTGGAGTCCGCCGAGATGCTGTCGAAGGTAATGCCGGCGCTGCCGACATTGGCACCATACACCACAAGTCCGTCGCTGCCGGCATTGATCTCGTTGCCGGCGCCGGTGACGGTAATGATGGTGGAGGTTGCGCCAGCCGGGCCTAAATCGCCAATTGCGACGAAGCCCGCCCCGGTCATTGTCGTTATAGCAAGGCCACCATTGGTGAAGTCGATCGTGCTGTTGGTATTGAGTGCCGGGACGGCTGAAGCGTAATTGCCAATGATGCCCAAGCTCACGCCGTCCGTCGCGCCCGAGCTGATCACCTTGCTGGTGCCCGAGAAGGTGATCGCGGCCGCGTCGTTGCCGGCAACGACGATGTTGCCGCCGGCCGCCGCATTGGTATCGGTGAGATTGCCCGACAGCGTCACCGAGCCGCCGGTCATGCTCTGGATCGACACCGCGGCGCCCGTGCCGTTGCTGGCGATCGTGCCGCCATAGGAAATCGTCGCGTTGCCGCCGCTGGCTGCGGTCCCCGAGCCGACATTGAACGACGTGCCCGAACCGGTGTTGGTCAGCGTACCGGTGCCGAAGCTTGCCGTGCCGCTGAGGTTCTGCAGGTCGACGCCGCTGCCGGAAGCGAATGTGGCACTTGTCGAGGCGAAGTTGATACCGGCCGTGATGCCGTCGAGCGCCGCCGCCTGCGCGTTGGTGGCGTTGATCGTGCCGGTCACGACATTGACCGTGCCGCCGCCGGTGGCGCTGAACGCTGTCACGCCGTTCGTGGAGACATCCAGATCCGCGAAGGTGATGACAGAGCCCGTATTGCCGGTCAGCGAGACGCCATTGCCGTTGACCGTCACCTTGTCGGTGAAATCGACCAGGCCGCCGCTGCGGTTGGCGATCGAGATGCCGCCGCCGGTCAGCGTGCCCGCCGGTCCGCTGTTGGGCAGCGTGCCGCGCGTGACCGTGATGTTGCCGGTGCCGCCATCGACGTCGAGCAGCGTGCCGGCAACGTTGACGTTGTTGTCTGTGATCGACAAATTGGTGTCGAGGCCGACGACCTTGAACGCCGTCTGGCCGGTGGCGACATTGCTGACCGTGACGCCCTGGATGACGATACCGCCGACATTGCTGAAGCCGGCAGCATTCTGGTCGATGGTGAAGACCGAACCGCTGCCGCCAGTGAAGTCGAATGCGGTGTCGCGCACCTGATTGCTGCCGAGCAGCTGCAACGTATCGCCGCCCGTGCTCTTGACCACGCCCTCATTGCCGGTGACGTTGCCGCCGGTGGCGCCGAGATTGCCCTGGACATTGATCGGCTGGATGGTGCCGGAGGTGATGATCGAACTGCCGTTGCCGAAGCCGGCGATCGACTGGCCCGAATCGAGCGTGAACGGCATGGCGCTCAGATCGACGGTGCCGACAAAGGCGAAGGTCTGCGTGCCGGTCATGGCATCGGCCTGGGCGGCCGTGACCGTGGTCACGTCGGCGCTGAGCCCGTCCGTGTTGGCGTGGACGATGCCACCGTCCTGGGAAATCATGACGACCGCGCCGACCGCGCTGGCCAGATGGGCGGGACCGGAGAAGGTGACATCGTCGAAATCATAATTGCCGAGCGTCGGATCGAGCCCGATCGTGTTGACTGTGTAGCCGCCGGCGGTCGCGCTGATGAAGGATTCCAGCCCGTCACCCGCATTGCCGTCACCAAAGGTGAAATTGGCGTTGGCGGAGGTCGCCGTTGTGCCGCCGGACGACAGTTCGACGCCGACGCCAACCTTCGAGATGCTGGAGCCCTGCAGGAAGGTGATGGTCTTGTTGCCGATGGTCGACGACAGGTCGATGCCGCGCGAGGTCAGGTCGTCGGTGCCGGTGATCGTCGTCACGCCAAAATCGGCTGTCGTTGACGAACCGCTGAAGTCGATGCCGGTCTGGTTGGCGCCGGAGCCCATCGTCACATTGGTTGTTCCAAATGTGACATCGGCATTGGTCAGGGCGAAGTTGATGCCGGCTGGACCGACGGTCGAACCCATCGTCACGCTGGTGGTGCCGAAGGTGACGGCGCCGGCATTGTTGCCGATGCCGATGCCGTCCGCGCCAGCGCCCGTCACCGTAACCGCTCCGAAGGTCGCCGATGCGGTGCTGGCGACATTGGCGACGGCCAGGCCGGTGCTCGTGGCATTGGTGATCGACAGCGGCGCGGTGACGTTCAGCGTCGCCGTGCCGGCAAGGCCGACAACAACCACACCGCCGCCGCCTGTCGCCGAGAGTGTCGGGCCGGTGAAGCTGATCGCGCCGCCGACCGGGGGCAGCGACGAGCCGATCGCGAAAAGATTGCCGTTGCCGGTCGAGGTGACGCTGCCGCTGAAGGTCACCGAGCCGCCGGTGGTGCCGTCGACCTTGACCGCCGTGCCTGGCGCGGTTGCCGAGCTGAATATGTTGGCTGCTACACCGATTGTCGCGCTGCCACCGGAAATGACGACACCGTCGCCAACGCCCGAATTGGTGATGGTGCCACCGAGGATCGTGATCGAGCCCGTGTTGTTGGTCAGGCTGACATCGGTGCCCGCGACATTGGTCGTCATCAGATTGGTGATGGTGAAGGTCGATGACGAAGCGTTGATTGCAAGGCCGTTGATGCCGCCACCGGTGCCGCCGATAGTGACATTGCCACCCAGGAACGGGCCGCCCGAGACGGCATTGAAGTTGAGCGCCGTGGCTGCCACGACGCCTGTCGTGATGCTGTCGAACGCCATGCCGCCGGTGCCGATGGTGACGCCGTCGAGATAGATCGCGTGGCCGGTGCCGGTGGTGATCTGCTCCGTGCCCGCGGCCGCGACATTGACCGTACCGCCGCCGGTGGCGCTGAAGCCGGTGCCGGTCGTGGTGGTGAGGTCGAGCCCGCCGTTGAATTTGATTGTGCCGCCGGTGTTGCCACTCAGGTTGATCGCGAAGGCGGTGGCGGTGCTGGCGGTGATCGCTCCGCCGAACGTGGCACTGCCGCCGCTCATGCCAGAGATCGTCACCGCGCTGGTAGCAGCGGTCTGGTTGATGGTGCCGTTGTAGGTGACGTTGGGCGTCGAGTTGCTGATGGAGAAGGCGTTGCTGCTCGTGTTGGCGATGGAACTCCCGACCCCGAAGGTCAAGGTTCCGCTGGAACCGCCGACGATGCCTATGCCTACGCCGCCGCCGGTGATGTCGAGATCGTCGAAGGTGGCGATGCCGTCGAAATTGTTGGTGGACAGCGCGGCACTGGTGGCGTTGGTGATCTTGGTGTTGCCGGTGAAATTGACGGTCGCGCTCGAACCAACAAGCGCGATGCCGGTTTGAGATGCGGTCTGGACGGTCAGGTCGTCGACCGAGACCGTACCGGTCACTCCATCGAGGAAGAGGCCGGTAGCGACATTGCTGACCGTCACGCCTTGGACGGTCAGGCCATTGATGCCCAGGCCGTGTATGCCGGCGGCGGCGCCACCGGAAATATTGAAATCGAGCAACGTGTTGCCGTTGCCCAGCGTCACGACATCGCCGCCGCCGGAACTGGTCAGCGTTGCCGCGCCCGCGGAATCCGAGATGGATTCGTCATGATGGACGTTGGTGCCGGTGACATTCAACGGCACCCCGCCGAGCGAGAACTCGCGGCCGTTGCCGAACGAGGCCAGTTCCTGTCCGTCGCTCAGCGAGAAGCCGGTGGCGTCGTCGATTGTCCCGCGGTTGACCAGCACAATGATGGCGTCGCTGGCGGTAATGCTGTCGGCATAATCGATCGAGGCGAGGTCGGTGATCGACGTGCCGCCGCCCGAAGCCCCGGCCGCGACGAAGATATAGTTGCGCAGATCGTAAAGTTGCAGGCCGGTAAACTGTGTCGTGCCGAAGGCGTAGTGGCCGCTGCCCTCATTGAGCCCGCGCGCATCGAGCGAGGCGGTGATGCCGGAGATGGAGCTGGAATCGCCGCCGAAGGTAAATTCGGCGTTGGCCGTGGCCCCCGGCGTGCCGGCTATGCCCAGCCGCACGCCGGTATCGACATTGGTGATGACGCCGCCAACGGTGATGGTGATGACCGCCCCGCCAACACTCGGTGAGGTCAGGTCGATGCCGATCGAGCCGGCAGCACCGGTGCCGGTGATGTTGAGCGACTGCGCGGTGAAATTGGTCCTGGATCCGGAGAAGTCGAGGCCGGTGCCGACACCCAGTCCGGAGATGACGATGTTGCCGGCGACCACCGCCGCATTGACGCCGGCAAACGAGATGCCGTCGGCGCCGGGGTTGGTGATGCTGATGTCGCCGAAGCGGATCGTCGCCGGCGAATCCGAAATGGCGATCGCTGGTCCGGTCGTGTTGGAGATCGTCGTCGCACCGTTGACCGTGAAGCTGCCCGCGACATTCTCGAGCACGACACCCGACGTGCCGCCGCTCTGGCTGATCGAGTCCAGCACCACATGAGCGGTGATCGGATCGATGAAGACGGCGGTGCCGCCATTGCCCGATATTGTGCCGCCGGTGGTGGTGAACGTCCCGCCGGTCGAGGTGCCCTGCACGGTGATGCCGCGGTCGGTATTGTCCTGCGCATTGACGGTGGCGAAGGTGTAGGTGCCCTTGCCGGTGATATCGAGACCGTCGTCGAGATTGCCCTGCAGCAGCGTCGTGCCGGTGAAATTGTAGGTGCCGTCGCCGTCGATGTGCAGACCGTCGAGGCCGTTGCCGGTGGCGGTGAAGTTGGAGCCGGTAATGCCGGTCGAGCTGCCCGTGAAGTCGGCGCCGTTGCCGCCCGCACCGGTGACCGTCACATTGGTCAGCGTCGCGCCAGTGATGTTGTTGCCCAAAATGCCGTTGGCGCCGCCCGTGATGGTGATGCCGTTGAGCGTGTTGCCGTTGCCCAGCGTGATGACGGGGTTGACGACGTTGGTGCCCTGGATCGTGCCGTCGCTGCCGCCCAGGTTGAAGGTGCTGGTGCCGCCACCGAACAGCCTGGCGGTGACGCTTTCGCCGCCGCCGATGACGGTCTGGCCATTGGCGAGCGTCACGCCGCCGGTCGTCAGATTGCCGTTGCCGCCAAGCGCGACGACAAAGCCGTTCGCACCCGACTTGGTCACGGCGTCGTCCAGCGTCGTCGGGTCGGCCAGCGTGCCGGCGCCGGCGAGGCCGCCGTCGGCGAAATAGAACTTGCCGAAGGCGGCACTGGTGGCGGCGTTGATGGCGATGCGCGTGGTCGTGCCGCCGGTCAGCGTCTGCGACTGGACGCGGACGCCGATGTCGCCACGCACCCGTTCGTTGACGCGCTTGCGAAGGCCTTCGCTGACCGGATAGACCGGCTCCGCCCCGCTATCGGTCCCGTCTGCATTGTCCGAGCCGCTGCCAGGATTGAACGGGATGTTCAGCCGCACACTGCCGGCGAACTGGGTGTCGTCGCGATTGTCGTTGCGGACCTCGCCGGCGAAGACCAGTTCCGTGTTGCTGCCGAAGACATCGCCGATCGTATACTCGAACCCGGCCTTGGCGCCGGTGACGCTGCCGTCGTCGCCATGCGGATCCTCGAAATGATAGCCGCCGATGTCGAGCCGCAGCGAATGCTTGTCGGGCAGGGCGACCGGCACCTGCGCACCGATCTCGCCCTCGATGCCCCACGCCGCGTAGTCGCGGTGGTCGATGACCGAGATCTGCTCGATCAGCTGGTTGCTGACCATCGACAGGGTCGAGCTGGCCGAGTGATCCGTTGAATCGCCCTTGATCGGCAGATAGACGTTCACATGCGCATCGAAATGAGGCGTGATCGCCTCGGCGCCCAGCGTGGCGGCGGTGAACTGGGTGGAGTTGTAGTTCTCGATGTTGAGGTAGGCGTAGCCGCCGATCATCAGGTCCGGGTTGACGATGCGGCGAATGCCGAGGCCGACATCCTGGCCGAAACCATCCTTGAAATCGTGCTTGGCCCGGACATCCAGGAACAGCACGGATTCGGCCGTCTGCTTGAGCGGGATGAAACCTTCGAGCGCGGCGTTGCCGCCATTGTTGTCGGCGCCGATGATAGCGCGGATCTGCGGCTGCCACAGGCCGTTCGGATCGGCATGGGCCGCCAGACCGGAAAGGCCGAGCGCCAGCGTCGTCAGCGCCGTCGTCTTCCAGAGATGCCTGGCGATTCGCGAACGGCGATAGCCGGCGCGAGCGTGGAAATCCTCCCCACGCGCCGCTATCTCACCAACTTGCCGAGAAGTCTCGGTAGTTCCCATCCCTGGCGAGTCCTTCGGGGCCTACACGCGCCCCGTGTAAATCCTTAATCGAATTCTATTGTATAGCGAGTCTCGGGCGCTCCGATTTCTGAAAGCTCCCTGTAAAATTGTTCGCTGTATCCGAAAGGTCACAGTAATTTCGCCGGCTTTCTTGCCTCCGGTCGAGCTTTCGAAACAGTCGCGGGTGTTGTATCAAGCCGTGCTCGGGAGAATACCGGGCGCGGTGAGGAAACATGCAAGACGTCCGGCAAAATAACATGACAGCTACTTTAGCGAAGTCTAATTTACTTGGCGTGGCCGCGGGGCTGACCGCCCTGTGGCTTGGTCTGGCCGCCGGCCCAGCCCTTGCCGAAGATGCCAAGCCGGCCCAGCCAAAGCCGGCTGAAAGCAATGCAAAACCGGCCGATGCCAATCCATGGGCAGTGAACTGCTCCAGCGGTTCGGCGACCAGCGAGCTTCAGTGCCAGGTTTCGCAGAACCTGACCGAGGCCAAGACCGGGCAGCGCGTGCTGACCGTGACCGTGCGCCGCGACAACGGCAATGGCAGCCTCGCCATGCTGCTTGCCCTGCCACACGGCCTGTTCCTGCCGTCCGGCGCCTCCTTCCAGATCGACCAGGGCCAGAAGACGACGATTGCCATCCAGACCAGCGACCAGAACGGCGCTTATGCCGCCACGCCGCTGTCGGCGGATCTCATCAAGGCAATGAAGTCCGGCACCAATCTGAACATCGGCATGGAATCGGTCACCCGCAAGCCGGTCACCATCCCGGTGTCGCTGGCTGGCTTCACGGCCGCCGTCGCCAAGCTGGAATCGATCAAGTAGCTGCTGTCAGCGGCTTGATTGTCGATGCGCGGAGTGCTTCGTTGCCGCTTCGAACAGTGGGGAAATCATGACAGGCTTTGTCGATCGCAGGCGCGCGGCGCAACTGATGAAGCGCGCGGGCATCGCGGCGCTGGTGCTGTGCGCACCCGAGGCCTTCCACTATGCGACCGGCGCCTCGATCGGCCCGGCGGGACTGTTCCGGCGCGCCGGCGCCGGCTTCGTCGTCATCCCGGCCCGCCAAGGCCTGCCGATCGGCGTGGTGGTGGCGGATTTCAATGCGGGACAGTTGCAACTGGCTCTGCCCGACGCCGTCATCCGCAGCCACCCGATCTGGATCGAATTCGCCACGTTTGACGCCTCGAGGCCAGCGCAAGGGCTGGCGCGGCGCATAGTGGCCGGCTTTGGCTCGTCCGGCTGGACGCCTGCCATTACCCGGCCCGCTACATTCGAGTTGGCCAATTCCGTCCATGAGCTGAAGCAGATCCTGACCGGCTTCGGGCTCGAGCGCGCAACGATCGGCGTCGATCTCGATTTTGTTCCCGCCGCTGATTTCTCCGCCATGCAGGCGCTGCTGCCGGGCTGCACGATGGTCGACGGCTCGACCGTGCTGGACAGGCTGCGGGCCGTCAAGTCGCCGCGCGAGATCGATCTGCTGCAGCAAGGCATCATCCTGTCGGAGGCCGGGCTGGAGCGGCTGCAGGTCGATGCCATGGCCGGCATGCGTCAGGCCGATCTCATTGCCCTCTATCGGCAAGGCGTCGCCACGGCCGCGGCCGGCCTGTCCCATCCGGTCGCCACAGCCGAATATGTGACGCTCGGCGCCCGGCTCAAAAGCACCGATGCGAAAGCCATGCCGGGCGATCCGCTGAAGTGCGACATGGTCTGCACGGTCGGCGGCTACGCCTCCGACATGTCGCGCAACTTCACCTTCGGGCCGCCATCCGCCGAGCAGGCCGAACTGCACGCGATCGCCGAGCGGACCTTTGACGACGGGCTGGCATCCCTTGTTCCGGGAACCACGCTCGCCCAAGTGCATCGCGTCGCCACCGACAGCCTGGCGCGGCAAGGGCTGCGTACCTACCGCCGCGGCCATTTCGGCCATGGCGTCGGCCAGTCCGTCTTCTCAGAGCAATGGCCGTTCATTGCGGCCGACAGCGATGTCGTGATCGAAGCCGGCATGGTGCTGGCCTTCGAAATCCCGCTCTACATAGACCGCCTCGCCAGCTTCAATCTCGAGGACCAGTTCCTGATCACACCGGACGGGCCTGTTGCCATGAATCGTCTGCCGAGACGGTTGGAGAGGATTGGATAGCCGGCTTTGAGTCTGCACGCTGGAGATTGGCCGAAGCCTCCCCACCTTCGTCATCCACGGGCGGAGCAGGAGCGAAGCTCCGTCGCGGAGACCCGAGGATCCATGCCGTGACCTTGGCCGAGGAATGCAGCGGAGCAAAACTCTTCATCGTAGCGACGCTTTGAAGTCGCGGCATGGATCCTCGGGTCTGCGCTGCGTCGCTGCGCTCCTTGCTCCGCCCGTGGATGACGAAGCGATGGGCGGATTTGGCCAATCTCGAAGCCGCACGCGGTGCCCAGCACCTACCCACTCACCGCCGGCCTTCTCCCTCTCCACGGCATCTCCTGCTCCAGCTGTGCGGACGCGGCCAGCACCGTTGCCTCGTCGCCGTAGCGGCCGACCAGCTGCACGCCGATCGGGACGCCGCCTTTCGACCAGCCGAGCGGCAGCGAGATCGCCGGCTGGCCGGAGATGTTGAAGGGGAAGGCAAACACCGAGTCCGCCCATTTGGCGTTGTAGCGATCGATGTCTGTTTCCGACATGTCGTAATAGCCGAACGGGCGCGGCAGCTGCGTCAGGGTCGGGGTGATGAAGAGATCGTAGGCGCCGAGGTCGCCGACGATGTCGCGGCCGACCTGCCTGAGTTGCTCGACATCGGAGATGTGCCTCGTACCGCTGGTCGAACGGCCACGCTCGATGATCGCAAAGGTGACCGCCTCCACGTCGTTTGGCGTCACCGGCCGCCCCACCACCGTCTCAAGGTAGTCGAACGTCGCCGCCGTCTGCACGCAGGTCATGTTGGTGTAGGTCTTCCACACAGCATTGGCGTCGAGCGGCATGTCATGCTCCTCGACATGGTGGCCGAGGCGCTCGAGTGCCGCCACGGTCGCCAGCACCGCCGCCTTCACCTCCGGATCGATCGCCGTGCCGTTGGGCGGCGTGACGGAAAAGCCGATGCGCAGCTTCTTCGGCGCCCGTGCCGAGAGATCGAGCCAGGAACCGTCCGGGACCGGCGGCGTATAGGGGTCGCCCGGCAGCGCGCCGGCGACCGCATCGAGATAGGCCGCCGTATCACGTACGGTGCGCGAGCAGCAGAGAAAATAGGCGCCGCCATACCAATAGTCGCCGAACGGCGCGAGGCTGATGCGGCCGCGGGACGGTTTTAAGCCCACAATGCCGCAGCAGGAGGCCGGGATGCGGATCGAGCCTGCGCCATCGCTGGCCTCGGCGATCGGCACCATGCGCGACGCGATGGCCGCGGCAGCGCCGCCGCTGGAGCCGCCGGGCGTGATGCCTTCCTTCCACGGGTTCTTCGTCACACCGTAGAGTTTCGGCTCGGTGGTGATCGACCAACCGTTCTCCGGCGCGTTCGACTTGCCGACCAGCACCAGCCCGGCCGCCTTCATGCGGCGAACGACCTCGGTGTCGAAATCGGCGACAACGTCCTTCAGGTAGAATGAGGAGTTGGTGTTCGGCGCCCCGGTCCAGGACGAGGCCAGCTCCTTGAGCAGGAACGGCACGCCGGCGAAGGGCGCTGATGTGTCGACCGTTTCGGCCTGGGCGCGCGCCATGTCGTAGAGGCGATGGATGACCGCATTGAGCGCCGGGTTGAGCCGCTCGACCAGCGTGATCGCTGCCTCCACCAGTTCCGCCGGTGAAACCTGGCCGCTGTGCACCAGTCCAGCCAAGTCGAGCGCGTCGGACTCGGCATAGGTTTTCAGCAGACTTTCGGTGACCATGTCTCTCTCCCAATTTTTCAACGTCGTTCGTTGATCTTGCCAACGTTTGGCGCCGCCTCCCGGCACCCTCTGTCGAGAGGGACCAAGGCACTCAAGAAACCTAGCTTTTCGCCCTACGAATACCCCCACCCCTAACCCCTCCCCACAAGGTGGAGGGGGATTCTGTAGGCGCTGAACTCGGCAAATCACAGGCGTTTAACACCGAGGATGAAGAGCGCGGCAGCTTCCCTCCCCCTTGTGGGGAGGGTTAGGGTGGGGGTCCTTCTTCGCCAGAATCCATATGCGACAGCCTCGAATGGGGACGGGGAGACGGGAATTGCGTCAGGCCAGGTCGATGGTCCGCCCGAGCGCGATGCTCTGTTCGGCGGCGAGCACGATGCGCAGGCTGTTGACCGCTGCATCCATCTGCTCGGTCAGGTCGAGATCCTCGCGGATGGCGCGCAGGAAGAAGGCCTGCTCGCGGTCGCAGAGTTCCTGGTGGCCGGGCTCGTCCTCCATGCTGACGATCTCGTCGGGCTTGGAGAAATTCTTGTCGCCATCGACAGCGGCATAGTGGATCTTCAGCGCGTCGGTCTTGGTGTGGCGGTCGATGTCGGCGGAGTTCGACACCTCGGCGGTGTCGGCGGCGCTGCTCGCCTGCTGTCCGGCGACGATCGACACCGCGCCCTTGGGGCCGACCACGTCCTTCACGAAATAGGCCGTCTCGCTCATCATCGGACCCCAGCCGGCTTCGTACCAGCCGACCGAGCCGTCATCGAAGGTCACGTGCAGGTGGCCGTAATTCTGCTTGTCGGCTTCCGCCCAGAGCTTGACGCCGATGCCGTGCACGCGCACCGGCTTGGCGCCGGTCAATTGGCACATGACGTCGACATAGTGGACGCCGCAATCGACGATCGGGATCAGCGAATCGATCAGGTTCTTGTGCCAGTGCCAGGCACTGCCGCTGCTCTGCTGGTTGAGGTTGAGCCGCATGACCAGCGGCTTGCCGAGTGTCTTGCCGACCTCGATGAACTTGATCCATGACGGGTGGACGCGCAAGATATAGCCGAGCACCAGCTTGCGGTTCTTGGCGCGCGCCGCCGCGACAACCTTCTCGGCATCCTCATTGTTGGTGGCGAGCGGCTTTTCCATGAACACATGGCAGTTGGCGGCGATCGCCTTCAGCGCATATTCGGCATGGGTGTTCGGCCAGCTGTTGATCGAGACGGCGTCCGGTTTCGTCTCCTTCAGCGCCTGGTCGAAATCCTCGTAGAGTGGGTAGCCGGCTAATTCTCCTGGTATCCTCGTGTTGCTCTTGATCGAGCGGCTCATGATGCCGACGATCTCGAAACCGTCGAGCCGGTGATAGGCGCTGGCATGCGACGCACCCATATTGCCGAGACCCACCACCAGCACTTTAACCTTGTCGGACACCGCTGCCTCCCAATTGATTGAATTGTGGACGGCGATCAGCGCCGCCGCTCACTGCCCTTCCTCTCCCCCGTCGATCGGGGGAGAGGTGTCGAGCGCAGCTCGACGGAGTGGGGGTCGACCTTCGCCGCCCGCCTAATATTTCTTGCGCGTCGGATTGTGCCTGTCTTGCGGCGACTGCGCGTTTGGCGAACGCCTTCCCCCACTCCGTCGCCGCTTCGCGGCGCCACCTCTCCCCCCTCCGGAGGGAGAGGAAAGGAGCCCGGCAGGGCAATGAGGGGCGGCGCCGGCATGATCCGTTTGCGCCCCTACTTGATCGCCGAATCGAACAGATGTGCCTTGATCTTCTCGACATCGAGCGCGGCAAAGCCTTCCGACAGCTTGTATCCGTCGGCATCGGCCTTGACCTTGGCCTTGTCGAAATCATTGGCCGGACCGATCAGGTCGTTGGTGCAGACATCCTCGGCCTTCACCGGGGCGGTGATCTGGCCGATCTTGTGGATCTCGTCGAAAAAGCCCTGCCAGCTCGCCATGTCGTGCGAGCCCCAGCCGCCGCGCTTGTCCATGTCGCCACGGAAGACATTGATCTGCTGCAGGATCGAGGTGGTGCCGAGCTCGGGCCCGAGATTCTTGGCCAGCGTCGGGAACTGCTCGAACACCGCTTCGACCGCCGCGCGGGGATTCTGGTAGCCGAATTCGAGGCCCATCGCCCAGCCGCGCAGATACTTTTCCAGCAACGCCTTCTTGTCGGCATCCTCGAGGTCGGCGGCGCGCACGACGAAGGTGTTGGCCGGCAGCTTGGAATTCTGCACGCCGAGCCAGTATTCGAAGTCGAGCCCCTTGGCGATCCATTCGGCACGCAGCCCTTCCCATGCCAAAGCGGCGTCGCCCTGGCCGCCGGCCAGCGCCGTGCCCCAGGTCGGCCAGCCGGCCTCGACATATTTCACCTTCTTGATGTCGACGCCTTGTGCGGCCAGCAGCGGGTCGGTGATCGACTGCCAGGCGGCGGAGCCGAGCAGGATGGTCTTGCCTTCCAGCTTCTTCAGATCGTTCGACCCCTCGCCCTTGCGGAAGGCGATGCTGAACGTGTCGCGGGCGCCCATGTGGAACACCGACTTCAGCTTCATGCCGTTCTGGATGGCGAAGGAGAACACGCCGGGCGACGGGAAGCCCATATCCGCCTGGCCGACATCGACGAACTTCACCGTCGCGGTGCCGTCCGACGGCCCCGGCTGCATGTCGGTGTCCAGCCCATCGAAATAGCCGGCCTTCTTGGCCGCCCAGTAGGGATAGTCGTCGAGCACTTCGAGCGTGCCGCGCGGCGAGATCCAGGTGAATTTTCCGTAGGGTTCGGCCCTGGCCTTGAGGCCGGTGGCGCCGAGCGCCGTGGCGGTCACCAGCCCAGCGCCGGTCACCTGCAGGAAAGTGCGGCGGCTGATCCCCGCCGGATTAATCGAGATTTTTTTGGTCATGGCATTCCCCTTTTTTGTTTGATTTCGGTCTCTTGCCGCCCGCCTCCCGGGCGTTCATATCCTTGTGTTCAAGCCTCCCAGCTCGCCCACTTCTTGCCGATCAGGAAGAACAGCACGTAGATCAGGATGCCGAGCGTCGACAGGATCAGCACCACGGCGAAGAACTGCGGCATCTGGATCATCGACGAATAGGTCGTCAGCCGGTTGCCGAGGCCGAAACCGCCGCCGACCATTTCGGCGCCGACCGCTGTCAGCAGGCCGAAGATGGCGCCGATCATCAGCCCGACCAGGATCATCGGCAGCGCCATCGGCGCGCGGATCTTCCAGAATATCTGCAAGGTGCTGGCGCCATAGGAGCGCGCCAGCGCGATCTTGGCGCTGTCGACGCGGCGAAAGCCGGTCGCGGCATTGATCATCACCATCGGCCCGGCGGCCAGCGCCACCGCGATGATGCGCGGCGTGTAGCCGAAGCCGAAGCGCAGGATCAGAAGCGGCACCAGTGCCAGCATCGGCGTGGTGACCAAGAGCAGGATGTAAGGCGCGACGATCTTCTCGGCGAACGGGAACTGGGTGATGACCGCGGCCAGGATGAGGCCGATGACGGCGCCGATGGCGAAACCGGACACCAGCTCGACCAGCGTGTAGCCGAGATGCGGCGCGATCAGCGGAAACTCGTCGAACAGCGCATAGGCGATCGAGCTTGGCGGCGGCATGATGTAGAGCGGCACATGAAACAGCCGCAGCGCCAGTTCGATGCCGCCGATGATGATCACCGCCACGGCAAGAATGGCCGCCACCTCCTTGCCCGACTTGATGCCGGGGCCGCTGGCGAAGGCCGACAGATTGGTCAGGCTGACCTCATGGCCGTCGCCCGACTTGGCACCAGACTTGGACTTGGAGAATTCCGGGATCGTGTCGCTCACGGCCTGATCCTCACGATCTCGGCGCTCGGGCGCTCCGGCGCTTTTGGCCGCGTGCGTTCGCCGACAATGTCCATCTTGATACGGTTGGTGAGGTCGAAGACCTCTTTCGTCGCCATGATCTCCAGCGAGCGCGGCCGGGGAAACGGCACGCGATACTCCTTGGCGACGCGGCCAGGCCGGGCGCTCAGCACCACGACCCGGTCGGAGAGGAAGATCGCCTCCTCGATCGAGTGGGTGATGAAGACGATGGTTGTCTTGGTGTCGAGCCAGATCTCCTCGACCAGCCGGTTCATCTCCTCGCGGGTAAAACTGTCGAGCGCGCCGAACGGCTCGTCCATCAAAAGCACCGAGGGCTTCAGCGCCAGCGCCCGCACGATCGCCGCGCGCTGCTGCATGCCGCCCGACAGTTCGCGCGGAAATTTGCCGCCGAAGCCGTCGAGCCCGACCCGGTTGAGCAGATGCGCGATCCACGCCCGGTCCGGCTTCTCGCCCTTGATCTCGAAGGGAAAGCGGATGTTGGCATCGAGATTGCGCCACGGCAGAAGGTTCGCTTCCTGGAAAACGATGCCGATATCGGGATGCGGACCGGTGATGGCCTTGCCGTCGAGCCGGATCTCGCCGCTGGTCAGGCTGTGCAGGCCCGACATCGACCACAAGAGCGTGGTCTTGCCGCAACCGGAAGGACCGACGATCGAGACGATTTCGTTGGCGCTGACATCGAGGCTGCAACGGTCCAGCGCCAGCAGGTCGCCGGAGGCCGTGTGATAGATCTTGGTCGCGGCCTGCACGCCAAGCTTCGGCTTTTTTGCATCGCCCGTGTTCATCTGCCCCCCGGGAAGATTGCGCGATGATCCATTGGCTCATCCCCAGCGAAAATCAGTCTGTAACTATCCTACTTTCCTGTCAAGCGCCGACGATGGCAGCCGTACCACGAAAATCGGTTAGTATGCCTATCTATTTGTTTTAACATCAGTTTTACAACCTTGAAATGCATGTTGCTTTCCTACATACTCGGAACTGACACGTATCGGAGAGGAACGGAGGAAGGTGAGCTTTACCCAACGACACGCTGCGGTTGCGATGCGGCCGGGCACGTGGAGCCAGGGCGTGCAAACATGCTAAGACGGCGGCCTCGCAACCCAGGGAAAGACCAGGACCCCATGACCGAAGCTGGCAGCCAGGACGAGCCTGTTCCAGACCAGGATGCCCAGGGGCGCGATCCTGTCCGGCGCATTCCCGACATCATCTCGCTGGTCAAGGATTCCTACAGCGAATTGCGCCCGGCCGAACGGCGTGTCGCCGATGTCGTGCTCGACGACGTCAAATATGCCGTCGACGCGTCCAACGCCGCCCTTGCCCAGCGCGCCGGGGTCAGCGAACCGACGGTGACCCGGTTCTGCCGCGCCATCGGCTGCGAGGGTGTGCGTGACTTCAAGCTGAAGCTGGCGCAGAGCCTCGTCGTCGGCGCGCTCTATCTGGCCAAGTCGCCCTCCGTCAGCAATGACAATGGCATGCCGTTCTGGAACGCCGTGTTCGGCGAGGCGCGCCAGGCGCTGCAGGAGGCCGAGCGGCAGCTCGACCCGGCGCAGCTGCAGAAAGCCGCCGAGCTGATCGCCAAGGCGCGCCAGGTTACGGTCTTCGGCCTCGGCGGCAGCTCCTCGGCGCTGGCGCAGGAAACCCAATACCGGCTGTTCCGCTACGGCATCACAGTCAGCGCCCAGTGCGACCCCTATCTGATGCGCATGACCGCCTCGACGCTCAAGCCGGGCGATCTGGTGATCGCCATTTCGGCGACGGGACGCACCCGCGAGGTGATCGAGGCCGTCGAGCTCGCCAAGCATTACCGCGCCAACGCGATCGCCGTGACCGCGCCCGACACCGAACTCGCCCGCGCCTGCGACGTCAGGCTGACGGTGGCGGTGCCCGAATACCCCGACACGCTGAAGCCGACGGCCTCGCGCTTCGCCTTCCTGGCGGCGATCGACCTTCTGGCGGTGGCCTCGGCCTACAAGCTCGACGGTTCGGCCCGCGAGACGGTGCGCCGCATCAAATACAACGCCCAGATCCACCGCACCGGCAAGGAGATGGAGCCGCTCGGAGACTAGCTCCCTTCTCCCCGTTCACGGGGAGAAGGTGCCGGCAGGCGGATGAGGGGGGGCGCCGCGTTCGACAATTGAGATTTTTACGCCGTGTGCGGCGTGTTGCAGGAAGAGGGAAAGACATGCTCGAGATAGCCCCATCGAAACAGGCAGCCGCATGGCTCGGGTCCTTTGCCAAGGTACTCGAAGCGGGAGACGCGGCGGCCGCGACCAACCTGTTTGTCGATGACTGCTACTGGCGCGATCTCCTGACCTTCACCTGGAACATCACGACCATGGAAGGCCGCGAGGCAATCGCCGAAATGCTGAAAGCTGCGCTGGCGACGACCAAGCCCAGGGCATGGCAACTGACCGGCGAGGCGATCTCGGACGAGGGCACCATCGAGGCCTGGTTCAGCTTCGAAACCGCAGTGGCCAGGGGAGAGGGCATCATGCGGCTGCGCGACGGCCGCTGCTGCACGCTGTTCACGGCAATGACAGACCTGAAAGGGTTCGAGGAGCGCAAGGGCGCAGACCGGCCACTCGGCGTGCGCCACAAGGCCGATCCCCAGCGCGAGACCTGGTCGGAGGCGCGGGCGCGCGAGACGCGCGAGCTCGGCACCGAGGAACAGCCCTACTGCCTGGTCATCGGCGGCGGCCAGGGCGGCATCATGCTGGGGGCGCGGCTGCGCCAGCTCGGCGTGCCGACCATCGTCATCGAGAAGAATGCGCGGCCGGGCGATTCCTGGCGCAACCGCTACCGCACCCTCGTGCTGCACGATCCGGTCTGGTACGACCATCTGCCCTACATTCCCTTCCCCGAAAACTGGCCGGTGTTCACGCCCAAGGACAAGATGGGCGACTGGCTGGAAATGTACACGCGCGTCATGGAGCTCAACTACTGGGTCGCCACCAAATGTCTCAGCGCGTCCTATGATGAGGCCGAAAAAGTCTGGACCGTGGTGGTCGACCGCGTCGGCCGGCAGATCACGCTGAAGCCCAAGCACATCGTCTTCGCCACCGGCGCCTATGGCCCGCCACGGCGGATCGATCTGCCGGGTGCCGACCGGTTCAAGGGCGAATTGCTGCACTCCAGCCAGTATGCCAGCGGCGACAAATTCCGGGGCAGACGTGTCGCTGTCATCGGCGCGGCAAGCTCCGGCCACGATGTCTGCGTCGACCTCTGGGAAAGCGGCGCCGAGGTCACCATGATCCAGCGTTCACCGACGACGGTGGTCAAATCGAGCACGCTGATGGAAGTCGGCTTCGAGATCTTCTCGGAAGACGCACTGGCGCGCGGCATCACCACCGAGAAAGCCGACATGATCGTCGCCTCGACACCGTTCGCGCTGGTGCCCAAGGGTCAGCGGGCGCTCTACGAGGTGATCAAGGCGCGCGACGCGGCCTTCTATATCAGCCTGCGCGCCGCCGGCTTCGCCATCGATTTCGGCGACGACGAGACCGGCCTTTTGATGAAGGCCTACCGCACCGGCTCCGGCTACTACATCGATGTCGGCGCCTCCAGCCTGATCATCGACGGCGAGATCGGCGTCCGCAGCGGCGTCGCCATCAAGTCGCTGACACCGAGCGGCATTCTGTTCGAGGACGGCAGCGAACTCGCCGCCGACGCCATCATCGCCTGCACAGGCTATCAGTCGATGAACGAGACGGTGGCGGCGATCGTCTCACGTGAAGTCGCCGACAAGGTCGGCCCCTGCTGGGGATTGGGCTCTGGCGTCAAGGGCGACCCCGGCCCTTGGCAGGGCGAGCTGCGCAACATGTGGAAGCCGACCGCGCAGGAAGCGCTGTGGTTCCACGGCGGCAATCTGGCGCTGTCGCGCTTCTATTCGAAATATGTGGCGCTGCAGATCAAGGCGCGGATGGAAGGCATTGAGACGCCGGTTTTTGGGGCGGTTAGCAATTCAAGCAACGAGCGTCCTATGGATTCGTCATCCTAGGGCGAAGCAAGGAGCGAAGCGACGCGGCGCAGACCCTAGGATCCATGCCGCGCCATTCGTGCACGCGAAAGCGGACCAGAATCGGCTTTCAATGCACCAACGGCGATGAAGGGCCTATCGAACAACCATCCTGATCCGTCGCATTCTTCGGCAATGGTCACGGCATGGATCCTCGGGTCTGCGCGTCCGCTTCGCTTCCGCTCCGCCTGTGGATGACGAAGTCGCGCAGAACTTTCACTCATGCCGGTGCCCAAAGTGCCTCGCCGCCACCTCGACATGCGTGTGTGACGCCTGCGCCACGAAACGCTCGGTCTCGTTGTGATCAGCCGCCTCGTTCGGCCACCAGGTGCCGCCAATAACGATGCCTTCCGACACCAGCCTCTGGTCGGCGACCAATGACACGCCGACCGCATCGACAAAGGTGAAGCGGCCCGGGCGCTGGCGGAGCACGGCGACATCGCCGACGGTGCCCACCGCCAGCGTGCCGAGATCAGGCCGCGCGATCGCCCTCGCCGGCGCTTGCGTGGCGGCGCGCAGGACCTCGACCAGCGGCATGCCGAGCGCCAGCAGCTTCGACATGCAGACCAGGATGTCGAAGGCCGGCCCATCGACGCAGTAGAGATGCACGTCGCTCGAGATCACGTCCGGGGCCAGCCCTTCCTCAAGCATGGCGCGGGCGACGGCGAAATCGAACGAGCCCATGCCGTGGCCGATGTCGAAGATGACGCCGCGCTCGCGCGCCAGCCGCATGTCGGGCCGCACCGCGCCGGAGGCGAACACCGGCGCATTGGGAAACGGCCGGAAGCAGTGGGTGAGGATGTCACCCTTGCGCAGGCGCGGCAGCACTTCCGAGCGGCCGGGCGGCGGCTCGTCGATATGCGCCATCAGCGGCAGGCCAGCCTGGTCGGCGGCCTCCAGCGCCAGATCCACCGGGGCGATGCCGCTGGTGCCGCCGGCATGCTTGCCGGAGCGGACTTTTACGCCGACCACGACATCGCGGTGTTCACGCACCGCCGCGACCACCTCGCGCGGTTCGCACAGCCTGAGGTCGCTACACTCGCCGACCGACACCGTCTGCGAGAAGCCGAAAATGCCGGCAAAGGAAATGTTGACATAGGCCAGGATGCGGACCTTCGACCGCTCCATGACATGGCGGCGGAAGCCGAGGAAATTGCCGGCTCCCGCACTGCCCGCATCGATGAAGGTGGTGGTGCCGCTCTTGGCGGCCAGCCGGTCGGCATCGACGCCAAGCGACGTGCCGCCCCAATAGACGTGGCTGTGCAGGTCGACCAGGCCCGGCGTGACGATGCAGCCGCCGGCATCGACGATCTGCGCGGCGCTGGTCACCGGGATATCGGCATCGACAGCGGCAACGCGGCCATTGGCGATGGCGACATCGCGCGGCGCATCGATCCCGGACGCCGGATCGATCAGCCGTCCACCCTTCAGCAGGAGGTCGAATTGCATTTGGGGTCACCTCCGCTTGGTTGCTTTGCCTACAGAGGCCGGTAGGCGACCGCCTCGACCTCGATCTTGATGTCGATCATCAGCCGCGATTCGACCGTGGTGCGGGCCGGCGGGTTTTTGGGGAAGTGCCGGGCATAGACCGCGTTGAAGGCGCCGAAATCGCGCGCATCTTCCAGCCAGACCGTGGTCTTCACCACATCGTCCATGGTGCAGCCGGCCAGCGCCAGCGCGGCCTTGATGTTGGCGAGCACCTGCTCGGTCTGTTCCGATATGCCGCCCTTGACCACGATGCCGTCGCTGCCGACGGGAACCTGGCCCGAGACATAGACGAGATCGCCGGCCCGCACGGCTGGCGACAACGGCACATGCGACGTTCCAAAACACTGTTTCGGCAAGGGAAGCCTCCTCTGATGACAGGACCGGGTGCCATGGCAGCGCCCGCTTCGATCGACATTTACGCCGATCGGGGCGATCCTCATAGGGGCCTTGTTGGAAAGCAACATTCTTCGAAATCCGCGTTGCTTTATTACATGAGCGCTTGCATCGTACGCGCTGGCGGGCGACTTGGGAGCTGTAACGCACAGACGCATTTGCCAGAGCGGAGACACCCAGCAATGACTTACGACAAGAACCCGTTTCCATCAGGCGATACCGATCGCCACGCGCTCTGGGAAATGCTGGTGCGGCGCGACATCGACGCCTTCATCGGCCAGGATTGGGCCATGGTCGAGGATGATTTCGTCGCCGAGAGCTTCTTCGGCATGCATGCGCATTTCCTGCACAACGCCGACGCCTGGCGGCTGCAGTTTCCAAGGCTCGAAGTCTACCGCGACGAATGGCTGCGCCAGGCCAGGGAGACGGCGGCGACCAAATTCGCCGAGCCGCTGCGCGAGGCGCTGTTTCGCGTAACCAACATGCGCGACATCGATGTCGACGGCGACCGCGCTGTGCTGCACAAGAAATTCGACGGCTCGGTTGCCAAGGCGGACGGCAGCGTCGATCGCTTGAAATGGCAGACGCTGTATTTCTGCAGCAGGGTCGGCGGCAGCTGGAAGATCGCTGGCTTCGTCGGCTACATGCCGCATCCGCTCGGCAGCTAGAACCACCGATCACTAGAGCGCAGGTGGGTCGGGCCGAACGTGCGGCCCGGCATCGCGCCCGCCATCAGCGCGCCGTTGAACAGCGATGGCGGATGCAAGGCGCCGCATTCCATCAAACGCACCGCCAGGCATTCGCAATGCCTTTTGCGCGCCATTCTTACGAATTTGTATGCCGCCGGACAGGCCGGTGTGAACTCGTTTGCTTACGATGCGCGGGGTGGATCGCCGCCGCCCCGCCGCAACCGTCGACCTCTGGACTTCAGCCATGCTCGCGCCCAACAGGCAACAACCCGCCGCACCGAGCCACAACAGGGTTCCCGACGTCACCCTCGACTTCTGGCTGATCAAGCTGATGGCGGTCACCACCGGCGAGACCGCGGCGGATTATCTTGCCGACACAATCGGGCTTGGGCTGACCGCCACCTCGCTGATCATGACCGGCATCCTGACCACGGCCCTTGTCCTGCAGTTTACGCGGAAACGCTATGTGCCGTGGGCCTACTGGCTGGCGGTGGTGCTGATCAGCATCGTCGGCACGCTGGTGACGGACAACCTCGTCGACAATTTCGGCGTGCGCCTGCAGACGACGACCATTGCCTTCTCGGTCGCGCTCGCCGCGACGTTCGCGGTCTGGTACGCCAGCGAAAGGACGCTGTCGATCCACACCCTCTTCACCACCAGGCGCGAGATCTTTTACTGGCTGGCGATCCTCTTGACCTTCGCTCTCGGCACCGCCGCTGGCGATCTCGTCGCCGAAAGCTTCGACATGGGCTACCTCACATCGGGGCTGCTGTTCGGCGGCGTCATCGCGCTGATAGCGCTCGCCTACTGGCTGCTCAGTCTCGACGGCATCCTGGCCTTCTGGCTCGCCTATATCCTGACGCGGCCGCTCGGCGCTTCCTTCGGCGACCTGCTGTCGCGGTCGGCCAGGCATGGCGGCCTGGGTCTCGGCACCATCTTCACCAGCCTGCTCTTCCTCGGCTGCATCATTGCGCTCGTCCTGCACATGACCCTGAAGGGCGACGAGGCCGATGAGATCCTCCTGGAATCGGATTGACCTCAGCGTGTGCGTGCGCTGACCAAGTGCAGAGCAGAATGGAAGTTTTCTTCAGTAGCGATCCTTCACACCCCCCTCTGGCCTGCCGGCCATCTCCCCCGCAAGGGGGGAGATTGACTGTACCTCCGCTTTCGCCAATCCTCGAATGTTGCAAGAGTTGCAAGAGGGGTGGGGGGATCGAAGCTGCCGATCTCCCCCCTTGCGGGGGAGATGCCCGGAAGGGCAGAGGGGGGTGCTGTCCCGCGGGCGTCGGGTTCCGCATCGCTACGCGGCTCGGAGATGTCACGGCATCCCAAGGACGAAGCCAGGAAAGCTTCCGCCAATCGCGAATGTATGACGAAAGCGCCACCATACCTGCGCGTCGTGACATCCTAGGAACAAGCCCGTGCCGGTGATAGCCTCTCCATCTCGGCAACGGACCGGACCTTTCATGCGACTGCTTCTCGTCGAGGACGACCACAGGACGGCCGCCTATATCGTCAGGGGACTGACCGAGGCCGGCCATGTCTGCGACCTCCTGCGCAACGGACATGACGCGCTGTTCGCGGCGACCCGGGGCAATTACGACGTGATCATCGCCGATCGGATGATCCCCGGCCTCGACGGCCTGTCGATGATCAAGGCGGTCCGCGCCGCCGGCGTGCGGACGCCGGCGATCTTTCTCACCTCGGTCGGCGGCATCGACGACCGCGTCGAGGGGCTCGAGGCTGGCGGCGACGACTATCTGGTCAAGCCCTTCGCCTTTTCCGAGCTTCTCGCCCGCATCAACGCGCTCGGCCGGCGGCCGGCCGCGCAGGAGCAGAAAACCGTTCTACGGGTTGCCGACCTCGAGATGGACCTGATCATGCGACGCGTCATCAGGCGGGGCCAGACGATCGACCTGCAGCCGCGGGAATTCAGCCTGCTGGAAGTGCTGATGCGCGGCGAAGGCCGTGTCATCACCCGCACCATGCTTCTGGAGCGCGTCTGGGATTTTCATTTCGATCCCAGGACCAGCGTCGTCGAGACCCATATCAGCCGGCTGCGGGCCAAGGTCGACAAGCCCTTCGAAACCCAGCTCATCCACACCGTCCGCAACACCGGCTACAGCCTGCACGCGCCGTCATGACCGGAACATGGTCCCGCCTGCTGCGCAGCACGCCGTTCCGGCTGGCCCTGACCTTCGCCTTCCTGTTCGTGCTGGCCTTCGTCCTGTCGGGCGCCATCGTCTACCAGATGATGAGCGCCGATCTTGCCGAGCGGCTCGACGACACCATCAAGGAGACCTACGCGGTGGTCGCCGCGACCTATGCCGAGAACGATCTCAAGGAGCTGGTTGAGACCGTCGGCAGCCACTCCCTGCGCAGCCTCAAGAAGGAGCAGCTGTTTTCGCTGACCGACGCGACGGGCAATCGCCTGGCCGGCAACTTCACCGCGGCAGGGCTCCCCGACGGCTTCTCGATGTTCGACACCGAAATGCCCGGCGTGCCGCCCGGCGCCGAGTACCGCGCCTATTCCGGTCCGGTCGGCGGCAACACCCTGACCGTCGCCTTCAGCCTTTCCGAGACGGAGGAGCTGGAGAGGA
Source organism: Mesorhizobium sp. M0518 (assembly GCF_040321125.1). NCBI lineage: Bacteria > Pseudomonadati > Pseudomonadota > Alphaproteobacteria > Hyphomicrobiales > Phyllobacteriaceae > Mesorhizobium > Mesorhizobium sp. M0518. The sequence goes on from NZ_JAMYQY010000028.1 coordinate 57,322, forward strand.
TCGTGCTGATGAGCTTTGGCTGGGGAACCCTGATCATCACCGGGCTGGCGGTCGCCGGCGGCGCCCTGCTGGCCTCGCGGGTCCAGCGCCGTCTCGACGGCATCGCCGCCACCATGGTGGATGTCTCGCACGGACGGCTGGACACCCGCATTCCGCTGACCGGCAAGGGCGACGACATCGACATCGTCTCCAGCCAGGTCAATGCCGCGCTCGATCGCCTGTCGGCACTGGTCGAAGGCATGAAACAGGTCAGCGCCAACATCGCCCACGACCTGAAGACGCCGCTCAACCGGTTGCAGATGATCCTCGACACCGCATCGGAAAAGAATCTGTCGGGCCAGAAGATCGCGGCTGAGCTGGCCGAAGCGCATGCCGAGAGCCTACAGATCAACGAGACCTTCGATGCGCTGCTGCGCATCGCCCAGATCGAGGCCGGCGCGCGCCGGGCGCGGTTCACCGATGTCGATCTGGGCGAGGTGCTGCAGACCATCGCCGAGATCTATGCCGATGTTGCCGAGGACGACGGAAAGTCGCTGTCGTTGGCGCAACCACAGGAAACGACGGACCGGATCCATGGCGATCGCGAGCTGTTGACGCAGATGTTCGCCAATCTGGTCGAGAACGCGCTGCGCCATTGTCCATCGGGCACGACGATAAAGCTGTCGGCGACGCGCCAGGGCGAACGCGTCGTTGCCGGTGTCGCCGACAACGGTCCCGGCATTCCCACCGACGAACATGAAAAAGTGTTTCAGCGGCTTTATCGGCTGGACCATAGCCGGTCGACATCCGGCAGCGGGCTGGGTCTCAGCCTTGTCAGGGCCATCGCCGACCTGCATGGCGCGTCGATTACGCTTGAGGATTGTCGGCCTGGCCTTGAGGTGGCGGTGAGCTTTCCGCCGGCGCTGGATTGGTAGGCGAAATGAACCATTCGTCCAATGCCTGAGGTAAGGAAATTGGCGAAAGCCGAAGTGACGGCCAATCTCCCCCCTTGCGGGGGAGATGCCTGGCAAGGCAGAGGGGGGTGCTGTCCCGCCGACCTGTCGATCTGTCACACGGCGCAGATGGCCGAGGCTAGCGCCTGAGCACCCCCCTCTGGCCTGCCGGCCATCTCCCCCGCAAGGGGGGAGATCAGCAGCTTCACCTATCTATCCGCGTCGACAGGATGATCGACGACAAAGTCCGCTCGACTCCGTCCATGGCGCCGATCTGGTCGAGCAGCATGTCGAGGTCGCGGATCGACGGCGCGTCGACGATGACGATCATATCGAAATTGCCGCTGACCGAATGCAGCGTCCTGACCGTCGCCAGGCCGCGCAGGGCGCGCACCACCTTGTCGGCGAGCTTGGGCGTCACGGTGAGCAGCACATGTGCCCGCACCAGCCCCTGCTCGTAGTCCGGCGCCAGCCGCACGCCATAGCCTGATATGATGCCGCGCTGCTCCAGCCGTTCGATCCGGCTCTGTACCGTGGTCCGCGAGACGCCAAGCCGCCGCGCCAGCTCGGCGGTCGAGGCGCGCGCATTCTCGCGCAGCAGGGAAAGCAGGGCTTGTTCGGCGTCACTGAGCATTTCGACGATTCTTCTCGGCAGACTAGCCAAATAGATGGTTTCGTTTCGAACAAAACCACGCTTCCATTCGACGGGCAAGCTGCGAATCTGGGCTTACAATCAGTGAGGGATCGGTCATGAAGAAAATTGTCGTTGTCGGCGCCGGAAAGATCGGCTCGACCATTGCCGAGATGCTCGCCGCCACGGGGGATTATCAGGTCACGCTCGTCGACCGCTCGGCAGCACAGCTCGCTGCCGCCGAACTGCCGGCCACGGTTGCGACGCTGGAGCTCGACATCGAAGCATCCGGCACGCTTGAAGCCGCACTTGCCGGCAAATTCGCGGTGCTCAGCGCCGCTCCCTTCCATCTGACCACGTGCATCGCCGAGGCAGCGGCCAGTGCCGGCGTGCACTATCTCGACCTCACCGAGGATGTCGTCTCGACCCGCCGCGTCAAGGAATTGGCGCGCTCGGGCAGAAACGCCTTCATCCCGCAATGCGGCCTGGCGCCGGGCTTCATCTCGATCGTCGCCAACGATCTCGCCAGCCGCTTCGACACGCTGGAGAGCGTGCGCATGCGCGTCGGCGCTTTGCCGCAATACCCGTCCAACGCGTTGAACTACAATCTGACCTGGAGCACCGACGGCGTCATCAACGAATATTGCGAGCCATGCGAGGCGATCGTCGAGGGCGAACTGGTCGAGGTGCCGCCGCTGGAGGAGCGCGAGGAATTCTCACTCGACGGCGTCACTTACGAAGCCTTCAACACCTCCGGTGGGCTCGGCACGCTGGCCGAGACGCTGAAGGGCAGAGTGCGCACGCTGAACTACCGCACCATCCGCTACCCCGGCCACGCCGCGATCATGAAGGCGCTGCTCAACGACCTTGGCCTGCGCCACCGCCGCGACGTGCTGAAGGACATTTTCGAGAGCGCCCTGCCGGCGACGCTGCAGGACGTGGTCATCGTCTTCGTCACCGTCTCGGGCCGCAAGAACGGCCGCCTGCTGCAGGAGACCTACGCCAACAAGATCTACTCGAAGCGTATCGGCGACCAGGTACGCAGCGCCATCCAGATCACCACGGCGTCCGGCATCTGCGCCGTGCTCGATATGCTCGCCGACGGCAGCCTGCCGGCGAGCGGTTTCATCAAGCAGGAAGACATCGCGCTCGACGCATTCCTAGCCAACCGCTTCGGCCGCGCCTATGCCCAGCACGAGATGGTGAGCCGGCTGGCGAGCTGAAGTTCTTCACCCTCCCCCTTGTGGGGAGGGTCGGCTCGCATGCGTAGCGAAGCGTAGACTGCGAGACGGGGTGGGGTGAGCGCTGACGGTCGGCGAGGACCCCCACCCCGCTCCGCTTCGCGGATCGACCCTCCCCACAAGGGGGAGGGTAAGCATCCCTCAAATATGCAGCGCGTGCCCCAGCGCCTTGAGCGCCGCTTCCTGGAACCCTTCGCCCTGCGTCGGATGCGCATGGATCGTGCCGGCAATGTCCTCCAGCCGCGCGCCCATCTCCAGCGCCAGCCCGAATGACGCCGCCAGTTCCGACACACCTTGCCCGACCGCCTGGATGCCAAGCACCAGATGGTTGTCGGCCCGCGCCACGACGCGGACGAAGCCGTCTTCGCCCAGCTTCGTCATCGCCCGGCCATTGGCGGCGAACGGGAACATGCCGATCTTGATCTCGCCGCCCAGAGCCCTGGCCTCTTCCGGTGAAAGACCAGCGGTGACGAGTTCCGGATCGGTGAAGCAAACGGCGGGAATGGCGCGCTTGTCCCAGTTGCGCTTGTGACCGGCGATGATCTCGGCGACCATCTCGCCCTGGGCCATCGCCCGGTGCGCCAGCATCGGCTCACCGGTGACGTCACCGATGGCAAAGATGCCGCGCATCGAGGTGCGGCACTGCTCGTCGATGCGGATGAATTTGCCAGCCATATCAAGGTCGATCTGCTCGAGCCCCCAGCCTTCGGTCACCGGCTTGCGGCCGACCGTCACCAGGATCTTGTCGGCGGCGACCTTGGCGCTCTTGCCGTCCGATGTCTCGATCAGCAGCGCGTCGCCCTTGGTTGAAAGCCCCTTGGCCTTGGCACCCAGCATCACCTCGATGCCGAGTGCGTTGAGCCGCTTGACGACCGGCCGGGTCAGCTCCGCGTCGTATTGCGCCAGCACCCGCGGCAGGGCTTCCACAACGGTCACTTTGGCGCCCATCTTGGCGAAGGCCATGCCGAGTTCCAGTCCGATATAGCCGCCACCAACGACGGCAAGTTTTTTTGGCACCTCACCGAGTGCCAGCGCCTCGGTTGAGGAAATCACCGGACCGCCAAAGGGCAGGAACGGCAGTTCGACCGGCGTCGAGCCGGTGGCGATGACGATCGCCTCGGCGCGGATCACTTGGCTTCCCGTCTCGGTCTCGACCTCCACAGTCTTGCCGTCGCGAAAGCTCGCCCAGCCATGCACGGTCTTCACGCCTGCCTTCTTGAGCAGGCCGGCGACGCCGCTGTTGAGCCGGCTCACGATGCCGTCCTTCCAAGTGATCGTCTTAGCCAGGTCGAGCGTCGGTGCGGTGAGCGAAATGCCAAGCGGGCTCTTGCCGCCCGCCATGTGTGAGACCCTCTCGAACTCTTCCGCCGCATGGATCAGCGCCTTGGATGGGATGCAGCCGACATTGAGGCAGGTGCCGCCCGGTTTGCCGGCCTCGACGATTACCGTATCGACGCCGAGCTGTCCCGCGCGGATGGCGCAGATGTAACCGCCAGGACCGGCGCCGATGACCAGCAGCTTGCAGGAGATTTCTTTCATGGGGATACGCTCTTTTTGGTGAGGAAGGCCCCCTCATCCGGCCGCTTCGCGGCCACCTTCTCCCCGCTGGGGAGAAGAGACTGGCGCCTGCGCTGACGACCTCCTCTCCCCTCGGGGAGAGGTCGGATTGCCCCGAATTGCCTTTGCAATTCGGCTGGCAATCCGGGTGAGGGGGACTTCGACATCGGCCTCATCACCCTCAATCCACGAAAATCAGCGCCGGTGTTTCCAGCAGCGTCTTTATCCGCTGGATGAACACCGCCGCGTCCCAGCCGTCGATGACGCGATGGTCGAAGCTCGACGACAGGTTCATCATCTTGCGCGGCATGAACTGGGTGCCGTCCCACACCGGCCGCACCATCATCTTGTTGACGCCGATGATCGCCACTTCCGGATGGTTGATCACCGGCGTCGTCGCCACGCCGCCCATGGCGCCGAGCGAGGTGATGGTGATGGTCGAGCCGGACAGCTCGTCGCGTGTCGCGGTGCCGGACTTGGCAGCCTCGGCCAACCTGATGACCTCAGTGCCGCATTCCCAGATGTCGCGCGCCTCGGCATGCCTGACCACCGGCACCACCAGCCCCGACGGCGTCTGCGCGGCAATGCCGATATGGATGCCGCCATGCTGGTGGATGATGCCGGCCTCGTCGTCGAACAGCGAATTGAGGTTGGGCTGGTCCGCTATCGCCTTGACCATCGCCCGCATCAGGAACGGTAGCAGCGTCAGCTTCGGCCGCTCCACGCCCGGGCGCTTCTCCTTGTTGAGTGCGGCGCGCAATTCCTCCAGCGCGGTGACGTCGATCTCCTCGACATAGGTGATGTGCGGGATGCGCGATTTGGACAGCGTCATCTTCTCGGCGATCTTGCGCCGCAGCCCGACCACCTTGATGTCCTGTATCGTATCGTTGCGGGCGAGACCGGATGTCCTGGCGACCTGCGGGCCGCGCGCCAGGAACGCCTCGATATCCTCATGGCCGATGCGCCCGGCAGGGCCGCTCCCCGCAACCTGCCGGAGATCGATGCCCGCCTCTTTTGCCCGCAGACGGACGGCCGGAGAGGCCAACGATCTTTCGCCCTCGGGACGGGGTGCGCCGGCGGGCGCGACAACTCCGGACGTCGGCGCAGTACCCCCGCCCCTAGCCCCTCCCCACAAGGGGGAGGGGGATTCTGTCTGCGCTGCTCGCACGCTTTTTGCGGAGGACTCTGATGATGGCGAAGTAGATTTTGCTCCGCCCTTGGAGGCCGTGGCGCGTCCCCCTCCCCCTTGTGAGGGGCTAGGGGTGGGGGTACTCTCAGCCGTGACTTTTGCCGGCGTCGCACCACCCGCAACATTGCCCTCGCCCGCCACCTTCAGCCGCACGATGGGCGAGCCGATCGCCACCGTGTCGCCGATCTCGGCGCCCAGCCACAGGATTTCGCCGTCGACAGGCGACGGGATTTCGACCGTCGCCTTGTCGGTCATGACGGCGGCAAGCACGGTGTCCTCGCGCACCATGTCGCCGATCTTGACGTGCCATTGGACGAGCTCGGCTTCGGCGACACCCTCGCCGACATCGGGCAGCTTGATGATGTGTTCGCCCATCTCAGGCCCCCATGGTTTCAAGCAAAGCACGGCCTACCCGGGCGGGACCGGGGAAATAGTCCCATTCCTGCGCATGCGGATAGGGCGTGTCCCAGCCGGCAACGCGAGCGACCGGCGCTTCGAGGTGATAGAAGCAGTTTTCCTGCACCAGGGCCGACAGTTCGGCGCCGAAGCCCGACGTCAGCGTCGCCTCGTGCACGATGACGCAGCGCCCAGTCTTCTTGACCGAGGCGACGATCGTGTCGAGATCGAGCGGCAAAAGGGTCCTGAGATCGATGATCTCGGCATCGATGCCGGTTTCCTCGACCGCGGCCTGCGCGACATAGACCATGGTGCCGTAGGCGAGCACGGTGAGGGCCGAGCCTGCCCGGCGGATCGCCGCCTTGCCGAGCGGCACGGTGTAGTGGCCGTCGGCGACCTCTCCGAGCTCATGTTTCGACCACGGCGCCACCGGCCGGTCGTGATGGCCGTCGAAAGGGCCGTTGTAGAGCCGCTTCGGCTCCAAAAAAATCACCGGATCGGGGTCTTCGATCGCCGCGATGAGTAGCCCTTTGGCGTCATGTGGGTTGGACGGCACCACGGTCTTCAGTCCCGACACATGGGTGAACAGCGCTTCCGGGCTCTGGCTGTGCGTCTGGCCGCCAAAAATGCCGCCGCCGGTCGGCATGCGCACCACGATCGGACAGGTGAAATCGCCGTTGGAGCGGTAACGCAGCCGTGCCGCTTCCTGCGTCAGCTGGTCGTAGGCCGGATACATGTAGTCGGCAAACTGAATCTCCACGCACGGCTTCAGGCCATAGGCGGCCATGCCGATGGCCGAGCCGACAATGCCGGATTCGTTGATCGGCGCATCGAAGCAGCGGCTCTTGCCGTATTTGGCCTGCAGGCCTTGCGTGCAGCGGAATACGCCGCCGAAGAAGCCGACATCTTCGCCGAACACGACGACTTTGTCGTCGCGCCCCATCGACACGTCCATGGCATCGCGAATGGCCTCGATCATGGTCCGTCTCGGCATGGCTCAAACCCCCGCCTGCTGGCGCTGGCGTCTGAGATGCGGCGGCATCTCGGCATAGAGCCCTTCGAACATGTCGCGTGTCGACGGCTTGCCGCCGGCATGCAGCGTGCCGTGGCTTTCCGCTTCCTTCTGCGCCGCGATGACCGTGTCGAGGATTTCCGCCTCGGCCTGCGCGTGCCGCTCGTCCGACCAGACGCCGAGCGCGATGAGATGGTTCTTCAGCCGCACGATAGGGTCGCCGAGCGGCCAGGCGTCGGATTCGGTCTTTGGCCGGTAGGCCGAGGGATCGTCCGAGCTCGAATGCGCGCCGGCACGGTAGGTGACATATTCGACCAGCGTCGGCCCGAGATTGCTGCGCGCCCGCTCCGCCGCCCATTTGGCCACCGCATGGACGGCAAGATAGTCGTTGCCGTCGACGCGCAATGACGGGATGCCGAAGCCGAGGCCACGGGCGGCAAACGTGCCCGAGCCGCCGCGCGCAATGCCCTGGAAAGTAGAGATCGCCCACTGGTTGTTGACGACGTTGAGCACGACGGGCGCCTTGTAGGTGGAGGCGAACACCAGTGCCGAATGGAAGTCGGACTCGGCCGTCGAGCCATCGCCGATCCACGCGGCTGCGATCTTCGAATCATTGCTGATTGCCGACGCCATCGCCCAACCGACCGCCTGGATGTACTGCGTCGCCAGATTGCCGGAGATCGAGAAGAAGCCGTGCTCCTTCGACGAATACATGATCGGCAATTGCCGGCCCTTCAGCGGGTCGGCCTCGTTGGAATAGATCTGGTTCATCATCGTGACCATCGGGTAGCCGTCGGCGATGAGCAGGCCGGCCTGGCGATAGGTCGGAAAGTTCATGTCGCCCGGCGCCAGCGCCTTGCGGAAGGCGCAAGCCACCGCCTCTTCGCCCAGATGCTGCATGTAGAACGAGGTCTTGCCCTGCCGCTGAGCCATCTGCATGCGCGCATCGAAGGTCCGCAGCGTCATCATGTGGCGCAGACCGGTCAAAAGTTCCTCATCGGAGAGCAGCCCGGCCCAGGGGCCGACGGCTTCGCCATTGCGGTTCAGCACACGGATGATCGAGAAGGCATGATCGCGGATGGCGCGCGGATCGACGGAGATTTCGGGGCGCGGCACCGAGCCGGCCTTCGGGATCGGCACATTGGAAAAGTCAGGCGTTCCGCCCGGCCGCACTTCCGGCTCAGGAACGTGAAACCGCAACATCCCAGCATCGGCCATGACCTTTGTCCTCCAATGTTGCCTGGTGCCGATATTTGCATATCTGCGCCGCCAAGCCAGTGCGAATTCGTCGGGGTAGCCTGCGGACGTCGGTCCCGGCCGCGCCGGCCGATCCAGCCTCCCCAGCACCAAGATGAAGATATGTCGACGAAATTTCTTGTCGATGTTGGGGGACGGCGCGCAATTAGGGAGAAGGTTGGGCTGGGTTTGCCGGAAGATAAGGTGATTGGCGAAGGCGGCGAAGCGTAATCTCCCTCCTTGAGGGGGAGATGGCCGGCAGGCCAGAGGGGGTCGGTTCGACTGGATGCGACCTCCTTGCGGCAGATGAAGGTTAGCGCTCCACGCGCAACGACCCCCTCTGTCGCCTTCGGCGACATCTCCCCCTCAAGGGGGGAGATTACGCGCTCCGCCGCTTTTGCCAATCTTCCACGCTGCGAGAAATCACGCGCATCATCCTTTGCCCCAATCACCAACCTCCATTCACCCCGCCCCCGCATCATGCTAACCAACCCGCCATGGCACAGAAGAAAGCTTACGAGGTCGATGGGTGGTTGGCGCGGCCGGACCAGCGCATCTCGATCGTGCTGCTTTACGGCCCCGATCGCGGCCTCGTCTCCGAGCGGGCGAAGGCCTTTGCCGGCAAGACCGGCCTGCCGCTCGACGATCCCTTCTCGGTGGTCAGGCTCGAGGGTTCGGAGGTCGACCGCGACGAGGGCCGGCTGCTCGACGAAGCCCGCACCGTGCCGATGTTTTCCGACCGGCGGCTGCTGTGGGTGCGCAATGCTAGCGGCCAGAAGGCATTGGCCGACGACGTCAAGGCGCTGACGGCGGAGCCCGCGCGCGATGCCATCATTCTCATCGAGGCCGGCGATCTCAAGAAGGGCGCCGGGCTGCGCGCCATCGTCGAGGCGGCGGACAACGCCATGGCGCTGCCGTGCTACGCCGATGAGGCGCGCGACATCGACGGCGTCATTGATGCCGAACTGGGCAAGGCCGGCATGTCGATGACCATGGAGGCGAGGCAGGCGCTGCGCCGCAATCTCGGCGGCGACCGGCTGGCCTCGCGCGGCGAGATCGAGAAGCTCGTGCTCTACGCCCATGGCCAGAACGAGATCGGGCTGGAGGAGGTCAAGGCGATGTCGGGCGACGTCTCCGGCGCCTCTTTCGACGACGCGGTCGACGCGCTCCTCGAAGGCAAGATCGGCGACTTCGACACCGCCTTCACCCGCCATTGCCAGTCTGGCGGCCAGCCCTTCCTGGTGCTGTCCTCGGCAATGCGGCAGTTGCAGCAGATCCAGACCATGCGCGGCCAGATGGAGTCCGGCAACCGCAACGCCGCCTCGGTCGTCGCCGCCGCCCGCCCGCCGGTGTTTTTCTCCAGACGCAAGCTGGTCGAGAAGGCGCTGGAACGTTGGAACGTCGACGCGCTCAGCCGCGCGCTGATGCGGCTGCAGACGGCGGTGCTGCAGACCAGGCGGCGGCCGGATCTATCGGTGGCGTTGGCGCGGCAGGCGCTGCTGGGTATTGCCGTGGAGAGCAGCCGGCTGGCGCAGAGGTAGGAGATTGGCCAATCTCCCCCCTCGTGGGCCTGTTGCAAAATTGTGTGGATGTGATTCCCTGTTTTTGAACCAGGGATCTTGCGATGACGACGAAGCCGAGCGGTCAGTTCAGTTTTGTGGAGGCTCTGCTGCCGCAGGGTCTTGGTCGGAGCGGTCGCCTGGACCGGTTGTCG
>NZ_JAMYQY010000029.1:0-65738 GCF_040321125.1 Mesorhizobium sp. M0518
GGCAGAGGGGGGTGTTCAAGCTCGGCATTTAATCCTAAGCCACTGCCATCTGCTGCAAACTCACCAACCGCTGGATGCCTTTCTTGGCCAGGCCCATCAAGTCCGCGAACTGCTCTTCGGAGAAAGGCTCGCCCTCGGCGGTGCCTTGGATCTCGACGATGCCACCCTTGCCGGTCATGACGAAATTGGCGTCGGTGCCGGCCGCGGAATCCTCGATATAGTCGAGGTCGATAACCGGCTGACCGTCATGGATGCCGCAGGAGATCGCAGCGACATGGTCCTTCAGCACCTTGGCGACGCTGGCCATCTGGCGCGCTTCCATCCAGCGCAGGCAGTCATACAGCGCCACCCAGCCGCCGGTGATCGATGCGGTGCGGGTGCCGCCATCGGCCTGGATGACGTCGCAGTCGACGGTGATCTGCTGCTCGCCCAGCGCCTGCAAATCGACCACGGCGCGCAGGGAGCGGCCGATCAGCCGCTGGATTTCCAGCGTGCGGCCGCCCTGCTTGCCGGCCGAAGCCTCGCGGCGCATGCGCTCGCCGGTCGAGCGCGGCAGCATGCCGTATTCGGCCGTCACCCAGCCCTTGCCGGAATTGCGCATCCAGCCAGGCACTTTTTCCTCAAGGCTGGCCGTGCACAGGACATGCGTGTCGCCGAACTTCACCAGGCACGAGCCTTCGGCATGCTTGGAGACGCCGCGCTCGAAGGAGATGGCACGCATTTCGTCGAATTGGCGTTTGGAAGGGCGCATTCAGGCTGCTTTCTTGTCATTTTTCGGAATCTTGGCCGGCTTGTAACCGCATGGGACGCGTGGCGCAAAGGAAAATGGCCTGACGATCTGACGCAGACACCGGGTGATCTCACACAGACACCGGGTGATCTCACAAAGACACCGGGTTGCGCGGGTGCAGTGTAAGTCTATATCGTTGGGCCGGAGGTTTTTGGCCGTATGACCAAGGCAGTCGATCCCGCTTCGCAGTCGCCCGCGCTTCAGTCGCTCGATATGCGTTCCCGCGACATCTTCCGGCGCATTGTCGATTCCTACCTCAGGGACGGTGAACCGGTGGGCTCGCGCAGCCTGTCGCGTATCCTGCCGTCCTCGCTGTCGCCGGCGACCATCCGCAACGTGATGAGCGATCTCGAGCATCTCGGCCTGATCTACGCGCCGCACATCTCGGCCGGCCGGTTGCCGACGCAGGCCGGCCTGCGTTTCTTTGTCGATGCCTTCATGGAGCTTGGCGACCTTTCCGACGAGGAGCGCCGCGCCATCGAGGCACAGGTTCGGGCGTCCGGCTCGGGCGCGACGCTGGAGCACATGCTGACCGAGGCCAGCCAGATGCTGTCGGGCATGTCGCGCGGCGCCGGCCTGGTTCTGGCCGCCAAGAACGAGGTGGCGCTGAAGCACATCGAATTCATCCAACTCGAACCGACCAAGGCGCTGGCGGTGCTGGTGTCGCAGAATGGCGACGTCGAGAACCGCGTCGTCGAGCTGCCTGCCGGCATCACCGTCTCGCAACTGCACGAGGCCTCAAATTTCCTCAACGCCCATATACGCGGCCGAACGCTTGCCGAGGCGCGGATCGAGATCGCCCGCATCAAGGAAGAGACCAGGGCCGCGCTCGACACGCTGTCGCAGGACCTGGTCGAGAAGGGGCTGGCGGTGTGGGCCGGCGCCGACAGTGGCCTGCCGGCACGGCTCATCGTGCGCGGGCGCGCCAATCTGCTCGAAAACGTCACCGCCCAGGCCGACATCGAACTGCTGCGCCATTTGTTCGAGGACATGGAGACGCAGGACGGGCTTATCCAGTTGCTTGACCTCGCCGAAGAGGGATCGGGCGTGCGCATCTTCATCGGCTCGGAAAACAAGCTGTTTTCGCTGTCGGGCTCGTCGCTGGTTGTCGCGCCCTATCGCGACAAGGATGCCCGCGTCGTCGGCGCGCTCGGCGTCATCGGCCCGACCCGGCTGAACTACGCGCGCATCGTCCCAATGGTCGACTATACGGCGCAGCTGATTTCCCGCATGCTGCGCTGAGCTGATCCAACCGAGGAGACGATGATGGCGCTCGAAGAATTCAAGGCCCGGATCAGCCTGCTGCTGGAAGAGATGGTCAACCAGCCGGAAGACCAGCACGAGATCCAGGAGCAGTTGCGTGAAAAACTGCAGGAAATGCGCGCCATGGGATTGCCGCTGCCGGCTGACCTCGTCGAGTTGGAAAAACGCCTCGACGACGATTTTTACGCCGCCGGGACCTGAGCCGGGAAACCGGAAGCTTCCTCCACCTCATCGTGTGCCGTGGAACGATCGACGAGACCGCTCGTTCCTGTTCTCACGCCCAAACATTGGAGGACCGAATGATGCGTTTTGCCGGCCCCGCAATTTCCGCCGCACTGTTTCTCTCGACCGCTTCATTCGCCCAGCAGGCGGACGATCCGGTGCTCAAAGGCGCGGCCGCATTCGGCGACTGGCGAGCGGACAAGCCGGGCACACGCCGCCTGATCAGACCGGACGATCTGCCTAAGCCCTATGCCACCCGGTCGACCTCGAACAGCGCCGGCGTTGCGGACATGCCGGCAGACGCGAAGCTGCAACTGCCGCCGGGGTTCTCGGCCGAGCTGGTTGCATCGGGCATCGACAATCCACGCGTCGTGCGCGTCGCGCCGAATGGCGACCTGTTCGTCGCCGACAGCGAGGCCAACCAAGTCCGCATCTACCGTCTGGCCGAAGGCAGTGCGAAGCCTGCGCAGGACGGCATCTTTGCCGGCAATCTCAACCAGCCCTATGGTATTGCCTTCTATCCGCCAGGCGCTGACCCGCAATGGGTCTATGTCGCCAATAGCGACAGCATCGTGCGTTTTGCCTACCGCAATGGCGACCTGAAGGCCTCCGGCGATCCAGAAACCATCGTCGACAACATCCCGGCCAATCACCACTGGACCCGCGACATCGCTTTTTCGCCGGACGGCAAGACGCTTTATCTGTCGGTCGGCTCGGGATCGAATGTCGCCGAGGACATGGGCCAGGAGCCGAAGGGCGGACTCGACGCCTGGGCGGCGTCGCAGGCGCTCGGCGCGCCATGGGGATCCGAAGATGGCCGCGCCGATGTGCTGGCCTTCGATCCCGATGGCAAGAGCGGCCGCATCTTTGCCACCGGCCTGCGCAACTGCTCGGGCATGACCGTGCAGCCGGCGACCGGCGCGCTGTGGTGCGTCGTCAACGAACGGGATGCGCTTGGCGACAATGTGCCGCCCGAATACGCGACCGTGGTCAAGGACGGCGCCTTCTATGGCTGGCCGTGGTATTATATCGGCGACAATGAGGATCCGCGCCACAAGGGTGAGCGCCCCGATCTTGCCGGCAAAACGACCGTTCCCGATGTGCTGATGCAGGCGCATTCGGCGCCGCTCAACATCGCCTTCTACGATGGGAAGAGCTTTCCGGCCGAATACAAGGGCGATGCTTTCGTCGCTCTGCACGGGTCATGGAACCGCGGCAACCGGACCGGCTACAAGGTGGTGCGGTTGCTGTTCAAGGACGGCAAGCCAACCGGCGAATATGAGGATTTCATCACCGGCTTCGTCGTCTCGAACGGTGAGGTCTGGGGGCGGCCGGTCGGCGTGGCGGTGGCCCTGGATGGCGCGCTGATCGTCACCGAGGACGGCAACGGCACCATCTGGCGTGTCACCCATGGCGACGGTCGTTCCTGAGCGCAGTTCGCACAGGCGTGGTGCAATCGAATCCGAGTTTCAGGGAATTCACGCCCGCCGGACTTTGTGCGATAGGATGCCGTGATAGCAGCGTCGCGCAAGGCCGCAACCATGACCCTCACCGGATTCCTCGCCTACAGCGCCGCTCTCGGCATCGCCGCCGCGATTCCTGGTCCCGGCATCACCGCGCTGGTCGCCCGTGCGCTCGGCTCCGGCTTCCGCTCGTCGCTGGCGATGTCTTTTGGCCTGATGGTTGGCGACATCACCTATCTGACCGCCGTGGTGCTTGGCCTCGCCTTCGTCGCCCAGAGTTTCGGCATGGTTTTCCTCGCTATCAAATGGCTCGGCGTCGCCTATCTCGCCTTCCTCGGCTGGCGCTTCTGGAACAGCGGCATCACGCCCGAGACCGTCGAGGCCAGAAAAGGCAAGGGCGGCTTGCTGTCGAGCTTTGCCGCCGGCCTGACCCTCACGCTCGGCAATCCGAAGACGATGATCTTCTATCTCGCCATCACGCCGACCATCGTCGACCTGAAAACCATCACGCTGGCCGACTACGGCATTCTCGTCGCGCTGACGATCGTCGTGCTTCTGGTGGTGCTGGTGCCGTATCTGGCGCTGGCCGCCAAGGCGCGCTGGTTCCTGAAGTCGCCGCGCGCGCTCAAGGCGCTGAACCGTACGGCTGCCGGCTTCATGGTCGGTGCCGCTGCAGCGATTGCCGCCCGCCAATAGCGGGCTTTCGGCCAAAGCATTTCGCAAACAGGCCTTTGCGGGAAATGCTTTTCCGAGACGGCACTGTTTTAGACACAGGTCTCACTCGGATATTTTCAATCGACAGTCTATCTTGCGCGGTCGAAGGTCCTATGTTGCCCGCAAATCCACTTGCCTGAAATTCTGGGAGCGAAACCAATGAACAAGCCCACCACATCAGCCCGCGTGCCCGGCCGCGGCCGCGTCTACGATTCCATCACCGACACGATCGGCGATACGCCTCTGGTGCGGCTCGACAAGTTCGCTCGGGAAAAGGGCATCGTCGCCAATCTCATCGCCAAGCTCGAATTCTTCAATCCGATCGCCTCGGTCAAGGACCGCATCGGCGTGGCGATGATCGAGGCGCTGGAGGCGTCAGGCAAGATTTCTCCCGGCAAGACCACGCTGATCGAACCGACGTCGGGCAACACCGGCATCGCGCTTGCCTTCGCCGCTGCCGCCAAGGGCTACAAGCTGATCCTGACGATGCCCGAAACGATGTCGATCGAGCGCCGGAAAATGCTGGCGCTGCTCGGCGCGGAGCTAGTGCTGACAGAAGGCCCGAAAGGTATGAAGGGCGCCATCGCCAAGGCCGACGAACTGGCAGCGACGATCCCCAACGCGATCATCCCGCAGCAGTTCGAGAACCCGGCCAATCCGGAAATCCACCGCACGACGACGGCCGAGGAAATCTGGAACGATACGCATGGCGAGGTCGATATCTTCGTCGCCGGCATAGGCACCGGCGGCACCATCACCGGCGTCGGCCAGGTGCTGAAGAAGCGCAAGCCCTCCGTGCATGTCGTCGCCGTCGAGCCGGACTCCTCGCCGGTTCTGTCGGGCGGCCAGCCCGGCCCGCACAAGATCCAGGGCATCGGCGCCGGCTTTGCGCCCAAAATCCTCGACACGACGATCTATGACGAGATCGTCAAGGTGTCGAACGAGGATTCGGTCGCCAATGCCCGCCTCGTCGCCCGCCTCGAAGGCGTGCCGGTCGGCATCTCTTCGGGCGCCGCCCTGCAGGCGGCCATCGTCGTCGGCTCGCGGCCGGAGAACAAGGGCAAAAATCTTGTGGTGGTCATCCCGTCCTTCGCCGAGCGTTACCTGTCGACAATCCTGTTCGAGGGGCTGGGATCGTAATCCGACGCTTCTTCGTGACCAAGCTGGCCCGCTGAAAAAACGCCCGTGGCCGCCATGGGCGGCTTGAGCGCCACACCGCTTCCGGTTCATATTTCCCCCGGCCTGCTTTGCGCGGGCCGGGGGAGAATTTCATGTACAAGCTTTATACCCGTCCCGGCAGCGGCGGCTTCGTGGTGGAGGCGGCGCTGGCGCTGGCCAATGTACCATTTGAGCAGATCGACGTGCCGAAGACCGACCGGCCCGATCCCGCCTTCCTCGACATCAGTCCGTTGAACCAGGTGCCGGTGCTGACCCTGCCGGACGGAAGCTCGATGACCGAATCGGCAGCGATCTGCATTGTGCTTGCCGAGCGCCACCCCGACGCCAATTTGGCGCCGGGAGCAGAAGCGCCTGCCCGCGCGGATTTCCTGCGCTGGATGGCCTTTATGTCGTCTGTTCTCTATTCGGCAGTGCTGCGTTTCTACTACGCATACCGCTACACGGCCGATCCCGAAGGCACCAAGGCGGTCAAGCTGGCGGCCGTGGCCGAGATGGACCGCGGCTTTGCCGTTCTCGATGCCGCGCTCGAGGGCCGTGACTGGCTGGTCGGTGACCGGATGTCGCTGGCCGACATCTATCTGGTCATGCTGGTGGCCTGGCATCCCGACATCGACAGCGCGCGGACGGCATGGCCGAACATCGAACGCCTGTGGGCGCGGCTGCGCGACCATCCGCTGATGAAGACGCTCAACACCTCGCACGAGATGTGGCCGGGCTGAAGCTCAATTTCTGAGCACCGCCCGTTTTCCCTGCAGGAACCGGCGCACCGCCGGGTCTCGCTCGAGGCCGATCGCCCGGTCGTAGGCTTCGCAGGCTTGCGGTACCTGACCAAGCCTGGCCAGGAGACCGGCGCGTGCGGCCCAATAGGGCTGGTACTCGTCAAGCCGCTTGTCGTCGCCCAGCACGTAAAGGGCCGCCAATCCGGCCACTGCGCCCTCGGCCTCGGCGATCGCCACCGCGCGGTTTATCGCCACCACCGGCGATCCTGCGATCGAAAGCAGCGCGTCGTAGAGTTCCTGGATCGCCACCCAGTCGGTGCGGCCGGTGAACCTTCGTGCCGCATGCGCGGACTGCACGGCCGCCTCAAGCTGGTAACGGCCGATGACGCCCTTGGACGCGGCGTGGGAAAGCAGCGCCTCCGCCTCATCGATGAGGGCGCGGTCCCATAGAAGGCAATCCTGTTCCGCCAGCGGCACGAAGTCGCCTTCGGCACTGCGCCGTGCGGCGCGGCGGGACTCAGCAAACAGCATCAGCGACAAGAGGCCCAGTGCCTCCGGCTCCTCCGGCAACAGCGAAGCCACCAGCCGGCCGAGCCAGATGCCTTCGGTCGCCAGGTTGCGGCGCCGCGTTTCGGTGCCCGCCGGGTCGGTCCAGCCTTCGGCGAAGGCGGCGTAGATCGCTTCCAGCACCGCATCCAGCCGTTCCCCGAGTTCGGCCCGCTCCGGCACGCGGAACGGAATGCCGGTTTCACGGATGCGGGACTTGGCCCGCACCAGGCGCTGGCCCATGGTTGCGGGCGAGACCAGGAAGGCGGAGGCGATCGTCGCGGCGTCGAACCCCAGCACCGTCTGCAGGATAAGTGGCGAGCGTACGCTCGATTCGATCGCCGGATGGGCGCAAGCGAACATCAGCCGCAGCCGATCGTCGGGCAGATCTTCCTCGGTCATGCGTGCCTCCGCCTCCTGCGCAATCAGCTTGAGATGCTCGCGGCCGGCCTCGCTGGTGAGCCGCCGCCGCACCGCATCGACGCGGCGCCGCCGCGCCACCGCCAGCAGCCAGGCTTCCGGCTTTTCCGGCACGCCGGTTCGCGGCCAGCGCTCGAGGGCGGCGGCAAAGGCATCGGCCAGCGCGTCCTCGGCGGCGGCCACGTCGCGCGTGCGGGCCGCGAGCCAGGCGACCAGCTTGCCGTAGCTCTGCCGCGCGGCCCCCGCGGCGGCCCCCCGGGCGATGTCCGGGCGACTGTCCATCACCGTCATTTCTTGGGCATGTAGTCGGCCATTTCCCAGATCGGCCGCAATTCGACCGTGCCGGTGCTGGCTGCCGGACAGCGTGCCGCCCATTCGATGGCTGTATCGATGTCAGCCGCCTCGATCATGTAGAAGCCGGCAAGCTGCTCCTTGGTGTCGGCATAGGGGCCGTCGATCACGTTGGTCTTGCCGTCAGCGATCCGCACCGAGGTGGTGGCCTGGGTCGGGCGCAGCCTTTCGCCAGCCAGCCACGCACCGGATTTCTTCAACGCTTCGGTATAGGCGCCATAGGCCGCGCTCATCTGCTGGGCCTTCTCGATCGGCGTGTTCGCCAATGCGGCTTCGTCGCTATTGATCAAAATCATGTATCGCATGGTCTTCTCCCGTTTTGCGAAGGCCGCGTCCTTGCGAGGCCGGACGTATGTCGCGCGGCAGTGGCCGATTTCGACAGGCTGCTCAAAAAACTTTCGGCCCCGATGGCTTTTTGTGCAAGCCGCCATCTGTTTCCTGATCCCTCAACCGTTCGTCTAACGAGCGCAATTGCGGGTTGGCATTTGCGGCTCGCTGTCTAAACTCGCCCCGGTTCGCATCTAGGAGGCGGTGCGGTCGTCGATATTTTCAGGGAGGAGATCCGATGTTCAATTTCAAAACGAAATTCGTTGCAGCCGGCGCCGTGGCGCTCTCGCTTGGCCTGGGCACCATCTCAGCCAGGGCGCAGGAATTCATCAATGTGCTGACCGGCGGCACATCCGGCGTCTATTATCCGCTCGGCGTGGCGCTGTCGGAAATCTACGGCAAGGGCATCGAAGGCGCACGCACCCAGGTACAGGCGACAAAGGCTTCGGTCGAAAACCTCAATCTGTTGCAGCAGGGCAAGGGCGAGATTGCGTTTGCGCTGGGCGATTCCGTCAAGCTGGCCGCCGAAGGCAATGCCGAGGCCGGTTTCCCCGGCAAGCTCGATAAATTGCGCGGCATCGCCGCCATCTATCCCAATTATATCCAGATCGTCGCCAGCCAGGAGTCCGGCATCAAGACGCTGGCCGACCTCAAGGGCAAGAGCCTGTCGGTCGGCGCGCCTGCCTCCGGCACCGAGCTCAACGCCCGCGCCATCTTCGCCGCCGCCGGGCTGAAATATGAGGATCTCGGCCGGGTCGAATACCTGCCCTTCGCCGAATCGGTCGAACTGATCAAAAACCGGCAGCTCGACGCCACGCTGCAATCGGCCGGGCTCGGCGTCGCCTCGATCCGCGACCTCGCCACCTCGGTGCCGATCAATGTCGTGGCGGTGCCGGCCGAGGATGTCGCCAAAATCGGCTCGCCCTATCTTTCGGTGGTCATTCCCAAGGGCACCTATGAGGGCCAGAGCGAGGATGTCGCGACCGCCGCCGTCGGCAATTTCCTCATCACCCGCGCCGATGTCTCCGACGAAACCGCCTACCAGATGACCAAGCTTTTGTTCGAGCATCTCGACCAGCTTGCCGCGGCGCATGCCGCTGCCAAGGCGATCGACCCGGCCAAGGCGCTCGACGGCATGCCGGTGCCGCTGCACCCCGGTGCCGAGCGTTATTACAAGGAGAAGGGGCTGTTGAAGTAAGACGCGTGGCAACCTGACATGTCTTCGCCAGGCGCCCCCCTCTGCCCTGCCGGGCATCTCCCCCTCAAGGGGGGAGATTGGACGTCACCACACCCTTCGCCAATCGCTAACGTTGCAGGACGTGCGCAGACACCAACGCTGCTGATCTCCTCCCTTGAGGGGGAGATGCCCGGCAGGGCAGAGGAGGGCGCCACGCACTACACTTCGCTCCTTTTGGAGACCGTCGGATGAGCGAAGCAACGTCTGGAACAATACCCGACGGCAAATCCGCCACCTTCCATCTTCCTGTCGTCGAAGAGCAGGTTGAAGGGCTGCCGCCGGGCTTCGGCGACGGCCTTGCAGGCAAGGCCGCTTTTCTCATCGCTGTCGCCTTTTCCGTGTTCCAGATCTATGTCGCCGCCTATGGCAGCATTCCGAGCCAGGTGGTGCGGGCCATGCATGTCGGCTTCCTGCTGCTGCTCGGCTTCGGCCTGATCGCCAATCTGCGCGCCAAAAGCATGCCGGCCAAAGCCGCGTTCTGGACGCTCGGCGTGCTCGGTTTCGGCACCGGCCTCTACAATTGGGTGTTCTACACCGACCTCATCCGGCGCTCCGGCTTCCTGACCACGCCGGACCTGATCGTCGGCGCTGTGCTGGTGGTGCTGGTCTTCGAGGCGGCGCGGCGGCTGATGGGCCTGCCGCTGGCGGTCATCGCCTTCATCTTTCTCGCTTACTGCTTTTTCGGCAACCATCTGCCGCCGCCGCTCATCCATCGCGGCTATGATTTCGCCCAGCTGGTCGACACCTTCGCCTACGGCACCGAAGGCATCTACGGCACGCCGATCTATGTCTCGGCCGCCTACATCTTCATCTTCGTCGTCTTTGCCGCCTTCCTCGAACGTGCCGGCATGATCGCGCTGTTCAACGATTTCGCGCTGGGCCTTGTCGGCACATGGCGCGGCGGCCCGGCGCAGGTCTGCGTGCTGTCGTCGGCGCTGATGGGCACCATTTCCGGCTCGGGCGTCGCCAATGTGGTGGCCAGCGGCCAGTTCACCATCCCGCTGATGAAGCGCTTCGGCTTCCGCTCGGCCTTTGCCGGCGCCGTCGAGGCGACCTCCTCGATGGGCGGCCAGATCATGCCGCCGGTGATGGGCGCGGTCGCCTTCATCATGGCCGAGACGCTGAACGTGCCTTATGCCGAAGTGGTCAAGGCGGCGATCATCCCGGCGCTGCTCTATTTCGGCGCCTGCTTCTGGCAGGTGCATCTGGAAGCCGGCAAGGCCGGCCTGCACGGCATGGCCAAGGCCGAGCTGCCCAACCCGTGGGACGCGGTGCGGCAACACTGGCCGCTGGTGCTGCCGCTGGCAGCGCTGATCTATCTGCTGTTGGCCGGCTACACGCCGATCTTCGCCGGCACGATGGGCCTGGCGCTGACCATCGTGCTCATCCTCGGCACGCCGCTGGCGGCGGCGATCGGACCGCTCGCCTTCCGCATCGTCTTCTGGATCGCGCTCGGGCTTGCCGCCGCCTCGTTCATGAAGTTCGGCGTCAACCTCCTCGGCCTGGTGATCGCCGCACTGGTCGTTGCCTGCTTCACGTTCAAGGGCGGCCGCGAGACGTTGCAAATCTGCGTCGACTCGCTTGCCGAAGGCGCCAAGAACGCGCTGCCGGTCGGCATTGCCTGCGCCATCGTCGGCATCGTCATCGGCACGCTGACGCTCACCGGCATCGCCTCGACCTTCATCGGCTGGATCATCTCGATCGGCCAGGACAATCTGTTCCTGTCGCTGGTGTTGACCATGGTCACCTGCCTGGTGCTCGGCATGGGCATCCCGACCATCCCCAACTACATCATCACCTCGTCGCTGGCCGGGCCGGCGCTGCTGGAACTCGGCGTGCCGCTGCTGGTCAGCCACATGTTCGTGTTCTATTTCGGCATCATGGCCGATTTGACGCCGCCCGTGGCGCTGGCCGCGTTTGCCGCCGCACCGATGGCTAGGGAAAGCGGCCTCAAGATCGGCATCCAGGCGACCAAGCTGGCTATTGCCGGCTTCGTCGTGCCGTTCATGGCGGTCTATACGCCGGCGCTGATGCTGCAGGACGCCGGGCCAATCGCCGCCCAGTTCGGCTATCCCGCCGAGGTCGCATACATCGTCGCCAAGGCGTGCATGGGCATCGTGTTGTGGGGTGCCGCCGCCGTCGGCTTTCTCGCCCGCCGCATGGCGTTGTGGGAACGGCTCATCGCCTTCGCGGCCGGCGTGCTTCTGGTCGCTGCGGTGCCGCTCACCGACGAGGCCGGCTGGGTGCTGGCGCTGGCCTGGATCGGCTGGCACTGTTTTCGCTCACGGCAGGCCGCTAAAGCATGAGCCTGTGCATCCTGGCCGCCGGCAAGACGGTGACGCTCTCCGTTGCCGCCTTCACCCTGTCCTGGACGCATTCGGTGGAACGGACGCGGTGGGAGGAAGACTGGAAGGTCACGCCTACCGGCCTGCAGTTGGTCGAAGCCCGGATCGAGGGCTCGGGCGCCGGCATGGAGCCACCGGAAGGCGCGCTGCTGAAGGAGGGTTGGTGGAGCTATGCGCCAGAGATCGACCCACAACGACGCGTTGTGCTCGCCGCTTCCGGCGCGACCGGCGACGGCTGGACACTGTGCACGGTTCAGGGCTGCAGGGAATTGGGCATGGCTGCAGGCGGACCGATCGTGCTGGAGCCGTGCGGGCCGGATGGCACGAGCCAACCACGATAATGCGTGATCGGCCTTCAGAGCAGATGAGAAATCTCGCCGGGAACGCGGAAGCGGCTTCCTCGGCGGCTTCGAACAATGTGGGCAGCGATCACAGCCACCTTGGCAACGCAAATGGACAATGCAGCCGCCAGAAGCCGTCGGTGTTAGATGAGACGCTTCACGCGCTGCTCCCCACGTTTTCTAGCCAAGGAACCGTTCCCGCAGCTCGGGTGCGGGGATCTCGCAGCTGTCCTTCCTGCCGAACAGGGCGTAGCGGTTCTTGGCGATGCGATCGTAGAGCCAACCACGCAGCGGGCGCGGCAGCAGCAGCAGTGTTTTTGCCGCCCGCCAGGGCCAGCCGAGTTCCGCCATGACGGCGACGAAGCTGTCCAGCCGCGTGAAGGCGACGCCGTCGATCAGGACGAGATTGGTTTCGTAAGAGTCCGTGCGCAGTCCATGCCTCCGGAACAGCGTTTCACCGAAGGGCGACTGCGCCGTGGCGAAGCGGAAACGGCCTTGGCGGTCGAGCCTGACCACCATGCGCACGAAGCCGGAACAGAGCACGCAGACGCCATCGAAAACGATCAATGGACAGCGTGCGTCGAGAGTTGTTCCGGAGGGACGGTTTGACTTGGGTCGACTGGGTTGGGAATGGTCGGTCAAGCTGGCCTCGGCTGCTCGTGTCCTACGACACTAAGCCGGCCAGCGTCGGTATCAAAGCCGTGGCGATGTCGCACGGCGCCTGTCGGCGAGAGCGGGACGCTCGGCGCGATAGGTGGTGGCGCGGGTAGAGGCGGCGGGCCTGCAGATCCGGCTGTCGTGGCGATTTTCGAAAGCCATGATCAGTGCGCGCCCAGCGAGTTGCCGCGACGGGCGCAGGCCGGGCCGGGGCCGCGCATGTAATAGCGCTCGGGCCGATAAGTCGGCGCGATGAATTCGCGGATTGCGGCGGCATAGCCGATGAGGTGCGCGAGGAAGTTCATTACCCTGGTCCCTGTCCCGATTTTCGGATGTCCCTTCCGAATTGCGGTCATCATAGCGTCGAGGCGTGAATAGTCGGTGAACGTGATGTTAATATCTGGTGAAAATGCCTCGCTTCGTGGCTGGAATGCGGCTGATTCGGGGTCTTTCGGTGCAGTTGGTCGGCATTCCGGTCAATGTGACTTTTGCATCACATATGTTTCGTTTGAATGTCGCCCGTGCGCGGTTCTGTTTCAACTTTTGCCGCGCTCGCGAAATTTCCGTGCTGGCGGCCAGAACGCCACGGGTGGCCCTCGGCATCCAGATCGGCGCGTGAGCGCGGAACTGGAGCGCGGTCTGTCCGTTCTCACCTTCATCTCGTTCTGGAAGGGAAGAGCTCATGGCGCCGCGTCCGGCCTGGAAGGGCTATCTGAAGCTATCGCTGGTCACCTGTGCCGTCGAACTGACCAATGTCGTCACCCACACGGAGCGGGTCTCGTTTCGCATTCTCAACCGCAAGACCGGCAACACGGTGAAGCGGCTCTATGTCGATGCCGAAACCGGCAAGCCGCTGGAGGAGGATGAGGAGGTCAAGGGCTATGAACTCGACGATGGCGATTTCATCCATATCGAGGAGGACGAGATCGAGGCGGTACAGATCGAATCCTCGCACACGATGGCGCTGGACGGTTTCGTCGACAAAGCTTCGATCCAGCAGATCTATCTCGATACGCCCTATTATGTCGCCCCGGCCGACAAGGTGTCGGAAGAGGCGTTCGCCGTCATCCGGGATGCGATGGCGGGCAAGAAGATGGCCGGGTTGGCGCGTATCGTGCTCTACCGACGCGAACGGCCGGTGGTTATCGAGCCGCTCGGCAAAGGGATGGTGCTGACGACCTTGCGCTACGACAACACGGTGCGCCAACCGGAAACCGTGTTCGGCGACATCGAGTCCGTGAAGACCGATCAGGAGATGACCGACCTCGCCGAGTTGATCATCGACAAGAAGAAGACGAAGTTCGACCCCTCGAAATTCGACGACAAATACGAGGAGGCGCTGCTGGAGCTGATCCGCGCCAAGAAGGCCGGCCACAGGGCGCCGAAGGCCAAAGCGGCGCCCAAACCTTCCAATGTCGTCAATCTGTTCGACGCGCTGAAGAAGAGCCTGTCGGACTCCGGGTCATCGAAAAAGCCTTCGTCGGCGAAAGCCAAGCCGGCGGCCAAACGCGCCAAGCCGAAAGGCAGCGCGCCCAAACGCAAATCGGCCTGAGGAACCCAACGGATGGCCAGCCTCGAACAATATCATTCCAAGCGCGATTTCAAGAAGACCGCCGAACCGGCCGGCAAGGTTGCCCTGGCCAAGAAGGGCGAGGCCGGCGGCATCTTCGTCATCCACAAGCATGCCGCGACGCGGCTGCATTACGACCTGCGGCTTGAGCATGACGGCGTGCTGTGGAGCTGGGCGGTGACGCGCGGCCCGAGCCTCGACCCGCATGAGAAGCGGCTCGCCGTGCATGTCGAGGACCACCCGATCGACTATGCGCCGTTCGAGGGCACCATTCCCAAGGGCGAATATGGCGGCGGTTCGGTCATCGTTTGGGACGAGGGCACCTGGACCCCCGAGATCGACCCGGCCAAGGCGATGAAGAAGGGCCATATCAGCTTTGAGCTTGAGGGCCACAAGCTGCATGGGGCATGGCATCTGGTGCGGCTGAAGCCGCGTGCGGGTGAAAAACGCGACAACTGGCTGCTGATCAAGTCGGACGATGCCGCAGCGCGTCCTGGCGAGGACATCCTCAAGGAAGCGCCAGAATCGGTGAAGTCCGGCCTGACCATCGAGGAGGTCGGCGAGGGCAAGTCCGCAAAGGGTGAGAAGCCGAAAGTATGGCATTCCAACAAGCCGGCCGCCGGCAAAGCGAAACCCGGCAAACGCCTCGACTTCATCGAGCCGCAGCTGGCCACGCTGGAGCGCGATGCACCGCCGGGCAAGGACTGGCTGCATGAGGTGAAGTTCGACGGCTACCGCATGCAGGCGCAGATCGCCGGCACCGATGTGCGGCTGCTGACCCGGACCGGCCTCGACTGGACAAAGAAATTCGGCAGCGAGATCGTCGCGGAGCTGGCCGGGCTGAAGTGCAGCGACGCCATCATCGATGGCGAGGTGGTCGTGCTCGCCGACAGCGGCGTCTCGTCTTTCGCGCTGCTGCAGCAGGACCTGTCGGCGAAGCGGACGCATCGGTTCGTCTATTACGTGTTCGACCTGATGCGCCTCGACGGAAGGGATTTGCGCCGCGAGCCGCTGGTCGAGCGCAAGCAGGCCTTGCAGGAGCTGCTCGGCGAACAGTCCGACAATCCCGCGGCCCGCTTCAGCGACCATTTCTCCGAACCTGGCAAGATCATGCTGGAGCATGCCTGCCGCATGGGCCTGGAAGGCGTCGTCTCAAAGCGTGCCGATGCCCCCTATCGCAGCGGCCGAGGCCCGACCTGGGTGAAGTCGAAATGCACGGCGCGGCAGGAATTCGTCATCGGCGGCTATCTGCCGTCGGACAAGACCGGGCGCGGATTGCGCTCGATCCTCGTCGGCTTCCATGAGGGCGGCAAGCTGCATTATGCCGGCCGCGTCGGCACCGGTTTTTCGGGCAAGGGCGCCAATGAGCTGAAGGCAAAACTCGATGCATTGACGGCAAAAACATCGCCCTTCTCCGCCGCCGTGCCGAAGGGAAAGGGCCTGGTCTGGGTCAAGCCCGAGCTTGTCGGCGAAGTGGAGTTTCGCAGCTGGACCTCGGACCGTATAATACGCCACGCCTCGTTCCAGGGATTGCGCGAGGACAAGGCGGCGGAGGAAGTCGTGCAGGAAAAGCCCAAAGCGTCGACAGGCAAGCCATCGACAGGCGAGAGCACGGCCAAGCCGGCACCGGGTGGCAAAGCCGCTAGATCGATGACGACCACGGTAAAACTCTCGCATCCCGACAAGCTGCTGTGGCCGGACGAAAACATCTCCAAGCGGGGCCTGCTGGACCATTACGCGCAGGTTTGGCCGCGCATGGAACAGTTTGTCGTCAACCGGCCGCTCAGCTTGGTGCGGGCGCCGGACGGTGTCGGTGGCCAACGTTTCTTCCAGAAACATGCCTCGGCCGGCATGAGCGACAAGATCGCCCGCATGAAGGACCCTAGTGACGGCGAGGAGATCCTGTACATCCGGGATTTCGATGGTGTTGCCGCACTGGTCCAGTATGGCGTGGTCGAGATCCACATTTGGGGGTGCACGATCGATGAGATCGAAAAGCCCGACCAGATCATCTTCGATCTCGATCCCGATGAAGGTGTCGACGTGAAGGCGGTCCGCGAGGCGGCACTCGATATCAGGGGCAAGCTCGACGAGCTGTCGCTGCCGAACTTCGTCAAGACGTCGGGCGGCAAGGGCTTTCACGTCATGGTGCCGCTGAGACCAGCGGCGGATTGGGAGGAGGTCAAAACCTTCGCCCATGATTTCGCCAGGGCGCTGGAGCAGGGTGCCCCCGACCGCTACACGGCGACGCTGTCGAAAAAAGCGCGCACCGGAAAGATCTTCGTCGACTATCTGCGCAACGGCAGGGGCTCGACGACGGTCGCGCCCTATTCGTCGCGCGCCAAGAAGGGCGCCACCGTGTCGATGCCGGTGACCTGGCCAGAGATCGAGGCCGGCTTGGCGCCGAACGCTTTCCCGATCGGCGACAAGACGACGCTGAAGCAATTGGCGAAAGCCGATCCGTGGAAGGAGTTTTTCAAGCAGGGGAAGGTGTTGAAGCGGGGGTAGAGTTCGCCGCAATTTGCCAACGCAGCGATCCTTCGCGTACCCCCCTCTGGCCTGCCGGCCATCTCCTCCTCAAGGGGGAGATTATGCGCTCCACCGCTTTCGCCAACTATCAACGCTGTAAGGTGAGCGAAACGATGAAACTGCCAATCTCCCCCAAGAGGGGGAGATGCCCGGCAGGGCAGAGGGGGGCGTTGTCCCGCCGACGTCTCACGTCAAAAACACCCTCTCAAACGCCTGCCTACCCGGCGGCGAGAAGATCACCGCGCGGCTGTCCTTCTCGCGGCGCGCCCATTTCTCGGCAAGGATCTTGTCGAGGATGGCGGCGCCCAGTGTGCCGGCGAGGTGTGAGCGCCGCACGCTCCAGTCGAGGCAAGCGCGGCACACCGGCCGTCGCGGCTTGGTGTAGACGTCGATGCCTATCGCTGCGAAATGCGATGCGGCCGAAGGACCGAGCCTGATCTCCTGTTCGTCGCGGACCAGCACGTTTTTGGCGACGAGCCGATCGAGCATCGTCACCGCCTGCTCGCCAGCGAGGTGATCGTAGCAGACGCGCGCCACGCGCATGGCGCCATCGCGCGGACCCGGGCGCACACGCTTTGGACCGACGGCTTCCGCGACACCTGTGATGGCTTCGATCATGCCCGCCACCTGCGGTCCGGCGAGGCCGTAATAGCGATGCCGGCCCTGGCTCGCCACCGTGAGCAGCCCACCTTCCATCAGTTTGCCCAGGTGCGAGCTGGCGGTCGGCAGCGAGACGCCGGCCTCGAGCGCCAGCTCGCTCGCCGTCAGCGCCGTGCCGCCCATCAGGGCATTCAGCATGTTTGCCCGTGCCGGGTCGCCGACCAGGCTGGCGATGCGGGCGATGTCTGGTCCTTCGCGCATGGTTCGTTCCTCATCGAAGCATCCTTGTCAGATAATCACTATTCTCAGGTGAGATCAAGGAGACGACGATGGCCGCACGAACCGCTTTCCCCTCGGCGCTCCCCAGCCGACAATCGTTCCCGTTCGTCACCTGGTTGCGTTCGCGGCTGCTGGCCCGCTGGTATGACCGTCATCTGCAGCGCCTCGACCTTGCCGAGATCGACGATCATCAGCTGCGCGATCTTGGCCTTACACGGCAAGACGTGCGCCGCGAATGCGCGAAATCCTTCTGGCAGCCCTAGCAGGTCGGGCGGCAGGACGTTTCGATGCGGCTCGAACTATTGACGCAATCCCGAGGAGACCACAATGACCATCACTTGCTTCATCCGCTATGAGATCGACCCGTTCGGCAAGGCGGCCTTCGAGGAGTACGCCCGCAACTGGGGCCAGGCCATTCCACGCTGCGGCGCCGATTTGATCGGTTATTACGCGCCTCATGAAGGCTCGGCGACAACGGCCTATGCCGCCTACAACATCGACAGCCTGGCGGCCTATGAGGCCTACCGCGCGCGACTTGCCGCCCATCCCGCCGGCAAGGCAAACTACGAGTTTGCCAAGCGTGAAAGATTCATCCTCAAGGAGGACCGCATGTTCCTGAAGCACGTCTCGGGCCCGCACGCGAAACTGGTGCTGCCGTGATTGCCGTCATCTTCGAGGTCGAGCCGGCGGCGGGCAGGCGCGATGCATATCTGAGCATCGCCGCCGATCTGCGGCCGCTGCTCGACGGCATCGACGGCTTTCTGTCGATCGAGCGCTTCCAGAGCCTGGCCGATCCGAACCGCGTCCTGTCGCTGTCGTTCTGGCGCGACGAGGAAGCGGTCAAGGCCTGGCGCAGCACCGAAGAACACCGGCAGGCGCAGCAGGCCGGTCGTGGCGGCATCTTTGCCGGCTACCGACTGCGCATCGCCCATGTGGTGAGGGATTATGGGCTGACGGAGAGGGACGAGGCGCCTAGGGATAGCCGGGCGGTGAATGGGTGAGTGGTAGCCGATCGCCGCGCCGTCGCCCCCTCATCCGGCCGCTTCGCGGCCACCTTCTCCCCCAGGGGAGAAGAGTTGGCGCCGGCGCTGGTAGTCTCCTCTCCCCTCGGGGAGAGGTCAGCCGAGCGAAGCGGAGGCTGGGTGAGGGGGCGCTTTGCGGTTACGCATTCCCGATCAGCACGCCGGCCGCGAACACCAGGGCGCCGCCCAGCACCACCTGGAAGGCGGCACGCAGGAAGGGCGTCTGCATGTAGCGGTTCTGGACAAAAGCGATCGCCCACAGTTCGAAGAACACCACCACTGCAGCGACACCCGTCGCCGTCCAGAAGCTCGGAATGAGATAGGGGAGCGCGTGTCCGAGACCGCCCAACGTCGTCATGATGCCGACGGTCAAACCGCGCTTGATCGGCGAGCCGCGGCCCGACAGCTTGCCGTCGTCGGAAGCGACCTCGGTGAAGCCCATCGAAATGCCGGCGCCGATCGAGGCGGCAAGCCCAACCAACAGCGTCTGCCAGGTGTCATGCGTGGCGAAGGCGGCGGCAAAGATCGGCGCCAGAGTGGACACCGATCCGTCCATCAGCCCGGCCAGCCCTGGTTGCACATAGGTGAGGATGAACTGGCGCTGCTCGGCGGCGGTCTCTTCATCCTTCACTTCGCCCGGCACATGTTTCTGCTCCAGACGCTGCGCCAGGGTCTCATGGCCCAGTTCGGCCACCGCCAGATCGTCGAGCAGTTTTCGCGTCGAGGCATCCGCCGTGCGCTTGGCCGCCTCGACATAGAAAAGGTAGGCTTGCCGCTCCATCGCCTCGGCCTGGCTGCGGACGTGCTCGATGCCGAGCGGCCGGACCAGCCAGTCGGGCTTGCGCTCGTAATAGCCCTTCACATGTTCGCGCCGGATCAGCGGTATGCGCTCGCCGAACCGTTTGCGGAACAGCTCGATCAGCGCATCGCGATGGCCATCCTCTTCCTCGGCCATCTCCTCGAACACTTTTGCCGATTGCGGGAAGTTTTCCGTCAGGCCGTCGGCATAGGCGCGGTAGATGCGTCCGTCATCCTCCTCGGAGGAAATGGCCAGCGCCAGGATCTCCTGTTCGGAGAGCGATTCGAAGGGGCGGCGGCCGAAGCCGAAAACACGGGAAAGCATGAGGAATTCACCCTAGTTTAGAATAGTTCTAAACTAGGGTTTTGAACGCCTTCGGTCAATTGCGCGCTGGGTCGCGGTCAAGAATTGTTGAAGCCCCGCGCCCGCGGTGACCCTTCATTATCAGTGAATGTTCACCTATATTGCTGGACTCAAGCCAAGAACAAGGAACCGGCAGATGACGGCAAAACAGCCTCCGCACCCCTATGATCCCAAGCCCGTTCTCGATCTCATCGCCAGCATCGAGGCCGACCTGCAACGCCTGAAGGGGCTGGTCGAGCAGCAGGTCGAGAAATTCGATCCCGCCAACCCGCACAACAAGGCGCCGGACGGCAAACTGACCGAGGAGGGCGTCGAGTGCTGCTACCGCATGTTCGACGAGGGCAAGTCGCGCTATTCGGTCGCCCAGCAGATGAAGATCTCGTTTGCCGCCGCCAGCCACCGGTTCAACAACTGGCGCAAGCTGGGTGGGGGCAAGAGGCAGAGGACTTTGCTCGGATAAGTAGGGAGTTAACTGCCCATCTCGGCGCCGCCCCTCATTGCCCTGCCGGGCATTTCTCCCCGTAGAACGGGGAGAAAGACGCCGGCCGCAACCTCGGCACTCTTCCTGCAACGCTAGTGATTGGCGAAACCGTTGATGAAGGCCCCTCTCCCCGTCACTATACGGGGAGAGGATGCCGGCAGGCAGGTGAGGGGCGGCGCAAGCGCCGTTCATGACCCGCCAAACTTTGTAACGGTCACATTTTTTCATTGGTGCGCCGCCTCCCTTTGCGGGCATCATGAAGGGCAACATGTTTCCGCAGGACCCGCCATGACCACCCCTCCCGGCATCGCCGACATCCACGCCGCCGCCGCGCGTCTCTCCGGCCTGATCGTCGAAACCCCGTTGCTCGAATCGCAGGAGCTGAACAAGCGCTTCGGCGGCCGCATCCTGTTCAAGCCGGAGACGCTGCAGCGTACCGGCTCGTTCAAATTCCGCGGCGCCTACAACAAGCTGTCGTCGCTCGGCGAGGCGGAACGCAGCCAAGGTGTCGTCGCTTTCTCGTCGGGCAATCATGCGCAAGGCGTCGCCGCTTCGGCCGCGATGTTCGGCGTCAGGGCGGTGATCGCCATGCCTTCGGACGCGCCGGCGATGAAGATCGCCAACGTGCGCAAGATGGGCGCGGAGGTGGTCCCGTTCGACCGCTTTCGCGACGACCGCATGACCGTGATCCGTCCTTACATGGAGAGAGGCATGGTGCTGGTGCCGCCTTTCGACGATCCGGCCATCATTGCCGGCCAGGGCACGATCGGCCTCGAATTGATGCGCCAGGCAAAAACACTTGGCGTCGACCTCGACGCGGTGGTCGTTCCCTGCGGCGGCGGCGGCCTGACCAGCGGCATTTCGATTGCGGTCAAAGACGCCTCGCCTGACACCGCGGTCTGGGCTGTGGAGCCCGAGCATTTCGACGACACCCGCCGGTCGCTGGCCGCCGGTGCCAGGGTTTCGAACGAGCCCGGCTACGCCTCGATCTGCGACGCGCTGCTAACCGCCGAGCCTGGCGTGATCACCTTCGAGATCAACCGCAGGAACCTCACCGGTGGCATCGCCGTCTCGGACCAGGCGGCGGCTCAGGCGATGCGCGACGCCATGGCTTATCTCAAGCTGGTGGTCGAGCCCGGCGGCTGCGTGGCGCTGGCAGCACTGTCATCGGGCGAGATCGAACTGTCGGGCAAATGCGTTGCCGTGGTGCTGTCCGGCGGCAATGTCGATTTCGGCACTTATGCCGGGATCATGGCGGCTGCTTGAGACGGCGATGTCTAAGGGGATCTGATATGGAGTATCTGGCGACAGGCTCCGCCTTGGATCACTCCTCGCCCGCCGCCAAATCGTCGCCGCGCTGAGCATGATCATCTACCGCCCGCTCACGCGTTCCGAGCTGCCCGACGATACGGCATCCCTTGCCCGCACCCTCATCGGCAAGATCGTGGTGCGCGAACTGCCCGAAGGCATCGCCAGCGGCCGCATCGTCGAGACCGAGGCCTATGTGACCGGTGACGCCGCCGGACACGGTTACCGGGGGATGACCCCGCGCAACCGTTCGCTGTTTCTCGACGCTGGGCATGCCTATGTCTATCTCTCCTACGGCATCTCCTACATGCTCAATGTCTCGAGCGAGATGCCAGGGGTCGGAACCGGCGTGCTGATCAGGGCGCTCGAGCCGCTCGAGGGCATTGCGATCATGCGGGTCAATCGCGGCACCGAGCGCCTGCGCGACCTGGCGCGAGGACCGGGAAGGCTGGCCCAGGCGTTGCGGATCGATCGTTCGCTCGACGGGCTCGATCTTTGCCGCAAAGGCCAGCTATGGCTGGCACGCGATAGTGACGAGGCCGGCGAAATCGGACAGAGCGTCAGGATCGGCATTTCGAAGGATGCGGACCGCCTGCTGCGATTCTATGTCAAGGGAAGCGTGTTTGTCAGCGGCCCGAAATCGCTCAACGGTTAGTGGCAGTTACAAACCATGGAGATTGGCGGAAGCATTTCTCCCTTCGTCATCCACGGGCGGAGCAAGGAGCGAAGCGACGCAGCGCAGACCATAGGATGACGACGCCGCAAAGGCTGGTACCAAAACTGTGGAGGTCGTGCGGCGCCTAATCCAGCGTGCGCCTGAACCTTACCAGTGCCACGCCGGCAAACAAGGCCACGAACACCACCAGCCAGCCGATCTCGTCTGCCACCGCCGGCAGTTCGGCGCCCTTCAGCATCACGGCGCGGGTGATGCGCAGGAAATGCGTCAGCGGGAAGATCTCGCCGAAGATTTGCGCCCAGTCCGGCATGCCGCGATAGGGGAACATAAAACCCGACAGCATGATCGACGGCAGGAAGAAGAAGAAGGTCAGTTGCAGGGCCTGCATCTGCGTGCGGGCGATGGTCGAAATCGTATAGCCGAGCAGCACCAGCGCCAGCACGAAGATCAGCACGGCGGTCAGGAGCAGCGACATCGATCCGGTGAAGGGGATGGCGAACAGAAGCTTCGCCGCCGCCAGCACCACCACCATCTGCACGCCGCCGACCGCCAGATAGGGCAGCACCTTGCCCATCATGATCTCGAGCGGGCTGGACGGCATCGCCAGCAGGTTTTCCATCGTGCCGCGCTCGGTCTCGCGCGTCAGCGCGATCGAGGTCATCATCACCATGGTCATCTGCAGGATGACGCCGAGCAGGCCGGGCACGATGTTGTATTGCGAGATGCCTTCGGGATTGTAGCGCCGGTGTACGACGACATCGAGCTGACCCTTGGCGGCCTCGGCGGCGGCTTCCTGCGTGCCTTGCGCCCTCAGCAGCGCCTGACTGGCGACGGTGCCGAGCGTCGAGATGGCGCCGCTGGCCACCGCCGGGTCGGTGGCGTCCGCCTCGATGAGTATCTGCGGGTTGTTGCCGCTCTCCACCCTCCTGGCAAAATCGGCGGGGATGGTGACGACGAAGGCGACGTCGCCGCGCGATATCAGGAACTCGGCCTCGGCGGCACTTTGTGCGACATGGTCGAAACGGTAGTAGCCGGTGGTCTGCAGCGCCGCGACAATGGCACGCGTGTAGGGATCGTTGCTCGTCGCCACGAGTGCTGCCGGCAGGCTTTTCGGATCGTTGTTGATGGCGTAGCCGAAAAGCACCAACTGTATCAGCGGGACGCCCAGCATCATGGCGAAGGTGATGCGGTCGCGCCGCATCTGGATGAATTCCTTGATCAGCAGCGCGCCAAGCCGGGCGAAGGAAAAGACGCTGTTCATGCCATGTTGTCCTTCGAGCCGGACATGAACTGGATGAAGACGTCCTCGAGGCTGGTTTCGCCGGGCGAAACTTTCACGCCCTTGTGCTCTCTCTCGACATCGGCGAGCGCGGCTTCGAGCTTCTTCTTGTCAGAGCCGACGACATGCAGCGTCGCGCCGAACGGCGCCACCTGGTCGACGCCGGCGCGGCCCTGCAGCGCTTCGGCGATCTGATCGAGCCGCGGGCCCTGGAGGACGAAAGTGGTCAACCCGGCATTTTTCACCACTTCGGCGACAGTGCCGGTGGCCAGCATCTTGCCATAGGAGATGTAGCTGATGCGGTGGCAGCGCTCGGCTTCGTCCATGTAGTGGGTGGAGACCAGCACGGTCAGCCCGCCGCTGGCGAGGCGATGGATCTCGTCCCAGAACTCGCGCCGAGCCTTCGGGTCGACACCGGCCGTAGGCTCGTCGAGCAGCAGCAATTTCGGCTTGTGCATGATGCAGGCGGCCAGCGCCAGCCGCTGCTTCCAGCCGCCCGACAAGGTGCCGGCCAGCTGGTTGCGGCGCGACGTCAGGCCGAGGTCCTCCAACGTGCGCGCCACATGCTCTTCGACCGGCTTCAGCCGGTAGAGCCGCGCGACGAATTCGAGATTCTCGCCGATCGTCAGATCCTCGTAGAAGGAGAATTTCTGCGTCATGTAGCCGACTTCGCGCTTGATGCGCAGGCTCTCGGTGCGGATGTTGAAGCCGAGCACCGTGCCTTCGCCTTCGTCCGGCGTCAGCAGACCGCACATGATGCGGATGGTGGTGGTCTTGCCCGAGCCGTTGGGGCCGAGAAAGCCGACGATCTCGCCCTCGGCGACCGACATCGTCACATGATCGACGACGGTCTTGTCGCCAAAACGCTTGACCAAGCCATGGACGTCGATGGCGTTCATCTTGCGCTGTCCGCCAGATCGACATCGACGATCTGGCCCGGTTGCAGCGGGCCGGCATCGCCCTCCGGCCGCGCCTCGACGAGGTAGACCAGCTTTTGCCGGTTCTCCAGGGAGTAGATCACCGGCGGGGTGAACTCGGGATCCGGCGAGACATAGCTGACGCGCGCCTTCACATCCGGGCCGCAGCCGTCGCAATGGACGCCGAGCAAGGTGCCGACCTTGACCGAGGAGAAAGCGCTCTCTGGAATGTAGACGCTGAGCTTCACCGCGCCGTCGGGCAGGATCGAGATGACCGGCGCGGTCGGACCTGATGTGTCGCCCGGATTGCGGATGACATCGTTGACGCGGCCCGGCGAAGGCGCCGCCAGCACCCGTTTCGACAGCCGCCACTGCGCCTGCTCCAACGCGGCCTGCGCCTGCTTGACCTGATTGTCGGCGGCCTTGATCGTTTCGGGCCGTGCCGGCAGGCCGCCGACGGCGAGATTGGCATTGGCCTGGCCGACCTGCGCATTGGCCGTCTCGAGCGTGGCCGACGCGGTGTCGAAATCGGCCTGCGTGCCGGCGCCGCGCTTGAACAGATCGGCGGCGCGGTCGTATTTGCGCTTGGCGTCGGCGGCCTGGGCGCTGGCCATGTCGACCTCGGCCTTCAGCACGGCGATCTCTTCCGGCCGCTTGCCGATCTGCAGGTCGGCCAACTGCGCCTGGGCCTGGGCAAGGCCGGCCTGCGCCTGCGCAACCGCGATCTTGGCATCGGCACTTTCCAGCGTCACCACGGTCGTGCCAGGCACCACACGGTCGCCGCGCTTCACCGTGACGGTCTCGACCTGCGCCACCTCGATCGGCGCCAGCAGCACATAGTCGCCTTCGACATAGCCGACGGCCAGCGGGGCAGCCGGGGCACAGGCCGAGAAGAGCTGCGCGGCGAGCGGCAGCGAACACAGAAAGCTCATGGTCTTTGCCCCTTCATGCTTTGCTCTTTCTGAAAGCCAATATGGCCTTGAGATTACCCGATGTGACCGCCACCACCTTGGCCGCCTCGGCGGCGCCGATGTCTTTCCAGCCCATGCGGCGCATCACCGCCTCGCGGCCGATGCGGAAATAGATGACCTGGCCAATCAGCGTGAACACGGTGAGCCTTGTGGCCTCGCTTTCGGCCGGCTCGTCGGTCGCCTGTTCCCAGAGTTGGCACAGCCGGCGATGGCTCGGCTCGAAGACACCGTCATAGATACGATCGAGGGCTGCCGTTGGATGGGAAAGTTCGCGCAGGATGAACTGCACGATCTCGCCGGCCTGCGGACTGGCCACGACAAAGCCGACCATTCGCTCCAGCGCCGCGAAGAGCTGCGCCTGCGCTGCCTCGGGACCGACCGGCGCGGTCGCCTGCGCGTTGCCGAGCGCCGGGCCGGCGACCGTCTGGATGGTATCGACGATAAAGTCGGCGGCGGCCGTGCGAAGACCCTCCTTGCCGCCGAAATGATAGGCGATCGAGCCGATATTGGCTTGCGCCTCGGCGGCGATCTCGCGCGTCGAGGTGCCATCGAAGCCCTGCCTTCCGAACAGCTTCAGCGCCGCCTGGACAAGGGCCGCGCGCGTCATCTCGGCGGGCTCGCGGCGAAGAATTTTAGGCTCAGGTAGTTTGATCATGAGAACAGTTAATCAATCGATTGATTAAAGTCAACTTCTGTTCGTCATTGCCTTGCCATCGACGGCGGCAAACGCTTTAGTGCGCGGCCATGGGCAAGGAAGTCGAACGAAAATTCCTGGTCACCAGCACCGCATGGCGGGAGTTGGCCGAGGCCAATATCCGCATTCTTCAGTTCTATCTCGCTGCCGGCCCCGGGCGCACGGTGCGCATTCGCATCAGCGATGGCACTTCCGCCAGGCTGACGCTCAAATTCGGCAGCAAGGCGCGCGAACGCGACGAATTCGAATATTCGATCCCGCTGTCGGAGGCGGTGGAGATGCTGGACTTCGCCATCGGACGTGTCATCGAGAAGACACGTCACCATGTTAGGCACCGTGGCTATCTCTACGAAATCGATGTCTTTGGCGGTCCGCTTGCGGGACTTGTGATCGCCGAACTTGAGACGCCGGAGGACGTGCCGGACGAAATGCTGCCTGACTGGCTCGGCCGTGAAGTCACCGGCGAGTCAAAGTTCTACAACGCGTCGCTCGCCCTTGGGGGGATACCGGAGATCGCCGCATGAGCTTTCGTATCGATCCGCGCCTGCCGCTGACCGGCGAGGTCAGGCGTATCCTTGCCGAGGAAATCGGCAAGGCGCTGCATCACCTTGACGCCGCACGGAGCCGCCCGGAACAGGCGCTGCACAAATGCCGCAAGCGACTGAAGAGCGCCCGCGCCCTGCTGCGGCTTGTTCGTTCCGGCGACGAAACGTTCTGTGAGACCGAGAACCAATGCTATCGCAATGTGGCCGGCCTGCTTGCCGGTCCGCGCGAGGCGACTGCGCTGATCGAGACCATCGACCGGCTGGCGGCGAGCTTTCCCAAGGAGAGCGCCGACGATGGGCTTACTGCTGCGCGCGACAGGCTGATCGCGCGCCAGCATGAACTGCACGAAGGCAGCGGGCTCGAAGCGGCGATCGGCGCGGCGACCGCCGCTTGCGAGGATGGCCTCAAACGCATCGAAGCGCTGGCCTTGCCCGACCAGCCGGAACAGGCGGCCGACGTGCTTGCCGAAGGTGCCCGCGTCACGCTGCGCCGTGCCAGGAAGGCGCTCGACAAGGCCGGATCGCGGGGCGCGGCCGATGATTTCCACGATTTGCGCAAGGCGGCCAAGACCCACGGCATGCATCTGTCGCTGCTCGGCAGGCTGTGGCCGACACCGATCAAGGCCCGGCGCAAGGCGGTCGACGAACTGGGCGAGCGGCTGGGCGACCTGCACGATGTGCTGGTGATGCGCGCGCTGCTCGAGGCCGACGACCAGCCGCTCGGGCTGCCCGAGGACACGAAACTTCTGGGCAAGCTGTTGAAACGGTCGGAGAAGCAGCTGAAGAAGAGCTGCCTTGCTGAGGCGGCCGAACTGTTCAGCGACAGTCCCAAACGCTCGACACGCAAACTGGCCCGCAAGGCGCGTGACGATCTGGCTGCGCCGCCGGAAGAGGCCGCTGCGACGGCAAGCTGACTTGGCGCCTTTCCTCTCGGTCCGGACAGGGGGAGGAAAGGCGTGCGCTAGCCCTCATTACCCGCCCATGCTAATCGCCATGGGGCATGACCGAGCCCGGCGACACGCTTCTGGATCGACTTGGCCGCTGGCTTGCCGGCCGGCTGCAGGAAGAATCCTCCGGCTACGAGCCCTACACACCGTCCGATGCCGAAACGCTGCGCCGCACGCTTGAGCCCGGCGACATCCTGCTGATCGAGGGCAACCAGAAGATCTCGGCGGCGATCAAATACCTGACCCAGTCGACCTGGTCGCATGCGGCCTTCCATGTCGGCGACGCCTTGCCAGAGCCGCAAGACGGCTCGGAGCGGCCGCGCCTGATCGAGGTCACGATCGGCGAAGGCTGCGTCGCCGTGCCATTGTCGCGCTACCGCACCTACAACACCCGCATCTGCCGGGCGAGCGGGCTGGCGCCGGAGGATCGCGACAAGGTCGTCGCGTTCATGATCGGCAGGCTCGGCCTGAAATACGACCTCAAGAACATTTTCGACATGCTGCGTTTTTTCTTCCCGACACCGCCGGTGCCGGTGCGCTGGCGGCGCCGCATGCTGGCCTTCGGCTCCGGCGACCCGACACGGGCGATCTGCTCTACGCTGATCGCCGAGGCCTATGGCCAGATCCGCTATCCGATCCTGCCCGAGATCACCCGTGCGCCCGGCCGCGCCTCGGCGCAGTCGAATTACTCGCGCAAGGAGATCCTGCACATCCGCCACCACTCGCTCTACACGCCGCGCGATTTCGACCTGTCGCCCTATTTCCGCATCGTCAAGCCGACGCTGGAATATGGTTTCGACTACCGGCAGATGGTCTGGGACGACAAGATTGCCGATCCCGGGGCGAAGGCCGCCGAATAGACGCGATCAAATGAGTCCAACCGCGTGGACGGCCCGGGAGCGCGCCGGCCGACGGCGCTTTGGCGTCAGTGCTTGCAAGCCGCGGCCCGCACGTCCGAGGGAGTAGCGTCATAACGGCGACGGAACGCCCGGTTGAAATAGGAAAGGTCGTTGAAGCCGGCCTCGTAGGCGATCGCGGTGATGCTGCGTCCGGCATGGCGTGGATCGCCGAGCATGCGATGGGCGCGCGCCAGCCGCTGGTTCATCATGAAATCAATCAAGGATGTGCCATCGCTCTCGAACAGCTTGCGGACGTAGCGGGCCGACAGTCCGTGGCGGGCGGCGACGTCCTGCGCCGACAGGTCGACATGGCCACCATGCGCGACGATATCGGCCTTGATGGCGCGCAAGCGGGCAACGCTGACGCCGCGGCCGCGTGCGATCTGGGCCGCATCCCTGGTCGCGCCCATGGCGAGTGCGGCAAGGTGGAAGACATGCGTCGCCGCAAGGTGGCAGGCCTCCGCGGTCAACTCGTCTCCGACCTCCTGGATCGAGCTGATATAGTCGAGCAACAGCCGCATCGCCCCGCTCTGGGTCGGCAAGGGCCGCATAAGGACCGCGGCCGGATCGCCGATCAGAGGCGAAAGCTGCTTGCGCGAAAAACTGAGATTGACGAAGCGGAACCCGCCGGCGCCGATCAGGTTGAGGCCAACCTCTTCACCGCTCATCATGAGCGCCTGGCCGTTGCCGACCGCCTCCTCGCGGCCGCGATGCTTCATCACGCTGCCCCCGTCGAGGGCCGCCAGAAGAACGAAGTCGTCGTTGTCGATCAGCGACGACGTATGATGCACCCGGAATTCCGATGAGCTGCCGGTGGCGATGCCGAGGCCCGGCAACGCGCGCACCCGCATGTCGATCTGCGCCGGCGCCAGCGGATCGAGGTCCACCCTCAGAACGGTGCGGCCGTAAACCTCGCGCGTAATCTCGACGCGATCCCGCTCCGGAAACATCTCCGTCGCCAGCCTGAACGAAGCTGACGGCCCCATCGTCGCAGTCATCGACACCCCCATGCCCAAGAGCGCGGTCATATGCGCCGCGGCCTGCAAAACGTCAATCCCGGGCCGTTTTGGCCGCTTTCAGTGCCGTTCTGTCCAAGCTGACCCCCTTCGATGCCCCTAGTTTGCGGCGCGATTCCAAAACCGGAACCGCATTGGCGGCAATCCAAGGGGGCACGATGTTTCATTTGCAATTGTTCAAGACGCTGTCGGCACTGGCCGCGGCGGGCTTCAATCCGCGCGTCTATCTGCTGTCGATCGCCTTGGGCAACGCGGTGACCGATCATCGCGAGGCCAAGCTGCCGCCGCGCGCTGCCCGATGATGAGCAGCACCATGAAAAGGATCATTTTCCTGGCCCTGACCCTTGCCCTGGCGGGCTGCCAAACGGGCCAGGCCGACAACAACCCGGCATCGATCGCGAGCGCGGCCGGCAGCAAGAAGGCCCAGAACGAACCGACGACGGAAACGGCCTGCGCCGATGCCGCCAAGACGGCGGCGAAGGCGCAGACCAATGCGGCTCTGCTCGGCGGTGTCC
This sequence comes from Mesorhizobium sp. M0518, assembly GCF_040321125.1. Lineage (NCBI taxonomy): Bacteria > Pseudomonadati > Pseudomonadota > Alphaproteobacteria > Hyphomicrobiales > Phyllobacteriaceae > Mesorhizobium > Mesorhizobium sp. M0518. Next base: position 29,985 of record NZ_JAMYQY010000029.1, read on the forward strand.
TGTCGATGGCGGGGGGTCTTGGCGGTCTGGCTGGCAATGGTGGGGTCATTGCCGGCCAGGCCGCCTCGATCGGCGGCTCGGTTCTGCAGTCCCAGGCGACGAGCAGTGCCCGGGCCGGCATTGCGGAGGATTGTTATGGCTGAGCGGCGTTTCGCAGCCATGCGCCGGCTGGCCGGCGCGCTCGCACTTGCCGGCATGATCTTCGACAGCCCGCAGGCCTTGGCGCTGACAGCGCGGGATGCGTCGGCGGTCGTCGGCCTGATCGAGGCCTTGCAACCCGAATTCGGTCAGTTCGCCTATGACGAGGAGATCGCCGCCGACTGGTACGAGCGCGATGCCGCGGACAAGGGCTTGATCGACACAGCCGGTTTCACCGCCGACAGCTGGAAGATCGCGCTTGGCGAGACCATGCGCGGGTTCCTGGCGACGATGCCGGTCGCAGAACTCGATGCCATTTTCGCCAAGCTCAGGAATGCCATATCCGGCATGAAGGAGCTGACCGACGCGCAGAAGACAGAGACCATCGACGCCATCAACGAAGAGGTCGAAGGGTTGATGGCTTTGCGGGCCGAGGGCGGCCCCTTCGCCGATGTCGTCAGGCCGCTGACGCCAAAAATCCGCAGCCTCATCCTCGGCCCGGCGATGGGGCGATAGGATGTTGGGCAACAGGAAACGGGTGGCGGGAAAAGCAACTCCGAGCGGGAGCCTCGAGGCCGAACATCGCGGCATTTTTCCAACCACGGCACGTGTCAGGCGGGGCAGCCCGATCGCGATGCTTATCTGCCTGCTGGCGTCCAGCTGCAGCCAGACGGCCGCCAGCCCGCCGATCACGCCAGAGCAGCATGCGCAATTGGCGGAGCTGGCGGCCGGCCCGGACTCGCCGGAGGGCCTTGGCGAGGCCCTGGCTGCAGTCGAGGCGACCAGGAAAATGCAGGACTGCAGGGCCAGCATGAACGAGACGGCCGGGCAGATGAAGATGATGGGCGCGGTCAATGGCGCGGTCGGCATCGCCGGCCGCATGGCAGGCCCAGGCGGCAAGACAGCGGCGAAAATGGTGGCCATCGGCACCGCCAGGGCCGTGCGCGGCAAGCTCAGCCGCCAGATGCAATCATGCTGAGACGATTGGCCGATCAGGCCGGCAGCGGCCGCCGTGTCTTGGCGGCCGGGTCCGTTGCTCTCGCACCGGCATCTCGCGCGTGCGGCCCGATCGGCATGATCGCCGGGAATGGCGTCGCGCCAAAGGCAAACGTCCATTTGTAGCCGACCAGCCCGTCTTCCGGCGTCGTGTGCTGATCGTGATGGGCCAGCAGTTTGGCGCGATCGGCGAGGTCCTGCGCCTCGCGTCGCACCATCTCCGCCGTCTCCGGCCGCATCCGCCTGCTAAAGCTGACGAAGGTCGCTTCCCTGTCGATATGGGTGATCGCCCAGCCGATGAAGTTCTTGTTGGTCATCTCGAACAGCGGCCGCAGCGGCCCTTCGAAATTCCACTGGATCGGCGTCTCGACAAGCAATCTCGCCGTGAGCCCGCGGCCGAGCGCGATCAGGCCGAGCTCCTCGAGATCGCGCAGATAGAGGAACATCGAGGCTTCGCTCAGGCCTTGCGAGCGCATGATGCCCTCGGGCGTGAATTTTTCCGACAGCATGACGAAGATGAACAGCAGTGCCGGCCGGCCGGCGAGCCTGCGTTCGATCTCCGGCGCGATGCGGTTGACCGGCCCTGGCCCCCGGTTCATCGAGCCGAGCACGTTCTCCAGCTCGACACCGGCGGCAGCGCAGATCTCCACCAGCCGGTCGAGCTTGCAGTTGCGCTCGTGGAAGATGCGCTTCACCGTCGGCTCGGAAACCCCCATGCGTTCGGCAAGCTCGCGATAGGTGACGCCCTTCGCCTTCAGCGTCCGCTTCAACGCGCCGAAGATAAGGCCGTTCATGGAATGCACCTCTTGCCGTGGGTTTCGTATCGACTTTCGATACTAGAGGTTATCGACCTTTCCTGAAAATATCGAAAATCATAGCTCTCCGCCGTCATCACAGGAGAGCAGCCATGAACACCCTCGTCACATCAGCCTTTCTCGCCGTCATCGGCATCGCAGGCGCGCCTGCCGCCGAGGCTGGAGAACTCTGGCGCGCCACCGGCCTCGAACAACCGGAATCGGCACTGTTCGACGCAGCCAACAATCGCCTTATCGTTTCCAATATCGTCGGCAATCCCGGCGACGCCGACGGCAACGGCTATCTCAGCGTGCTGTCCGTGGACGGCAGGACGGTCACCCGGCACTGGACCGACGGCATGGACGCGCCCAAGGGAATGGCGATAGCGGGCGGCAAGCTCTATGTCGCCGACATCACCAAGGTTCGCGTCGTCGACCTCGCCAGCGGCAAGCTCGTCGCCAGCATCACGGTACCGAACGCTGTTTTCCTGAACGACATGACATCGGACCAATCAGGCAAGATCTATGTCACCGACATGCTGGCCGACACGATCTATCGTATCGACGGCGAACAACCGGAACTGTTCGCCAGGGATGCGATGCTGGCTTCGCCCAACGGCGTCTTCGCCGATGGCAACAGGCTGATCGTCGCCTCCTGGGGCAAGGACATCAAGTCCGACTTCAGCACGGCGGAGCCGGGTGGGCTGCTGTCGGTCGACATCGCCAGCAAGGTGGTTTCGCCCTTGCCGGGCGCGCAGAAATTCGCCGATCTCGATGGCGTCATCGCCATCGGCGACACCATCTTCGCCACCGCCTACATGACCGGCACGCTCTACCGCTATCAAGCCGGCGGCGCGCCGGAAGCGTTGGCGCATTTCAAACCGGGCAGCGCCGACATCGGCACCGACGGCAAGTCGATCCTCTATGTGCCGTTGATGAACGAGGGCGAAGTGGCTGCGCTGAAGCTCGACTGAGAGCCATGATCGGTGCCTCAGGGCCGATCTCTGAGACGTTCGCCAACAGCCCCTGTCGTTCATCGGCGAGGATCGCCAACTCGAACTCTTATTGTGGCTAGTAAACGACGTCGCCCGGATCGGCCCGCCAAGCGCCAATAGCGTACATTGCCAAGCAGATATTTTGATGTCGCCTTTGGGCCGGTAGCAGTCCGTCAGCTTCTAGTGGAGAGGCATCGAAAGCGGACATCGGGTTGCGGGCGTACCGACGGCTCAATTGGGGCCGGCAGCAGACTGGCTGGTATTGTCGGGCAGCCGACGGTGGCGACGACGTAGGGAGGCCGGTGCGGAGAGGGGAATCTGTGTTCTCAAACCAGCATCGACTGCTGGGCGGAGATACCCGCCGTCGCGCCTTGCGATATTGCCGTGGTGACCGAGGCCATGGCCGGGTTCGCAAGATCGCCGGCAGCATAGATGCCGGGCGTGCTGGTTTCGCGGCGCTCATCGACCTTGATGGCGATGCCGAGGGGCGTATTGACCGTGGCGAGGCCCACTAATTCATGCAGGCTTGCGGACGGCTTGTTGCGCGGATGCGCGAACAGGATGTCGACCGCGGCATTGCGGCCGCTCTCGAGATTAACGGTGGTGATATGGCCCCGATGATGGGCGATTTCGGCGATCCGGCCATCAACGACAGGTATGTTGCGGCGCGCCAGATCGGCCCGAACATCGGGTGAAATGTCGTGACCATCGGCGAAGACCGTCAATGTTTCGGTCCAGTCGTGGTACAGCCTGACATAATTGTGCGACGGCGGGCCGGACCAGACGAGGCCCCAATGCTGGTCGGCGACTTCAAAGCCATCGCAATAGGGGCAGGGCACAATGGATGTGCCCCAGCTTTCGGCAAAGCCCGGAACATCCGGCATCTGGTCGGCGACGCCATAACTCAGGATCAGGCGGCGCGCCCCAAGGTGTTCGCCATCGCCAGTGAGGACCGAGAAATCGTCGATGGTGCCGGAGATGCTGTCGGCCCGGCCATTGACCAGCCTGATCGTGGGATAACGCGCCAGTTGCTTCCGCGCTTCGGCCAGGATGTCCAGCGGTGGCTTGTGATCGTGGCCGAGCAGACCATGCGAGTGGCCGGCGAAGCGGTTGCGCGGCAGGCCGGTATCGAGAACGGTGACCTTGCGGCGGGCACGTCCGAGCTGCAGGGCGGCGGCGAGACCGGCAAAGCTGCCGCCGATGATGATGACGTCATCCATGGTGATGGGCTCCGTGTGTGGATGAGGGATGGCTTGGCCTGGCTTGCACATTTTTGACACTGCGTGGTATCGTAATTCAAGAATTATGATACTGTCAAGGACTGGAATTGTCGTGACCGAAAACAGCCAGGGCCGGCGCGGCCGGCCCGCCAATGAGGCGCTTGGCCAAACGATAGTCGACGCCGCGTGCGAACTCTTTGAGGAATTGGGTTTTCATGCGACGACATTGGACAAGGTCGCCCAGAGAGCGAAGATATCCAAGCTCAGCATCTATCGGCACTTCGAGAACAAGGAGGCGCTGTTCAGCGCGGCCATCGCGGCCCGCTGCCATCAGTTTGCACCACAGGCCCTTTTTGAAGGCGTCGACGGTTCGGCCGAAGATCAGCTCATGGTGGTGGGATCATCCCTGCTTCGCACGCTGTTGAACCCGGACGTCCGCAGTGTCGAAGCCATGATCATGGCCGACAAGACGAATCAAAAGTCGTTAAGCAAGCTCCATTACGAAGCCGGCCCCGCCCATGTCATCGCCCAAATCGAGGCCCTGTTGCGTCAGTTGCACGCGAAGGCGGTTCTGAACGTGACCGATCCTCTCCGGTCCGCCCGCCTGTTTGCCGCGCTTATCAAAGGATCCGATCTCCTGATTATCGCACGCTTCGATGAGGCGAGAGCAGAGGACGACAACGAAATCGAATCCTATTGCCGGTCGGCCGTCGCCATGTTCATCGCCGCGCACGGTGGCACGACCACCCGGGCGGATAGCCCAGGAGTACTTGCATGATATTTGGGGCTCGCATTGACATCAACGCGACCATTATCGTTGGGCAGCGGGCTGACCGGCGGCGTAACCTGCTACCACCCCATTCGAGGCCTTAGTGCTGGCTTAGCAGACCGTCAGCTTTCGGGAAGCTGCAACGATAGTCTGAATGGCGGAAACGAGGGCGCAAAGCGGCCGTTCACGTCGCGCCGTGCGTGAGTCAACCCAGGGCCAAAACGTTTGCGTTCAACCGGCGGACACCTGTGTGGCCCGCCGACCGGCAAATCCCGATTTCTACTCTGCCTCCAGCTTCCCTTTCAGCTGCGCCCGCGCATCCTTGATCGAGGCGGCATAGGTCACCAGCGGGCGCTTGACGCCGTGGTTGATCAGCATACGCCGGATCTGCGGCGCGGCACCTGATATGATGAAGCGGACGCCGGCGCGTTTCGCCTTGTGGGCGGCGCCCTCGATGACGTTGGCCGCCGTCGAATCGAAGAACGGTACGGCCGAGCAATCGAGGATGAAGTTTTTGCGCTGGTCGGCGATGCGGTCGAGCACGGTGCCGACGGTCGACGCGGCGCCGAAGAAGAAAGCGCCGGAGATGCGGTAGACCACGGTGTCGGCGTCGGTCGCCTCGCTGGCATCGTAGGCGTTGGTGCTGTCGGCGACATCCTCCTGCACCAGCGGCTGATCGGCCTCGACCGCAATCGATTTGGCCATGCGGTCGATGAACAGGATCGACCCCAGCACGAAGCCGACGACGATGCCTTCAGTGAGATCGCGGAAGATGACGAGCAGGAAGGTCGCCATCAGCACCAGCGCGTCGCCGCGTGAGGCACGCAGCAAGGTGGCGAAGGCCTGTTTCTCGAACATGTTCCAGCACACGACCGCCAGCACGCCGGCAAGGGCGGCGAGCGGGATGTAGCTGGCGAGCGGCGCCGCCACCAGCATCAAAGCGAGCAGGATGGCTGAGTGGACGATGCCCGAAACCGGTCCGTGGGCGCCGGCCCGCACATTGGTCGCCGTGCGGGCGATGGTGCCTGTGGCGCAGATGCCGCCGAACAGGGCGGACGCGATGTTGGCGAAGCCTTGCGCCACCAGTTCGCAGTTGGAACGATGCCGTCGGCCCGTCATTCCATCGGCGACCACCGCCGACAGCAGCGATTCGATGGCGCCCAGCAAGGCGAAGGCGATGGCATCCGGCAGCACGTCAATCATCCTGTCCAGGCTGACCGGTGGCAGAGCGGGCATTTGCAGGCTGCGCTGGATGCCGCCAAAGCGGGTGCCGATCGTCTCGGCGGGCAGCGAGAGAAGCGCCACGACCAGCGATGCCAGCCCGATGGCGATGAGCATTGCGGGCGATGTCGGCCGCCAGCGTTTCAGGCCGGCGATGGTGACGATGGTCAACACCGCCACCAAGGTCGCCGCCGGGTTGATGGTGCCGGCCGCCTCGGCGACCGCGATCAGCTTCGGCACCAGCGGTCCCGGCTCCTTGCCGGCAAGCTTCAGCCCGAACAGTTCGACGATCTGTCCTGAAAAGATGATGACGGCGATGCCGGCGGTGAAGCCGACCGTCACCGGATAGGGAATGAATTTGATGTAGGTGCCGAGACGAAGATAGCCGATGGCGAGCAGGAAGACCCCTGCCATCATCGTTGCCAAAAGCAGCCCATCGATGCCGACGCGGGCAACCGTCGCTGCCACCAGCACAATGAAGGCGCCGGCCGGACCGCCGATCTGGAAGCGGCTGCCGCCGAGCGCAGAAATGATGAAGCCGCCGACGATCGAGGTGTAGAGGCCGCGCTCGGGAGCGACCCCCGAAGCGATCGCGATCGCCATCGACAAGGGCAGCGCGACGATGGCGACCGTCAGCCCGGCAATGGCGTCCGCCTTGAAGTCGGCGAAGGTGTAGCCCTCGCGCCAGACCGTCACCAGCTTCGGTGTGAACAATTCGGAAAATGTCGGCTTTACCGACCTGTGGGCCGGTTCATGCACTGCCCGCTGCGTCTGATCCATGGACTGCCTTTCGCACCCTGAAAGGCGGCGGGATCGTCGGCAGGGCTGTCGGCGGTCGCCGTCGCGACTTTATGCCGGCTCAGCCTTGGGACCCCGCGGCACGGCAGGCTTGAGGCGCACGCCCCGGCCGCCGCGCTCGCTGGTCTGGTTCTCGCCGATCAGCTCCACCCCGGCCTCGTCGAGAGCCTGGATGACCTTCATCAGCGTGTCGACCACGCCCCTGACCACGCCATCGCTCGCCTCCATGCGCTGGATGGTCGGAAGCGAAACGCCGGCGCGCTCGGCGAGCGTCTTCTGATCGATGCCGGCCAGCGCCCTTGCGGCACGCATCTGCGCGGCAGTGATCATCGGCCGGAATCCCCGTCTGAGTCTGCAGAAATGAGGTATAATACCATCATTGTGATGTTTCAAGCATTAGTATGAACGTTTGGGACGTAAGGCGCGGCGCATTGACTGACCATTTTTTCAGATACTTTCACGGGCTGATCAACCGGCTGATCTAGTCTCCAGTCTCGCCGTCCGGGTGCTGCCCACGCCATCGCTGCCACGCCCGGGCAGCGAGCCAGCAAAGCATCGCCCAGACGAAGCCCGCGCACCAGCCGGCAAGCACGTCCGATGGCCAGTGGACGCCAAGATAGATGCGGCTGACGCCAACCAGCAGCGTCGTCAGCACCGCCAGCGACAGCACATAGATCTTCGTCGTTCGACCGGGCAGGAAGCGTGCCGCCAGCGCGCCGAGCGTCAGATAGGTCACCGCCGACAGCATGGCGTGGCCGCTCGGAAAAGACAGCGTCGTTTCGTTGACGAGATGCGAGACGAGTTCGGGGCGCGGCCGGTCGATGCCGGCTTTCAGCAGGCTCGACAATACCTGCCCCCCGGCCACCGCCACGAAGATGAAAAGGGCGGTCGCCGGCCTGCGGATAAGCAGGAGATACACGATGACCGCCGTCACGATCAGCACCAGCACGCTGCCGCTGCCGAGGCTGGTGATGTCGCGCATCGCCCCTTGCAGCCACAGCGGGCCGACCGGGCTGTCAGGGCGGCCCGCCTGGCGGAAGGCGAGCAGGATTTCGGTATCGAAGGCGTGCGGCGTGGTGGCGCGCGCCATCTCCATCAGCTCCTCGAATCCCCACAGGCCGGCGGCGATGACCAGGCCGGCCAGCAGCACCGGGAATTCAACCCGGTTGAGCAAAGCGTTCGCGGCGTTCTTCATCGGCAATTCGCCCGTTACAGCCGGCCTTGCAGATAGGGTCCGAGCGTGATCAGCGCCACCGCTGCGATCGCCAGCATGATCCCGGTCGCCTGCAGCGCATTGACGCGCTCGCCGAAGAAGACCAGTGCCACGACGTTCACCGAGACCAGCTGGATGACGGCGGAAAGGCTGAACGACACCGACATGCCGAATTCGCGGATCAGCCGCAGCATGATCAGATTGCCCAGCGAATAGAGTGCCAGCGTCAGCGCGATCTTGCCAAGGCTCGGCGCCAGGCCCCATTGCTTGGCGGCTGTCGCCGCCAGCAGGAAAATGACCGTCGAAAAGCCGAGCTGCAGCAATCCTGAAAAACTCAACGCTCCGTCCCCTCTCGAAGCGGCTCCCGCCGCGTGTGTCGCGGACGTTGTTTCCCAAGCGCGCCGGGACGTCAAGCGACCTCGACCAAACGAAGCTCTTGGCAATGGCAAGCCGGAAGCTCAAAGTACTACCATCGCCCAATCTGTCGGTTCGAAGGGCGGTCAGGGGCTCATGATTCGCAGTTTTCAAAACCTGGTGCGGCGCTGGAGCGAGCTTTCCCTTGCCCTGCAATTCGTCATTGCCGGCGGCTTTGGCCTGCTGGCTGTCATGTTGGTGGTGGGCACCTGGGTGACGGCGCAGATCCGGGACGGCGTCATCCGCAATTCGGCCGCCACGACGGCGCTCTATGTCGACAGCGTGATTGCGCCGCTGCTTCCCGACTTGCGCAAGGAGCAGGAGCTCAGCGAGTCCGTCAAGCAGGCGCTGGACGAGACGCTTGGCCAGGGCGCGCTTGGTAAGCGCCTCGAATCGTTCGTACTCTGGCGCCGCGACGGGACGGTTCTCTACGCCAAGGAGACGGCCCTGATCGGCCGCCGCTTCGGTCCGAGCGACAATCTGCGTTCCGCCTTCGAAGGCAACGTCGTCGCTGAATTCAATACATTCGATGATGATGAACGCGAGGAGAAGGCTACCCGCTTGCCCTTGCTGGAGATCTACAATCCCGTGCGCGAGCCCTGGTCGGGCGAGGTGGTGGCGGTCACCGAGTTCTATGAGATCGCCGACGATTTCCAGGCCACCCTGGCGTCCGCCCTGTGGTCGAGCTGGCTGATCGTGGCCGGCGCGACCCTGGCGGCATTCCTGCTCCTGTCGGGCATCGTCCTGCGCGGCAGCCGCACCATCGACGATCAGCGTGGGGCGCTGCGCCGCCAAGTGTCGGAGCTGCAGGGTCTGGTGGCGCAAAACAGTGCCTTGCGACTGCGCGTGCAACGGGCCTCTCGCCGCGCCACCGCGCTCAACGAAAGATATCTGCGCCGTATCGGCGCCGACCTCCATGACGGCCCGGCCCAACTCGTGGCCCTGGCGGCGCTGCGCATGGATAGTCCGATATTTTCCAGCGATGGCCATTCGGGCGTAAGCCGTTCGACCGAGGTCGCGATGATCCGCAAGACACTGGAGGATGCGATGCGTGAAATACGCGGCATCTGCACCGGCCTTGTCCTTCCGCAGATCGAGACGGCTGCCGCAAACGACATTCTGCGGCTGGCCGTCAAGGAACACGAGCAGAGGACGGGAACGTCGGTGACGCTGACGCTGGCCGGACAGTTGCCGGAACCCGGCGCTTCCGAGAAGATCAGCATCTATCGTTTCGTTCAGGAAGGGCTGAACAACGCCTATCGCCACGGGCTAGGCAAGGATCAGGCAGTGAGCGCCGGGATGAAAGGTGGCAGGCTTTTTGTCGAAGTGTCGGACGGCGGGCCGGGTTTCGATCCGGCGGCACGGGTCGAGGGTCTCGGCCTCGCCGGCCTCAGGGAGCGGGTCGAAAGCATTGGCGGACAGTTCGAAACCTTGACTGGGCCGCAAGGTACGCGTTTGGTGATCCGTCTGTCGGTCGAGGAGCAAGCATGACTGGTACCATCCGCATCGCCATTGTCGACGATCATCCCCTCTTTCGCGAAGGTGTGACGCGCAGCCTGTCGGAGATCGGGGGCTTCGAGATGGTTGGCGAGGGCGCCACGGCGCAGGATGCCGAACGCCTCGCCACGACGGTGCGGCCCGACATCTTGCTGCTCGATATCTCCATGCCGGGCGGCGGGCTGACCGCGGTCGCAAGCATCCTCGCCAGCCATCCCGCCCAGAAGATCGTCATGCTGACCGTTTCGGAGGCCAATGCCGATGTGACAAAGGCGCTGAACGCAGGGGTGAATGGCTATGTCCTCAAAGGCGTCGGGTCGCGCGGGCTCGCCGACATCCTGCGCAATGTTGCAGCCGGCGAAAGCTATCTGTCGCCGACGCTGTCGGCCCGGCTGCTTTCGGATCTCCAGTCCCAGCAGCCGACCGACGGCATTGCGGAACGGCTGCGGCAGCTCACCGATCGGCAGACGGAAATCCTGCGGCTGGTGGCGGAGGGGCTGAGCAACAAGGAAGTCGCCTTGCGGCTTGAGCTGCAGGAGAAGACCGTCAAGCACCACATGACCGGGGTGCTGTCGAAGCTCAATGTGCGAAACCGCACCGAAGCGGCCTTGATGATGCGTGAGTTGCGCGACCGCGACAGGCCTTCTTAGAGCATTTCACCGTTTCACGGAACGGCGAGCTGCTCTAATTCTTTGTTTTGACGCGATTCTAGACGGAAAACCGCTTCACACTTTTCCTAGAATTGCTCCAGGCCAGGTACGGGGAAATGCGCAACGGTTTCCCGTCCCGGATTGCGCAAAAGCACGTCGCGCCTCGGGACTGCAGCCATTGCGGTGCCGAAAACCGGGACGCTGGCCAAAAACGAGGTCACCTCCGCCGGGGGGCGGCGGAGGTGACGTGCAAAGCTGACCGTTGCCTGTTGGCCAGCTTCACAAGGCCTTGAGACGATTGGCATCGGCCGGGGTAGCCTGGCGGTCGATGATCGTGCGACCGAGCGCGTCCTTCATGCTGAAACGACCGTTCTCGAGCTTTTCCGTTATGCCGTCGGGGTGCCGGACCGTGATCTTGTTGCCGGTCACGTCGACCTTGTCACCGGTCTTTGCATTGACATGGCTCCCGCTCTTACCCTGATTGGATCCTGATTTGCCGCTGTTGCCATTCCCATTGCCGTTGCCGCTATTGCCGCTGTTCCCGCTATTGCCTCCGCCGGAATTGCCGCCGTTGCCGCCCCCACTGTTGCCTCCGCCCCCACCACCACCGTTGCCGCCGCCACCTTTGCCGGCGTATGCGCTGGCGGTCTGGATGCCGGAAACGGAGCCGTCCAGGACAATTTGGTAGGGAGCAATCGTCAACGCCAGCGCCGCTGCCGATTTGAGCGCCAGCCGGCAACAACGGGTCGTGACCGATCTGTGCATTTTGATCTCCGACGACTGAGCCCGGCGCGCCCCACCCCAACGTTGCAGTGCAACAACATTGCCGAAAGACGCGGCGCCCGGAAGCGACCTCCGACCGTTGCGGTTGTCAACTAGGACCTTTGCAAGCGCAAGATTGGACTAAAGTCCCAAGCCTATGCTACATTAGCTTTGCATGAACGGCGCCGCGACCGCCATCGCTAAACGGGAGACTCGCTTTCCCGACGCCTGACGACGGCAGACGCCGAACATCAAGTCACCTCCGCCGGGGGCGGCGGAGGTGACTTGTCGAGCCGGCTTTGTCCGTTGATCCGTTGGCAACGACTGACGTCATGCGCCGTTGTAAGATGCGCGCGAAACATGCCGCCGAAGGTCTCCTTCCTCTCGAAAGACGATTCCGGAGCAGCTCACGGCCTTCGGGAATGCTGAGCCAGCGCTGCGCGCAATGCCTGTCGCGTCTGAAACGTCTCCCGATGTCACGAAAATGTGACCCGGCGATTATAAGGGGGTCAACAGGTACCCCACGCTCCAGCCACCCGACAGCCAGAGGCAAGCCACGATGACTGACCTTCGCTCCCCCGACACCCGATTCTGCACCAGCCTGCTCGAGGAAAACGACGGCCCGGCGATCAACGCCTCCGACAACCGCACCATGGGCGAGATCATCGCCGCGCGGTTCTCGCGCCGCGGCTTCCTCAAGGGCTCGCTGGCCGTCTCGGCCATCGCCGCCACCGTCAGCCCGCTGGCGCTGATCAGCGCCGACGAGGCCAGGGCAGCGGGAGGCTCGGCCTTCGCGTTCGACGAACTCGAGGCCGGCATCGACGACAAGCACCATGTCGCGTCGGGTTACGATGCCGATGTCCTGCTGCGCTGGGGCGATCCGTTGTTTGCCGATTCGCCCGACTTCGACCCGACGAAACAGTCGGCCGAGGCCCAGGCGAAACAGTTCGGCTACAACAATGACTATGTCGGCTACATCCCGATCGACGGCTCGGCCGAACATGGCCTGCTGGTGGTCAACCACGAATACACCAATCCGCATCTGATGTTCCCGGGCATCGTGAAGATCGTCGAAAAGGACGGCAAGAAGTCGGCAGAAGTCGCACCCCTCTCGAAGGAGCAGGTCGATGTCGAGATGGCCGCCCATGGCGGCACCATCGTCGAGATCCGCAAGGATGGTGGCAAATGGCAGGTGGTGCGCGACGGCAAGCTCAACCGCCGCATCACCTCCAACACCGAAATGGCGCTGTCCGGCCCGGTTGCCGGCCATGACCGCGTCAAGACCAATGCCGATCCGTCCGGCACCAAGGTGTTCGGCACGTTCAACAATTGCGCCGGCGGCGTCACGCCCTGGGGCACCTATGTGATGGCCGAGGAGAACATCCATGGCTATTTTTCCGGCGAGCTGCCGGAAGGCCACAAGGAAGCCGCGAACTACAAGCGTCTCGGCATTCCCGAAGGCGCCTATGAATGGGCGGCGCATTACGAGCGTTTCGACCTCGCCAAGGAACCCAACGAAGCCAACCGCTTCGGCTGGATCGTCGAGGTCGATGTCAACGACCCGACCTCGACGCCGAGGAAGCGCACCGCCATGGGCCGCTTCAAGCATGAGGGCGCCGAATCGATCGTCGCCAAGGACGGCCGCGTCGTCTTCTATCTCGGTGACGACGAGCGCTTCGACTATGTCTACAAGTTCGTGACCAGGGCCGCGTTCAATCCGAACGATCGTGCCGCCAACAAGGACCTGCTCGACGATGGCACGCTGCATGTCGCCAAGTTCGCCGAAGACGGCACGGTCGAATGGCTGCCGATCGTCTTCGGCCAGGGGCCGCTGACGGCTGAAAACGGTTTTGCCAGCCAGGCCGACGTGCTGATCGAGACGCGCCGCGCCGCCGACCTGCTCGGCGCCACCAAGATGGACCGCCCGGAAGATGTCCAGCCCAATGGCGTCAACGGCAAGGTCTATGTCATGCTGACCAACAATTCGAAGCGCAAGGCCGACCAGGTCGATGCTGCCAACCCGCGCGCCGAAAACGCCTTCGGCCACATCATCGAAATCGCCGAGGACGGCGGCGATTTCACCGCCGCCAAGGGCAAGTGGGAAGTGCTGCTGAAATGCGGCGATCCGGCGGTCGCCGATGTCGGCGCCACCTTCTCGACAGCAACGACGGCCAATGGCTGGTTCGGCATGCCCGACAATTGCGCGGTCGATTCGGCCGGGCGTCTCTGGGTCGCGACCGACGGACAGGGGCCGAAAGCCACCGGCCGCACCGATGGCCTGTGGGCAGTGGACACCGAGGGGGCGGCGCGGGCGACCTCGAAACTGTTCTTCCGCGTGCCGATCGGCGCCGAGATGTGCGGTCCGCTGTTTGCGCCCGACGACCAGACCGCCTTCGTCGCCGTCCAGCATCCGGGCGACGGCGGAGAGGACTGGGAAGCGTTCGGGCGCCCCTCTTACTATGAGGACCTGTCGACGCGCTGGCCCGACTTCAAGCCCGACATGCCGGTGCGGCCGTCGGTGGTCGCCATCACCAGACAAGGCGGCGGCAAGATCGCGGTCTGATTGCCCACTCGCATGGGCAGCAGCGGAGCAGAATTTGCGCCGCTGCTGCGCCTTGAAGCCGCGGCATGTATCCCTTGGGCTGCGGAGCAGCTCCAGAGGTCTGCGCCGCGTCGCTTCGCTCCTTGCTCCGCCCCAGGATGACGAGGCGACGGGGGAAGTCGGTCAAGCCTCGGGAAAGATTGGCAATTTAAACGTGGCGCTCTAGGTCTTTATCAGGAGATCGCCATGTCGAAGTCTGTCTATGACCGTGGCTTGCTCAAGCCAGCCGATATCGCCAAGCTGCAGCGCGTGTTCGACGAGGCCTGCCGGCGGCGCGAGGCACATCCCGATTCCGCCGACGCGCGGGAAATCGCGCTTAACCTGCTCGCCCTGCACAATGCCGGCATGGTGGAAGAAGACATGCTGATGGAAGCCGTCGGTTTCCGGCGGCTGGAACCGAAATCAGCGTGATGCGCTGGATTGGTGCGGGGCCGACCTTGCAATTCGTTTGGCGATCGCCTTGGCCAGGATGCCGGCATTGGCGAAGCAGCCGCGAATGCTTGGCCGCATGCCGGTGAACCACAGACCGGGCAATTTTGGATCGGCTTGGCCACCGTTGAAGAGCGGAACGCCCTTGGCGTCGAGCACGCCGAGCTTGCCGACCATGGGCTCCAGCCCGGTGCGGTAGCCTGTCGCGGCAATGACGATGTCGGGATAGATCAGGCTGCCATTGGCCAGGATCACGCCATCGCGGGTGAATTCCCGTATGCCCGGCACGACGGTGATCTTGCCGGCCTTGATGGCGCCGACGGCGCCGTCATCGGCGGCGATCGCGGTATAGTCCGAGGTCAGGCGGCTGGCGCCGCCCGCAGGCGCGGGCGGCAGGCCGAATTTGGTCAGGTCGCCGAAAACCAGCCGCTGCGTTGCCGCCATCACGGCATCGGCGATCCGCAAAGGCAGGCGCGCCATGAGCGGCGAAAGCCTATGCACGGCGATCTTGGCAATCCGCTTGGGCAGCAAAGCGGGGCCGCTGCGGGCCGACAGCCAGATGGCGGCCGTGTCTATGCCGGCCAGATGATTGAGCGCGTCGAAACCCGAATTGCCGGCGCCGACGACCAGCACTCTTTGGCCCGCATAGGCTTGCGCGTCACCGAAATCCGCCGAATGGATGATGCGCCCGACGAAATCCTTCATGCCTTTCCATTCGGGGGTGAATGGCTGCCTGTCGCGGCCGGTGGCGATGACGACATTGCGGGCGAAGCGCAGTCCGGCGCTGGTGCGCAATGCCCAGTGATCGCCCTTGAAGGTGATCTCTTCGACCGCGACGCCAAACTGCACCGGCAGCCGGTTCTCCTTCTGGAAATCGTTCATGTGGCGGATGACGACCATCCTTTGCGGAAAGGCGGGCGTGCCAGGGGGAAAGGCGAGACCAGGCAGCGAA
Organism: Mesorhizobium sp. M0518; assembly: GCF_040321125.1. Classification (NCBI taxonomy): domain Bacteria; kingdom Pseudomonadati; phylum Pseudomonadota; class Alphaproteobacteria; order Hyphomicrobiales; family Phyllobacteriaceae; genus Mesorhizobium; species Mesorhizobium sp. M0518. Next base: position 45,435 of record NZ_JAMYQY010000029.1, read on the forward strand.
GAAAGATCGCGATGGGTGTTGAGATGCAATTGCTGGTGGCGCCGGTGCCAGGGCTCGGCCAGCCGGCTTTCCTTTTCCAGGATCGCCGTCGGCACGCCGGCGTTCATCAAGGCATGCGCGGCGGCCAGCCCAGCAGCACCGGCGCCGACGACGATTGCCGGCTCGACCATGGCCGGCAGATCCGCAACCGATCTGATTGTCGTATCCGTCATTCACTCGAATCCCATTGGACGTCCCGCCGCAAGGCTCGCAGGACGCTGTAACCGTTTGATCGCGCGCAGGATCCCTGCAGCAAACCGCGGCCGAATTTCGAGCGATGCGATTTAGAGCCACACGCCGGGCCGCGGTTGCGCTCTATATGGCATATGCGCGATATCAACGGTAATCAGGTCGCGGCAATGTGATTGATTCGAGGCCTTGGGTGGCTGGCGGGTCTCGGTTATCCCCCACGCGCATGTCCGAAATCGAGTCCGATTTTCGAGTCATGCGCAGAATCAAAGTGTTACAGCACCTTGGCGCGTCCTGGACGGCCGGCGCTGTAGGCGGCACGCGGAATCTCGACCATGCCCTCCTTGCGGTTCCATTTCGACAAGATCCTTGAGGCTGCCGCGCCCGAGGTCGAGCGGCAGGCGCTGACCCATGTCGAACGCCTGGCACTGGTGCGCCGCTATGGCGACTTCTCGCTCGCCTATTCCACCGCCGTGCAAGGCAAGCTTTCCTATTTCGGCGACGCCGATGGCTACATCGCCTTCGGTACCAAGATGAAGCACCATTTCGCGCTCGGCGACCCGGTGGCGGCTCCGGCGCGTCGGGCCGATTACATCAAGCGCTTCGTCGAGACCGCCGGCAGCCCATGGTTCGTGCAGGTCGGCGAGGACACCGCATGCGTGCTGGCCGGCCTTGGCTACAAGGTCAATCGCCTCGGCATCGACACCCGCCTCGCCCTGCCCGAGCATGATTTTTCCGGGAAGCGCAACGAGACCGTGCGCTACTCCGAGCGCTGGCTGCTGAAGAAAGGCTTTTCGTTCGAAGAGGACAAGCGCACCATCTACCTCGACGAGATCGCCCGGCTTTCGGAAAACTGGCGCGGCGACCGCATCGTCAAGCGCTGGGAGATGGGCTTTCTCAACCGCCATTTCGCCGACCATCTCGGCACCGACATGCGCCGTTTCGTCCTGCACGGTCCCGATGGCGAACTGGTCGCTTTGCTCGACTTCGACCCGTTGTTTGCCGACGGCAAGGTCATCGGCTACACCACCGCCTTCAAGCGCAAGCATCTCGACGCCTCACCGCATGCCGAGGTCGGCCTGACCAAATTCGCCGTCGACCGTTTTCGCGAAGAGGGCATCTCGGTGGTCACGCTCGGCCTGTCGCCGCTCGTCGATGTGGGTCCGAGCGGATTTGCCGAAAGCGATTTCTGGCGCAATGCCTTCCAGCGCGCCTATTCTTCGCCCTGGGTCAACCGCCGCAGGTTCAACCTGCAGGGCCAGGCGGCCTTCAAGCGCCGCTTCCACGGCGTCGAAGAGCCGGTCTATATCGCCTTCCGCAAGGGAACGTATGTCGAGATGCTGGGGCTGCTGCGGCTGGTCAAGGCGATCTAGGTCTGCTGATATTCAGGTGATGCCGGCCTGCAAATGGCGGCTTCCTGCGCTTCCGGTGCTCACGTACGAAAAGTACGCTCCGCTCCGGTTCTCGGAATCCACCATTTTCGTCTCGGCCTGACCTGAATCTCAACAGACCTGTACTTTCGCCGCTCAATTCCTCAGCCGATAACCGGTCCTGAAGATCCAGGCGACGATGCTTATGCAGACCAGCAGGAAGACGACCGTCATGCCGAGGCTGACGCCGACCGAAACGTCGGACTTGCCGTAGAAGCTCCAGCGGAAGCCGCTGATCAAATAGACGACCGGGTTGAACAGCGTCACCGTGCGCCAGATCTCGGGCAGCATGTTGATCGAATAGAAGCTGCCGCCGAGGAAGGTCAGCGGCGTGATGATCAACAGCGGCACCAGCTGCAGCTGCTCGAAACTCTTCGCCCAGATGCCGATGATGAAGCCGAACAGGCTGAAGGTCACCGCCGTCAGCACCAGGAAAGCGAGCATCCAGAACGGATGCAGGATGGTGAGCGGTACGAACAGCGAGGCGGTGGCCAGGATGATCAGGCCGAGGATGATCGATTTGGTCGCGGCGCCGCCGACATAGGCGATGACGATCTCCAGATAGGAGACCGGCGCCGACAGAAGCTCGTAGATCGAGCCGACGAATTTCGGGAAATAGATGGCAAAGGAGGCGTTGGAGATCGACTGCGTCAACAGCGACAGCATGATCAGACCCGGCACGATGAAGGCACCGTAGCTGATGCCGTCGATCTCGGTGATGCGCGAGCCGATGGCCGAGCCGAAGACGACGAAATACAGCGACGTCGAGATGACCGGCGAGACGATGCTCTGCAGCACGGTGCGGAAAGCACGGGCCATTTCCATCCGGTAGATCGCCCATACTGCGCGAAGGTTCATGGCGGCGCGCAGGTTCATGGCTCCCTCCTCACCAGATTGACGAAGATCTCCTCGAGCGAAGAGTTTTGCGTGTCGATATCGCGGAACTGGATGCCGCCGGCCTCGAGATCGCGCATCAACGAGGCGACGCCGGGCCTCTCGGCCTGATTGTCATAGGTGTAGGTCAGCTGCCCGCCATCCGGCGACAATTCCAGCGCATAGCGCGAGAGCGCCTCGGGAACGGCCGTCAGCGGATTGCGCAGTTCCAGCACCAGCCGCTTGCGGCCGAGCTTGCGCATCAGTTCGGCCTTGTTCTCGACCAGGATGATCTCGCCGCGATTGATGACGCCGACGCGGTCGGCCATCGCCTCGGCTTCCTCGATATAGTGCGTGGTGAGGATGATGGTGACGCCGTCCTCGCGCAGCCGGCGCACCATCGCCCACATGTCCTGGCGCAGCTCGACGTCGACGCCGGCGGTCGGCTCGTCGAGGAATAGGATGCGCGGCTCATGCGACAGCGCCTTGGCGATCATCAGCCGGCGCTTCATGCCGCCCGACAAGGTGATCGCCTTGGCGTCCTTCTTGTCCCACAGCGACAGGTCGCGCAGCACCTTCTCGACAAAGCCGGGGTTGGCCGGCTTGCCGAACAGGCCACGGCTGTAATTGACCGTCGCCCAGACGCTCTCGAAGGCGTCGATGGTCAGTTCCTGCGGCACCAGCCCGATCAGACCGCGCGCGGCGCGATAATCCTTGTTGATGTCGTGGCCGTCGACGGTGACCGTGCCCGACGAACGGTTGACGATGCCGCAGACGATCGAGATCAGCGTCGTCTTGCCGGCGCCATTGGGTCCAAGCAGCGCGAAGATCTCGCCGCGCTGAATGTCGAGATTGACTTCCTTGAGCGCGGTGAAACCGGTTGCGTAGGTCTTGGAGACCCCGGAAATGGACAGGATGGAAGGCATGGATGAAAACGGCTGCTTGAAAGAGGTCCCCTGATATAGGACGAATGTCGGTGCTTGCAACCGCAAGTCAATGCCCTGCTGACAGTTCTCGACAATCGTGCCGGCCGGCCGTTGCAGGTGCGGCGCACAGGCCCGGAGTTGCGCGGCACGCAACCGGCAAAATTGTCCTGTGGCGTTCAGCCTCGCGGCAGGACGCCGCTTTGACGTGAACTCGCTTCGGGCCTATCCTTCGCGAGTATTTGCAGCAGCCGGAGCCCATCATGGACCCGCTCATACTTTCGCGTATCCAGTTCGGCACGAATATTTCATTCCATATTCTATTTCCGACGATCACCATTGCGCTGGGTTGGGTGCTGCTGTTCTTCAAGCTGCGCTACAACGCGACCAACGATTCCGCTTGGATGCGCGCCTATTTCACCTGGGTGAAGGTTTTCGCGCTGTCCTTTGCCATGGGCGTGGTTTCGGGCGTCACCATGAGCTTCCAGTTCGGCACCAACTGGCCGGGCTACATGGAAAAGGTCGGCAACATCGCCGGGCCGCTGCTGGCCTACGAAATCCTCACCGCCTTCTTCCTCGAAGCGGCCTTCCTCGGCATCATGCTGTTCGGCTTCCGCCGCGTCTCCAACCGCATCCACACGCTGGCGACGGTGCTGGTCGCCGGCGGCACCACCGTCTCGGCATTCTGGATCATCGCGCTCAATTCCTGGATGCAGACGCCGGCCGGCTTCGAGATGCGCGACGGCGTGGCGCATGCGGTCGACTGGTGGGCAATCATCTTCAACCCGTCAATGCCTTACAGGCTGACCCACATGCTGCTGGCGTCGGGGCTGACGGTGTCGTTCCTGATCGCTGGCCTGTCGGCGCTGCGCTATCTCACCGGCGACCGCTCGGAATCGATGTGGAAGGCGCTGCGCACCGGCGTCTTCACGGCGGCGACCCTGATCCCGATCCAGATCTTCGCCGGCGACCAGCATGGGCTGAACACGCTGGAGCATCAGCCGCAGAAGATCGCCGCCATGGAGGCCAACTGGAACACCGGCCCCAACGTGCCGCTGGTGCTCTTCGCGCTGCCCGACGAGGCAGCCAGGGAGAACAAATTCGAGATCGCCATTCCCGATGGCGCCAGCCTGGTGCTGCGGCACTCGACCAGCGGCGTGGTGCCGGGGTTGAACGACTATCCCGGCAATCATCCGCCGGTCTTTCCGGTGTTCTGGGGTTTCCGCATCATGGTCGGCACGGGCATATTGATGCTGCTCGTCTCATGGTCGGCGGCCTTCTTCCTCAAGCGCCGGCACAGCCTGCCCAAGCCGCTGGCCATGCTGATGGTGCCGATGGCGCTGTCGGGCTGGCTGGCGACGCTGGCCGGCTGGTACACCACCGAAATCGGCCGCCAGCCCTGGCTGGTGACCGGCGTGCTGAAAACTGCCGACGCGGTCGGCCCGGTGGCCGGCAGCCATGTCGCGCTGACGCTCGCCATATACCTCGTTCTCTATGTGCTGTTGCTGATCGCCTATCTCGGCGTGCTGGTGCACCTGGCGCTGAAGGCGGCGAAGGACGGCGATTGATCGCCGCTGCCGGGCGTCATGAACGCCGCCATGTCGCAGCCGGCGGCTGGCGAGTAGGAGAAGAAAATGAGCTTCGACTGGCCAACCGCGCTCCCCTTGATCTTCGCCGGCCTGATGGGCCTCGCCATCCTGATCTACGTCATTCTCGACGGTTTCGATCTCGGCATCGGCATTCTGTTCGCCGCCGCTGAAGACGCCGAACAGGATACGATGATTGCCGCGATCGGCCCGTTCTGGGACGCCAACGAAACCTGGCTGGTGCTGGCCGTCGGCCTGCTGCTGGTCGCCTTCCCGCTGGCGCATGGCGTCATCCTGACGGCGCTCTACATTCCGGTCTTCGTGCTTTTGCTCGGGCTGATCCTGCGCGGCGTCGCCTTCGATTTCCGCGCCAAGGTGCCGACCGAGCGCAAGCACCGCTGGAACCGTATTTTCTTCCTCGGCTCCATCATCGCATCGCTGGCGCAGGGCTATATGCTGGGCGTCTATGTGCTCGGGCTCGACGTCGGCCTCGGCGGCATGGCGTTCGGCGTGCTGGTGGCGTTCTGCCTTGCCGCCGCCTACGCGGCGATGGGCGCGGCCTGGGTGATCTACAAGACTGAAGGCGAATTGCAGAAGAAAGCGGTGCGCTGGCTGCGCACCGCGCTGGTGCTGACCGCGCTCGGCATGGCGGCGGTGTCGCTGGCGACGCCCTTCGCCAGCCCGCGTATCTTCGACAAATGGTTCGTCTGGCCGGAAATGCTTTATCTGTCGCCGCTGCCGATCCTGTCGGCGCTTTTGTTCCTGTGGCTGTGGCGGCAGACCTTCCATCTGCCGAAGCCCGACGACCGCCATTCGTTGATGCCGTTCCTGACGCTGGCCGCCATCTTCGCGCTCGGCTTTGCCGGTCTCGCCTGGTCGTTCTACCCGTTCGTGGTGCCGGATCGCCTGACCATCTGGCAGGCGGCTTCCGCGCCGGAGAGCCTGGCCATCATTCTGGCCGGCACCGTGGTCGTGCTGCCGGTCATCATCTTCTATTCGTTCTATGCCTACCGGGTGTTCGGCGGCAAGGCAACGGATCTGACGTATGATTGACCTGCCAATGCAGGCGCGAGGCACCCCCCTCTTCGACTCAATTGCTCGCCGACAGCACCAGCACGGCCTTTTCGCTGTAGAGCGTCGGGAACAGTGCCTTCAAGTTCGCCACCTTGGGCAGGTCGTTGTAGACGATGTAGGGATAGGTCGGATTCAGCGTCAGGAAATCCTGATGGTAATTCTCGGCCGGATAGAAGGTCTTGCCGGTTTCCAGCGTGGTGACGATCGGCTCCGGGAACACCTTGGCCTGGTCGAGCTGGGCGATGTAGCTTTGCGCGATCTTCCTCTGTGCATCGGTTTCGGCGAAGATCGTCGAGCGGTATTGCGTGCCGGAGTCCGGACCCTGGAAATTCAGCTGGGTCGGGTTGTGGGCGACCGAAAAATACACCTGCAGCAGCTGGCCATAGGTGATTTTCGATGGATCGTAGGTGATCTCGACGGATTCGGCATGCCCGGTGCGGCCTGAGCCGACCGTCTCGTAGACGGCGGTGTGCTTGTCGCCGCCGGTGTAGCCGGAGACGGCCTTGGTGACGCCCTTGACGTGCTGGAAGACGCCCTGCACGCCCCAGAAGCAGCCGCCGGCGAAGATTGCCTTTTCAGTGCCGGTGGCCGCCTTCTCGTCGATTGCCGGCGGCGGGATCTTCACCGCGTCCTCGGCTGAAACCGCCGGCGTCAGCCAGAAGGCGGCGCCCGCTGCGGCAAGTGCCAGGGCGGCGAGCGCGCTGCGGAAGACGTTCGACGATTGTCTGGTGACTGGTTTTTGAATGTCGGTCATGGCTTGAGCTCCTGTGACGTCCATCATGTGGAGTCTATTGGATAAGATACGATCATGCGACGGGCGAGTTGCGGCCGAAGCCTCACTTTCACGTGCATCCGGCTTCGGACCCGCGGGACCGAAGCCGGAAACAGCACCACCTTTACTTGGCCGGTTCCATCGCATCCGTTGCCGGCTTCATGGCATCGGTTGCCGGCTTCATGGAATTGGTGGCCATCGGGTCGGCCGGCTTCATCGCCTCGGTTGCGGGCTTCATCGCATCCGCGGCCGGTTTCATGGCATTTGCAGCCGGCTTCATCGCGTTGGTCACGTCGTCGGCGCGGGCGATGCCGCCGGCAAACAGCGCCGTCGAGCACAAAGCGAGAGCGAGCGCCGGCAGCGTCAGGCGGGAAATGGTCATGATGATCTCCTTGGGGTTGGTCGTGAAGGCGCGCCCTCTTGGCGGCCGTGCTATGCGGCGCCGCTCCATGCGGCGTTGCGCAATCTCTTGCCGAAGCGCGATCTAGTCGGTCGCGGCAGCCAGGATCGGTCCGCCACCGGGCGACTGCACGAGCACGGCGGTGCTCAGGCCGCCGGATGCGGCGGGCAGCGGATACGTCGTGGCCGCGCCGGTCCAGCTGCCGAGATTTTTGAGCGCATGCACGACATTGGCGTGCGGCTAGGTGCGGCCGGTATTTTCGCCGCGCGCCACCGGCACCTCGACGACGCCCTTGGCATAGCGCACCAGCCAAACATCGGCGTGGCCGCCAGGTGCGGCGCCGGCGCCGATGCTGATCTTGCCGCCATCGAGCGACAATGCCGGGCCGCCCGTCCGGCCGCTCGCCGAGATCAGCTTTTCGATCTCGCCGGGTGCGGCGCCGACGACATCGGCATGGCCGTTGACCACCACTTGCGGCGTAAACGGCCCGTCATGGCCGAGCGCCGGCTCGTAACTGACCTGGCGCCGGGTGAATTCCTGTTTTCCGAAAATATCCTTCCAGCCGAGATAGTCCCAGTAGGTGACGTTGAACGACAGCGCCAGCACGCCGTGCTGGTCCTTGACCTTGATCAGATTGGCATTGGCCGGCGGGCAGGACGAGCAGCCCTGGCTGGTGAACAGCTCAACCACGGTGAGCGGCTGGGCCGCGGCCGCACCGAGCGACGCCGCCAGCGCGAGCGCTGAGAGGCTGGACACTGTGACGAACTTGCGGGACATCGGCTTGCTCCGTGGGCGGCGGCGCCTGGAAGCACCGCTGATACCCCCACTTCGCCGCTGCTTGCTGCTTCGTTACAGCGCTCACTGGTTTGTGATGAAGGTTCGGGAGATCGCAGGGAAAGCCGGAGGGACAGCACCCCCCTCTGGCCTGCCGGCCATCTCCCCCGCAAGGAGGGAGATCGACCCTCATCACGGCTTTCGTCTATCACTAGCTTCGCAACAGGAGCGCGGCCGACGAAGCTGCCAATCTCCCCCCTTGCGGGGGAGATGTCCGGCAGGACAGAGGGGGGTGTGAAGGATCGCCAAGCCTCACAAGCCCATAGGGCGTTTAGCCTGGGGCAGCTTCTACTGTGTCAGCCGCGTGTTGTTCGGCCGCTTGTTGAAGTCGCACTTGCCGGTCACGTTGTAGAAAAAGTCGGCGTTGCCGACAGGCGCCGGAACCGAGTTGCCGCCGTCTTCCCAGGCCTGGTAGCCTGTCGAGCCACAAGGCACGAGGCCAAAGATGTCAACGATCTTGCCGGTCGCCATTTCGGCCAGGGGGATGTCCTTGCTTGTCGAGCTGTAGAGCCGGTTGGACGTGGCCGGATCGTTCGAATAGAGGTCTTTCGGGTTGCCCGATGGCACGTTCATCTGCAGATAGAGGCTGGCCATCTGGCTGACGTCGATTGACGCACCAGAGGTGCTGCCAGCAGCCATCGTGTCGACACAGTAATATTTCGTGCCAAACTGGTCGGTGTTGAGCGTCACCCCGTCAGGCGCCTTTTTGCCGACCTTGCAAACCTGCGTCTGGGCCACTGTGGCGACGCCCAGACTGTCGATCTTGCTGACGGTGGTGGTGCCGTAACCTTTGGGATCCGTGCCGCCGCCGTATTTGTAATCGATCGTCATCATCGGCTTGCCCTGCGTCGCACCGAATTGCGTGCCGTAGAGCGTCATTGTCTTGTTCCAGTAACCCGACACCCCGCTGACCTTGAAGGTCGCCTCCACCAAAGCCGGCGCCTTGTTCACCGCCGACGTCACGCCGATCGCCACAGTGGGTATCCTGGCGATCTGCATGAACACGGTCTTCATGGCGAAACTCGCCGAAGCCTGCGCGGTGGCGGTGCCGTTGGCGCTGACGTCGAAGCTGTTCAGGGTCGCGGTGCCCTGTCCGCCGTTTTCTCGGTAGGTATCCTGGAGCACCACCTGGCGCTGCGGCTTCGTCGAGGCCGTTTCCATCGTGGTGATCGACAGGATCGCGGCGTCGAGTGCCGCCTGCTCGGTCGACCTGGTCTGGACCGCGGAGGTGTAGTCGACGGAAAAGCCGATCGCGGTGATCAGCGGAATCATGGCGAGAACAAGTATCGGTGCGAACGAGCCGCTCCGCGACTCGATAAAACTGCCTGCAAGCCCCCGCATGCCTTCGTCCTTACATCAGATATTTCCCCCGGCTAACATGCCGATCACAAATTATGCTCTAACGCGCGTGGTTAAAATTTATCGATTTTTCGAGGAATCCGGGGGAAAAGGCGACAAGCGCCCGCACCGCTTGCCCCGACAGCCGGCTGCTCTGCTTTTCCGGCAGCGCCTGTACGGCTTGCCAGGCAACGGGCCGCGCCACATATGCGGCGGCAGCCTGCCGCTTGCTCGGGCAAGCCACCCCTGCTAAACGCGCGCCATGAGCACGCCCCTCGACCACATCCGCAATTTCTCCATCGTCGCCCATATCGACCATGGCAAATCCACGCTTGCCGACAGGCTGATCCAGCTGACCGGCGGGCTGGAGCTGCGCGACATGAAGGAGCAGGTGCTGGACTCGATGGACATCGAGCGCGAGCGCGGCATCACCATCAAGGCGCAGACGGTGCGGCTGAAGTACCACGCCAACAATGGCGAGGACTATATCCTCAACCTGATCGACACGCCCGGACACGTCGACTTCGCCTATGAAGTGTCGCGGTCGCTCGCCGCCTGCGAGGGTTCGCTGCTGGTCGTCGATGCCTCCCAGGGCGTCGAGGCGCAGACGCTGGCCAATGTCTACCAGGCGATCGACAACAACCACGAGATCGTCGTGGTGCTGAACAAGGTCGACCTGCCGGCCGCCGAGCCCGAGCGCATCCGCGAGCAGGTCGAGGAGGTAATCGGCATCGACGCTTCCAACGCCGTGCTGATCTCGGCCAAGACCGGGCTTGGCATTCCGGATGTCTTGGAGGCAATCGTCCACCAGTTGCCGCCGCCGCGCGAAGGCGACGCTTCGGCGCCGCTGAAGGCGATGCTGGTCGACAGCTGGTACGACGCCTATCTCGGCGTCATCGTGCTGGTGCGCGTCATCGACGGCGTGCTGAAAAAGGGCCAGACCATCCGCATGATGGGGACCGGCGCAAAACACCTGGTCGAGCGCACCGGCGTGTTCACGCCTGCCCGCATCAATGTCGACGAGCTCGGCCCCGGCGAGTTCGGCTTCTTCACCGGCTCGATCAAGGAAGTGGCCGACACCCGCGTCGGCGACACCATCACCGAGGACAAGCGCACCACCGCCAAGGCACTGCCCGGCTTCAAGCCGGCGCAGCCGGTGGTGTTCTGCGGTCTGTTCCCGGTCGACGCCGCCGATTTCGAGGATCTGCGCGCCGCGGTCGGCAAGCTGCGCCTCAACGACGCCTCCTTCTCCTTTGAAATGGAAACCAGTGCGGCGCTCGGCTTCGGCTATCGCTGCGGCTTCCTTGGCCTCTTGCATCTGGAAATCATCCAGGAGCGGCTGGAGCGCGAGTTCAACCTCGACCTGATCGCCACGGCACCCAGCGTCGTCTATCGGCTGGCGCTAACCGACGGCTCGATGAAGGAATTGCACAACCCGGCCGACATGCCGGATGTGGTGAAAATCTCGGCCATTGAGGAGCCGTGGATCCGCGCCACCATTTTGACGCCCGACGACTATCTCGGCGGCATTTTGAAACTCTGCCAGGACCGGCGCGGCATCCAGGCCGACCTGTCCTATGTCGGCAAGCGCGCCATGCTGATCTACGATCTGCCGCTCAACGAAGTCGTCTTCGATTTCTACGACCGGCTGAAGTCGATCTCCAAGGGTTACGCCTCCTTCGACTATCACCTGACCGACTACCGGGAAGGCGACCTGGTCAAGATGTCGATCCTGGTGAATGAGGAGCCGGTGGATGCGCTTTCCATGCTGGTGCACCGCACGGCGGCGGAAAAGCGCGGTAGGCAGATGTGCGAGAAGCTGAAAGAGCTGATCCCCAACCATCTGTTCAAGATCCCGATCCAGGCCGCCATCGGTGGCAAGGTCATCGCCCGCGAAACCATCTCGGCGCTGCGCAAGGATGTCACCGCTAAGTGCTACGGCGGCGACGTCTCGCGCAAACGCAAGCTGCTGGACAAGCAGAAAGAAGGCAAGAAGCGGATGCGGCAGTTCGGCAAGGTGGATATCCCGCAGGAGGCGTTTATCCAGGCGCTGAAGATGGGGGACTAAGCGGTTCGGCCTTCGGCCGAACGCATCGACCCGGTGGGTCGATGCGAGCGCAAGTCCGGGTGGGAGCTGCCGAAGGCAGCGGGTCCCACCCCGGGGGGTTGCGGCAGTGCGGTGACTCATCGGGACGATGCGGCCGCCGCGCTTCGCACTAAGAAGCGTTCACTTTGGCCGCTCAACAAGCTGTATCATGAACAAATTAGCAACCCGATACGTCATTGCTTGAACGCTAACACCGTATAGCTTAGCCACGTTTGATATTTGCTGTTCGTCCTCGAGATCGATCTTACTTGACCGCAAGTCTCGAAAAAGATTTGGAAACGGCATAAGCAATTCAGCCGCAAATTGATTGGCTTCGATCTCTTTTATGTCGTCGGCGTTCGACGATCTCTCATCTCTATTGAGTACGAAAAAATTCTTATCTACGTATAGCTTGTCCGAGTGAAGGCATAGGTGCCCACATTCATGAGCAATGGTAAATCTCTGACGATTCTTGTGGTGCGCAGAGTTGACTGCGATAACAGACTCACTTCCGTTTCGAATGAGCATTCCCGCTAATTCGCCATCGTAAGGCGCATAGCGAATCGAGGCCCCAAGCTCGTGGGCTGCCCGATCAACGGGCACAATGCCGCCGACATAATGAACCCTCCGAAGTAGCTCCAGAGCGGTCTTACGAATCTGCTGTGCTCGCTCGGCTTTGAGCCAAAGCTTTGGAGATTTCATGGTTAGCTGCCCTGCAGGGTGTCCACCCACGCACGGAGTTTCGGATCGAGATGGCTAGGCAGCGAACGAGACAATCTTTCCGATCCGATTTTACTTTCGGTCACAGGCAATAGGTCTATCGGCGAGACACCAAGCACATTTGAGAACGACATCAACTGAGATACAGTCATCTGCTGCTTACCATTCTCAAAATTTGCCACAGACGGGCGAGAAATCCCAAGCCTTTTGGCAATATCATCTTGGGTTGCCCGGAGTTTTTCTTCCCGAATGCTCCTTATTCTTCTTCCGATCTCGTTATACAATTCTTCGGACATAGGCATACCCCTTCGCGCTGGCGACGCGAGCATACCAACCGGCTAGATTGGCGTCAAGGATTCATACGCGTTGTTTCAACAGAAATATTGACGACAGATATCTTGACAGCAAGATACGTAACATGAGAGCGTCCTGACATTCGACCTCCCAAGGCGGATATCAGACGCAATCTTCCTCACTTTGAAAGGAGAGGGAAATGTACCGCTTTAAGATCAAGGACTCAGCGGATGGTCAGTGCCGCGTTCAGTTTGTGTACAGCAGTCAGGTGATGGTCTGGTCGGAAAACTATACCGCGAAAGCCAGCGCTCAGAACTGTATCAATTCGGTCAAAGCGAACGCGCTCTATGCCCCGATCATCGACACGACCATCGGAGAGTCGGCGACCGGCGCTCGCTTCGAAATCCTACTCTCGAAGGACAACCAGTATTTCATCCGTTTCAAGGCGCAGAACGGTGAAACGCTGGTTTGGTCGGAGGAGTACACGGCGAAGCACAATGCCAAGAGCTGCGCCGAGTCCGTAAAATACAGCGCAGCCGGTGCGCCGGTCGACGATGAGACGTCTTCGAAAGCTGCCTAGTGGTGGCGACACCCGGCGCCGATCGGCGCCGGGTCAACTTTCAGATGAGGAATTGATAATGACAAAGCGTAACCAGCATATCGTCCCGCACTCAGGCGGGTGGGCAGTCAAAGGTGCCGGCGCACAACGGGCGTCTTCGGTGCACGACACTCAAAAGGCAGCAATCGACACCGGGCGCGGGATCGCCCGCAATCAAGGCACGGAGCTACTCGTGCATGGCCGAAACGGCCAGATTCGCGAGCGCGATTCACACGGACACGACCCGCACCCACCCAAAGGCTAAGGAGGCCACTATGGGCATTTCGTTTAAGTACAAAGGCCGTTCGTTTTCGTCGGCTCGTTCGATGATGCAAGTGGTCCAACGGGACGTTGCGGATGGGATCGAACGCAATATAAGAAACGCGGCTATCTCAGCGGGCGCGAAAGCCAAGAAAACTACCCAAGGGCTGGAGATAAGTGGCTCAGCAGCTCAGTTGGACCGATTCCGCCGCCGGCTGGAAAAATGACTGCTTCAAAGTAGGAGGGCGCGTTTAGCCGAACGCGCCCTCTGTCAGACGCATTGCGCGGATAGAACACCCCCTCAACACGCACAGCTTCTCGTTTTACTCCCCCACGCCCGCGCCAGCGGAAATCAAATGTGCGCCGGACAACGAACAGCACATTGGAGGGCGCTCCATCTTGGCGTATCCTCCCTCCGGCTCGGGGAAGACATCCCATGCGCCGTCGCCGCGATCGGCCTCGCCATCGGCGGCGCTTTCGGCCTCGCCGGCACCTTCGTGGCCAGCGCTCCGCTGCGCGAGACGCTGTGGACGATCGACGGCGTGGCACTGGTGGTGGCGACCGCGCTGCTGACGATGAAGTACCAGCGGCTGGGCAATGACTGGGTAGCGGCCGGCTTCCTGACCTTCCTTGCGGGCGAGAGCCTGCTGCTGGCCGGCAATGCGGCAGGGCTGGAGGCCAGCGTGCCCTCCTATGTCGGCGGCATCTCGCTGTGGGCGGCCGCACTTGTCATGGTCAGCGCACCGAAGACTTTCGCTCTGTGGATGCGGCTCACCGCGCTCGTTGCCGCCGTGCTGTTTGTCGTCTCGGCAGGCATGATCCTCTGGGGCGCGCCCTTGCACCTCGCCGCCGCTGCCCGCCGCCGGCTATCCGTTCCTAGTGCTGACTTTTATCGGCTGGATCTGGACGCTGCTGAGGGCGGCGCGGTGAGCCTTTGTCTGCTTCCGTACCAAACGTCCGGCCTAGTTGATCGAGCATCGCCGGAACGGTAAAAAATCCGGGCGGCGGACCCAGGTTCGCCAGTGGCCGGCGCGGGCTCAGGCAACTGCCTCACCGGCATTCGCGCCGGCCATTTCCCAGTTGCATATGGCCAGCGCTGGCGCCGCCCCTCATCTGCCGCCATCTTCTCCCCGTAAACGGGGCGAAGGACGCGGTGGTCGATGATTTCGCTAGTCGCCAACCTTGCAATGGAGGCGCCGGGGATGGCGCGGCTTGGTTCCTCGCCCCACGAAGTGGGGAGAGGTGGCCCGGCGAAGCCGGGACGGAGAGGGGCCAGCGCGGCGTTGGGAGGTAGTTTCTCAAGGGTTGCTGTCGTGTCAGCCAGCTCTCATTCTTGATACGGTTTTGGTTTCGCGAAGGGCGTCCCCCGCTCCGTCCCGGCTTCGCCGGCCCACCTCTCCCCCACTCCCGTGGGGGCGAGGAACCCAAGGATGGAAAGCCTCAACTCTCAATCCAAACCTTCTCAAAATGCTGCTCGAGCGCCTGGTGCTGTTCGCAACCTTCGACGCCTTTGCGGTACGTCCGGTAGACCGAGCGCCAGTAGGGTTGGATGATGATGCCTGAGTCGCGCAGATTCTGCTCGATCTTGCCCATGATCTCCTTGCGCGCCTTGGCGTCCGGTGTTGCCAGCGCCTTGTCGAGCAGCTCGTCGAACTCCTTGCTGGCGTAGGCGCTCTCGTTCCAGGCGGCGCCCGATTTATACGCCAGCGCCAGCACCTGGACGCCGAGCGGGCGGCCGAGCCATTCGGTGCAGGAGAAGGGATATTTGCTCCAGTCGTTCCAGAAGGTGGCGGCCGGCAGCACGGTGCGCTTGATCTTCAGGCCGGCCTCGCGCATCTGCGCGCCGATGGCGTCGCCGGTGCTCTTTTGCCATTCGACATCGACGGAGATGAGCTCGAATTCGTGGTCGGCCTTACCGGCTTCGGCGAGCAGCTTTTTCGACTGGTCGACGTCGCGCCTGGCCGGGCCGATATCGGCATATTCGGGATGCATGGGGCCGACATGGTGGTTGTCGGCGGGCTTGCCGCGGCCGCCGAGGCCAAGCGCCAGCACGGCGGAATTGTCGACGGCGAGCTGGGCGGCGCGGCGCACCTTGACGTCGTCATAGGGCGCGTTGCCGATATTGAAGCGGGCGACGATGGTGGAGCCGGTGGCGATCTCGGAGTTCATCAGCCCCATCTGCTCGGTCTGCGAGACGGCGTCGGAGGCGGTTTCGTGGTCGGTGTCGATCTCGCCGGATTCGAAGGCCGACAGCATGGCGTTGGGGTCGGAGCCGTAATCGACCCATTTGATGCCGTCGAGGTAGAATTCGCCCTTCCACCAAGGCTTATCCCTGCGCTTCACCTCGGCACCCGTCTCGGCATCCCAGCTGACCAGCTCGCAGGGGCCGGTGGTGATGGCGAGCGCCTTCAGCGGGTCGCCGTCGCCCTCATAGGAGCGATGCATGATCAGTGCGGGATAGTCGGCCATGCCGGCGATCAGCGAGATGTCGGGTTTTGGCAAATTGAGCTTGATGGTGAAGTCGTCGACCTTGGCGATGCCGCCGTCGACGACCTTCTTGGTGTCGGCATTGACCAGCGCGCCCATGCGCGCGGCGACCGAATTGCCGGGCACCGAGGCATCGCACCAGCGGGTGAGGTTGTGGATGACATCATCGGCGTTGAAGGCATCGCCGTTCGACCAGGAAATGCCCTTGCGCACATGCAGTGTGAGCGTCCTGGCGTCGTCGCTCGCTTCCCAGCTTTCGAGCAGCCAGGGCTCGAAGGAGAAGTCGGTGTTCCAGCGCACCAGATATTCGTTGCAGTGGCGGGCGACATTCGACATCTCCACGCCGTCGAAGGTGCGCGGGTCCTTGAAGCCCTTGACGTTCATGGCGACGCGCAAGACGCCGCCCTTCTTGGGTTCCGCCGCGCGGGCAGGGGTCGTGCTGAGCCCACCCAGCGCCACCGCGCCGGCGGCGCTGACGCCGAGGCCGGCCATCAGGGCCAGATATTCGCGGCGGTTGATGCCGCCGGTCCTGAAATCGTCGGCGACGGGCTTGGCTTTCGGGTGCAATTTGCGATCGGTCAGCATGAATTTCATCGTCGTTCCCCTGTTGTTGATGCATGCCGCCCAAAAGTGCCCAGCGGTTTTGGGACAACGGCATGCACAGAAAAATCGCCCCGGCCGATCGACAGACGCGGGGGCGGACGCGACCGCCGGGATGCCATTGCCTGAGGGGAATGATAGAGCGGGGTGACGCCGGGAAGTGTTCGGGAATCCGCAGTGATTGTGCGGGGTTCCGCAAGGTGCCAAGCGAGGGCCTCCCCCTTCGAAAATTGGCGAAGGGTGACGTGACAGCCAATCTCCCCCCTTGCGGGGGAGATGTTCGGCAGGACAGAGGGGGGTGTGAAGGATCGCCAACCTCCGATCCCCAGATCATTTAAAATCGGTCTGAGAGCGCGGCTGGACTTAGCTGATTAGCTGAAAGGTCAGCGGGACAGCACCCCCCTCTGTCCTGCCGGACATCTCCCCCGCAAGGGGGGAGATTAGCGCCTCACCGCCGGCGCCTTCCTTCCTCAGCCACTCAATACGGCCAGTCACCCCTGCCCAGCGCGCCAACCGCCGCCACAATCCGCGCAAACGCTTCCGCCGCTGCCGGCACCGTGCTGCGCGCGCGCAGGAAGCTGTGCACCAGTCTCGGTTCCTCGTGCCACCACGCCTTGCCGCCGGCGGCCGCAATACGGTCGCGATAAACCTCGCCATCCGACGACAGCGGGTCGCATTGCGCCGTGACGATCACCGTCGGCGGCAGGCCGGAGAAATCGGTGTCGCGCAGCGGCGAGAAGGTCGGATCGTCAGGTGATTGCCGCCTGGCCGAACGGACGTCGCGGTAGAAGGCGATGTCGGCCACCGACAGCAGCGGCGCCTCGGCGTGCTCGATATAGGAGCCGGCGCGCTCGTCGCCGCCGAGCTCGGGGTAGATCAGCACCTGGCCGACCGCAGCTCTGATATGGCGGCGCGTCGCCTGCGCCACCGCGGCGGCGAGGTTGCCGCCCGCGCTTTCGCCGCACAGCACCAGCGGCAGGCCTGATCTCACAGCCGCCCATTCGAAGGCCGCCACCGCATCGTCGAAGGCGGCGGGGTGGACGTGCTCCGGCGCCAGCCGGTAGTCGACCGACAGCACCTCGAAGCCGGCGCCGGCGCAGAGCTCGGCGCAGATGTCGTCATGGCTTTCGAGCCCGCCGAGGATGAAGCCGCCGCCGTGGTAGTAGATCACCATCGCCTGGGCGGCCTTGCCGGCAAGCCGGTAACGGCGGATGGGGATGTCGCGGCCGGCGGCGGCGATCAGGCCATCGCTGGCCTTCACGCCGGGCGGCCGGCCCTGGTGGAAGGCGCGGCTCATCCTGTTGTAGACGGCGCGCTGCTTGTCGATCGGCAGGCCGAGGATTTCGGGCGGATACCAGGCGTTGACGGCGTCGATAAAGGCCCACAGGGCCGGGTCGAGCCGGGTTTCGTAGGTCCCCCTGGTCATGCTTCGACAGTCATAGATCGGCGTAGAGCGCGGCCGCATTGTCGAAGGAGAAGCGCAGCGGCACCGAGCCCTCGACCTGCCAGGCGGTGACGGTCTCGCCCGCCAGCAGCCGGCAGGCGCCGTCGGTATCGGTGACGGCACCGCCATAGAGCCGGTTGGCGAGGTTGAGGATGCCGGTCTGGTGCATGGCCGCGCTGCCGCTGCCGCAGGCATCCTTGACCAGCAGCACGCGAAAGCCTTTCGCCACCGCATCCTTCACCGACGCGTCGATGCAGGCCTCGGTCCAGACGCCTGATACGACCAGCCATTCGATGCCGGCGGACTTGATGTCGCGGGCCGCCGGCCCGGTGCGAAAGGCGCTGGCCTCGGCCTTGATCAGCAGCGCCTCGCCCCTGGATGGCGCCACCTCGTGGCAGATCTCGGTCAGCGGATCGCTCTTGTCGGAAAAGGCCGACTTGCCGTCCTCACCGACCGGGTGGAACGGCCGGTCCTGGCTGTCGAGATCGACGATGTAGGCCCAATGGTAGAGCGGCACATTGTTCTGCCGCGCCGCCGCCTGCAGGCGCTGGACGTTGGCGAGGATGCTGCTGAAGCCCTCGACGAGGTAGCGCTTGTCCTGCCGGTGCTCTTCCTGCAGGTCGATGAAGATCGCGGCCACCGTGCCGCGCTTGATGGCGATGGGGGTTTTCATGCGGCTTCATTATCCACGGGCGGAGCAGTCCAAGACTCTTGCCTGTGCCGGTGGGACAGCACCCCCCTCTGCCCTGCCGGGCATCTCCCCCGCAAGGGGGGAGATCGGCCGTCGCGAATGCCCTCGCCAATCGTCAGAGTTGCAGGAAAAAGCGCTCCAGGCGACGCTGCCAATCTCCCCCCTTGCGGGGGAGATGTCCGGCAGGACAGAGGGGGGTGCGACGGAATGAGGCGCTTGTTGTGAGCGTTAGTTGCGCGTATCAAACCTGCGTCTCCAGAAACTCATCCTCATAGGGAAAGCGCGACAGAAGCTCCGTGCCGGTGTCGGTGATCAGGATCTCGTCCTCCAGCTTGACGCCCTCGCGGCCGCCTTTCTCGCCGATATAGCTTTCGACGCTCACCACCATGCCTGGCACGATATGGCCGTCGCGGCCATAGGTCTCGTAATCCATGGCGTGCGCAATGAACGGCGTTTCGCCATGCATGCCGACGCCGTGCATGACCGAGGTGTAGCGCTGGTCGACGAAACGGTCGGGGATTTTCCACGCCTTCTCGGCAATCTCGCGGAACGCCATGCCGGGTTTGACGACCCCGATGTTGTGCTGAACCTGGTCGTGCGCCATGCGGTAGAGCGACTTCTGGTAGGGGGTCGGCTTGCCCGGTCCGCAGCGGAAGGTGCGCGAGAAATCCGAATAATAGCCGTAGCAGCCGATGGTGTCGGTATCGAGCGCCAGCAGTTCGCCGGGGCGGATCTTGCGGCCGCTGGCCTCGTTGAACCAGGGGTTGGTGCGCTGGCCGGAGGTGAGCAGCCGGGTCTCGATGAACTCGCCGCCCTGGCGGATGACCTCGCCATACATGATGGCGAACAGGTCGTTTTCGGAAACGCCGGGCTTGATCGCCTCGCGCACCGCATAGACGGCGGCCTCGGCGCCGGCCATCGACACCTGCAGGCATTTGACTTCCTCGGGCGTCTTCACGGCGCGCACCGCCAGGATCTCGCCCTGGCAATCGCGAACCTCGCAGCCGCGCTTTTCCAGCGCCAGCGCCTGCAGATGGCTGCAGCGGTCGAGGCCGAGCTTCATCGAGCCGCCGCCATGCTGCTTCAGAAGCTCGGCGATCTCGTCGGCGAAGGGACCGGCGGTTTCGTCGTCGCGGCCCGACACCGACGACCAGACGAGCTTGGAAGGACGCGCCTCGTCGATCGTGTCGAGCACCATGGAGACATGATAGCTCTGCGGGTATTCGAACAGCACGATCGGCCCAACGGTCGGGATAAAGAAATAGCGGGTCGAGTTGCGCAGGAAATAGCCGAACATGTTGCGCGAGCCGGTGGCGTAGCGCTGGTTATAGGGGTCGAACAACACGACGCCGCCATAGCCGGCCTCGCGCATCCAGCGGCGCAGTTTCGCCAGCCGGCCCTTGCGCAGCGCATCGGCATCGATGAAGGACGGTTCGGTGTCCGACAGCCACATGCCGCCGGCCGGATCGGCCGCCGCGGGATGGCGCATGCGGTCCTTGAAGTCCACGTCCTCGGTGCTGTCGGGGTCGAATACGACGATGCTCATTGGGGTCGGCCTTGGCTGGGTTGCGAGGTCGGAGCATGGCGCAGGCGGGGCGGGAGGATTGTGCTGAAAACCGCAGCTGTTGTGCGGGATACCGCTGATGCCTTATGCGGAACGCTGGC
>NZ_JAMYQY010000030.1:0-61908 GCF_040321125.1 Mesorhizobium sp. M0518
GCATTGCCCGCGCGTTGGCTGCCGATCCGGAGCTTATCATCTGCGACGAGATCACGTCCGCGCTCGACCAGATCGTCCAAGAGGAAATTCTCAAGCTTCTCATACGTCTCCAACGTGAACTCGGAATGAGCTACATCTTCATTACCCATGACATTGCTACCGTGCGCGCGATAGCCGACGAAATCGTCGTCATGCACCGCGGCAAAGTCGTCGAGCAAGGATTGAAGAGCGAAGTTCTCACGCCACCGCACGCGGCCTATACCGAACGGCTATTGTCCTCTGTTCCGGAAATGAATCCGGACTGGCTGACAAGGCTGCTGGCCAGCCGGAAGATCTGACGGATCGGCTATCCGTCAACGCCCGGCATATTCCTCACGATCAGCTTCCTTCGCGATCACCCGATGTCAGCCATATGGCCGGCAACGCCGTTACGATCTTTCCTGGAGCGCTAACGCTGCTCGATCAGCGTCTTTGCCGCATTTTTCCCCACCGCGAGGATGCGATCGGACAATTCCGTTCCGCCCACGGCGCGGGCCATTTGCAGCGTGCCGAGGAGCGTTGCAAAGACAGCCAGCGCCACGCCTTCCGGATTCTTGGCCTGCGGTAGCGCTTCCGCCAACTGGCGCACCAAAGCCAGCAGGTGGTCTGTATAGGCTTCACGCGTTTCAGGCGGCTGACGGGCGAGCTCCGGCAGCAGCGCAGCTGACGCGCAGCCCTTTCCGGGATTGTCCCGGTGCTCGGCCGACAGATACGTGTCGATGGCCATCTCCACGCCCGAAGCCAATGCTTCCGCCAGTTGCTGCGCCTGAAGCTCCATCGCCGCCGCCACGCTTTCGCGGACAAGCTGCGCCTTGGATTGAAAGTGTGGATAGAAGGCGCCGTTCGTCAGCCCGGCGTCGCTCATGATGGTCGCCAGTCCGGACGCAGCTATGCCGTCGCCGCGAAAGCGTTCCGCTGCGACCTCCATGATCCGTCCGCGCGAGGTGTCCTTCCGGCCCTTTTCGTAGCGCATGGCTGCTATTCCTTTCTGCTATTGCATTATGAACGTAATCTGATATTACGACTGTAATTCAACGGGCGCAAAAAAGCTAGCCCTCATGATTTTGGAGCACGAAATGAATGCGAATTCCGGAAAAACCGCTGTTGTGACGGGAGCCTCTTCGGGCATTGGCCGCGCCAGTGCCGAGGCTCTGGCAAGGGCGGGGTTCACGGTTTTCGGAACCAGCCGGCGCAAGGCCGACGACGGCCCGGATGGGGTGACCATGCTGGTTTGCGACGTGACCGACGGTGAAGCCGTTGCCGCACTCGTTTCGACGGTGCTGTCGCAGACCGGCCGGATCGACCTCCTGGTCAACAATGCCGGCGTCGGCCAGCTTGGAGGCGCCGAGGAATTCTCGATTGCACAGGTGCAGGCCTTGTTCGACGTCAATCTGTTCGGCGTCATCCGCATGACCAATGCTGTGCTGCCGTCGATGCGGCGGCGCGGCGAGGGGCGCATTGTCAATATCGGCTCTGTGCTGGGACTAGTGCCGGCGCCGTATTCAGCGCATTATTCGGCAGTCAAGCACGCGCTCGAGGGCTATTCGGAATCGCTCGACCATGAGGTTCGTGCCTTCAATATTCGCGTCTCGGTCATCGAGCCGGCATTCGTTCGTACTGTCTTCGACCAGAACGGGATCCAGCCGGATTCGCCTTTGCAGGAATACGATCAGGCTCGAGCTACGCTGGAAGCGCTGCTTCGCGATGTGATGCCTGTCGCCGATCGGCCCGAAGTGGTGGCGCAGGTGGTCGTCAAAGCAGCGACCGATGCCCGTCCGCAACGGCGCTACACCGCCGGCAAGGCAGCGCGCCAAGTCAGCCTGCTGCGTCGCTTTGCTCCCGCGGGGATATTCGACAAGAGCCTGCGCAAACAGTTCCGCCTGCCGGTCTGAACGACAGCGAGCAGAGGATTTCACGCACATGCGACTAGCCAAAAATACTCTCAGAAAGTCACTGCCATGAAGGCATTCGTCGTCGACCAGTATAGCAAGAAAGGCACGCTGCGGCTGGCCGAAATGCCGGAGCCGAAACTCGGGGACAGCGATGTCCTGGTCGAGGTCCACGCCGCGGCGGTGAACCTGCTCGATTCCAAGGTCAAAACCGGAGAGTTCAAGCTGATCCTACCCTATCGCCGGCCGTTCATCCTGGGTCACGACGTGGCCGGGAGGGTTGTCCGCGTGGGATCGACAGTCCGCAAGTTCAAACTCGGCGACGACGTCTATGCGAGGCCGCGCGATGGCCGGATCGGGACATTCGCCGAGTTCATAGCCATGGATGAGGCCGATGTAGCCCTGAAGCCCGGGAACCTCAGCATGGAAGAGGCGGCCTCGATCCCGCTGGTCGGCCTGACCGCCTGGCAGGCGCTCATCGAAAGGGCCAACCTGAAGAGGGGACAGAAGGTCTTCATTCAAGCCGGATCCGGCGGCGTGGGGACATTCGCCATCCAACTGGCAAAGCATCTCGGCGCGACCGTTGCGACCACCGCCAGCGCGGCGAGTGCCGGTCTGGTCAAGGGGCTCGGCGCCGATGTCGTCGTCGACTACAAGAAAGACGATTTCGAAAAAGTGCTGTCGGGCTACGACGTCGTCTTGAACAGCCAGGACACAAAGACACTTGAAAAGTCACTGAATGTGCTGAAACCGGGAGGCAAGCTCATCTCCATCTCCGGCCCACCGGATCCCGACTTCGCCAGGGAAAAGGGACTGAACATGGTGCTGAAGCTGGTGCTTCGCCTGCTGAGCCGCGGTATTCGAGCGAGAGCCAAGCGCCGTGGCGTGACGTTCTCGTTTCTCTTCATGTGGGCGCAGGGCGAGCAATTGAGCAAGATCGCATCGCTCATCGAAGCCGGTGCGATCCGCCCGGTTGTCGACCGGGTCTTTCCCTTCGAAGCCGCCAACGAGGCGCTGGCCTATGTCGAAACAGGACGCGCCAAGGGCAAGGTCGTCATCAAGGTCCGATAGCAACTCAGCTGCGATCGAGGTCAGCCGCGCCGGGCTGCATCGATCGCCGCGACGTCGATCTTCGTCATCTCCATCATCGCATCAAAGGCGCGTTTGGCTTCCTCGCCGCCGGCCGCCATGGCCTCGGTCAACGTGCGCGGCGTGATTTGCCAGGACACGCCCCATTTGTCCTTGCACCAGCCGCACGCGCTCTCCTGGCCGCCATTGCCGACGATGGCATTCCAGTAGCGGTCGGTTTCCTGCTGATCGTCGGTGGCGATCTGGAACGAGAAGGCCTCGCTCTGCTTGAATGTGGAGCCGCCGTTCAATCCGATGCAGGGAATGCCGGCAACGGTAAAATCGACCGTCAACACGTCGCCTTTCTTGCCGGACGGAAAGTCGCTCGGCGCACGGTGAACGGCGCCACCCTGGTGTCGGGAAAGGTCTCCGCGTAGAAGCGAGCCGCAGCCTCGGCGTCCTTGTCGAACCAGAGGCAAATCGTGTTCTTTGGCATCGTTGGCATTGCGTGTTCCTTTCGGTGTTAGAGTTGGCGGAGGTCAGCCCAGCAAATTACGTGCCGTGCGCATGAAGATCCTTGACCCGATCGGGATCAGGTCGTCGGGAAAGTCATAGTCGGGATTGTGCAAGGCAGGGTGCCGCTCGCCTGCACCGAGGAAGAACATCGCCGACTTGGCACTATGGCCGAACAGGCCGAAATCTTCAGAGGCGCGCATCGGCAGGGCTTCTTCGCCGTGCGCGACGCCCTCTTCATCGAGCGCGCGCCGCAGATGCTCCACCGCGTCCGGCGCGTTGACGCTGGCGACGAAGATCTCGTGATAGTCCCAGCGGACGGAAAGGCGATGCTCGCCCGCGATCCTGGCGACCAGTGCTTCGGCAGCAGCGCACAGGTTTGCCATGCGCTCGTCACGCCGGGTGCGCAGCGTTGCCCACACCTCGGCGTGAGCCGGCGCGATGCCGAACACGGCTTCGCCCATCGCGGCATGGGTGACCGTCAGCATGGAGAAATCGTCATCGGCGAAGGTTCCGCGCCCGAGCGCCGGCAGCGCCGGCATCAACTCACTGATCGCCAGCATCGGCGAGATGCCGGTCTCCGGCATGGACGAATGGGCGGTCTTGCCTTCCAGCACGATGCGCATGCCGCGTGATGCACAGTTGACCACGCCGGCTTTGAGCCGCACCTCGCCGAACGGCACGCCGGGCAGGTTGTGCAATGAGAAAGCGAAATCCGGCACGATCTCGCCGAAGCGCGGATCGGCGACGACGCCGGCCGCGCCATTGCCGGTTTCCTCCGCCGGCTGGAACATCAGCACGACGCGGCCGCTTGCAGGCCTCTCGCGCCCCAACTGACGGCCGAGGGATGCCAGGATCGCGGTGTGTCCGTCATGGCCGCACATATGCGACTTGCCCGGCACGCGCGACGAATGCGGCACGCCTGAAAGTTCTTCGATAGGCAAGGCATCGAGTTCCGAACGGAACAGCACCGTCGGCCCCGCTTTGCCGCTGTCATATATGGCCGCGACGCCGTGCCCGCCGAGCTGTGTCAGCACCTTGTCCGGCCCCGTATCGGCGAGGAAGGCGACGACCTCTTTTGCGGTCTTCTCCTCTTCATTCGAGATTTCCGGTTGCTGATGCAGCTTGCGCCGCCATTCGGTTAGTTCGACAATGTCTCGATTGGTCAAAGTCATGCTTTTTCAGCCTCCGCTGCACTCTTCATTTCATTGACACGTCCAGTCACAGGGGGTGTCAAACGCAATGTTGAATTGCTAGCGATAAAGGGCAGTTCCCGCCACAGTCCAAGTTTCGGGCTTCGGCAGGCCAGAAACGACCGTTCTCCCAGCCACTCTCAGCCTATTGATTGATCTCGGGCTCGACGAGCTTTGCCAGATTTCTGAGCGACTCCTGCCAGCCGAGATAGCAGGCCTCGACCGGAATGACGTCCGGAATGCCCGCCTGGGTGATGTCGATTTCAGTGCCGACCGACACTTTTTTCAAGACCACGGTCACTCGTATCTCGCCGGGCAGGTTGGGATCGTCGAACCTGTCGGTGTAAAGCAGGCGCTCGCCCGGAACGAGTTCGAGATATTCGCCGCCGAAGGAGTGGCTGTCGCCGGTGGTGAAATTGCGGAACGACATCTTGAACGTGCCTCCGACCTTTGCCTCGAAATTATGGACCGTGCAGGTGAAGCCGTTTGGCGGAAGCCACTTGGCCAGCGCGTCCGCTTCAACGAAGGCGCGATAGACCTTTTCCGGGCTGGTCGTCAGAACGCGGTGCAAACGTACGGTGCCGGGCATTGCTGGATCCTTTCATGAATGCCTGTTCGATACCCCAAGGACGGACGAAGGCTAGCCAGTCCGACATTGGTTTGCGAATTTTTTGGGTTTGCGAATTTTTTGAGGCGCACGGCCTGCGTACCCACAGGCATGCCGTTCGACCCCGCGCCTGTCGGGCGAGGCGGCGGACGAACTGCACCGGCTCTGGAGCTGGCGTTCACCTGCTAAATCGGGTTCCTGAGCCATCTTGTTGTTCAGGCGCGGTTTTGCCGATTGGCGCGAACGGCCGCGCGTCCCGGCCAATGCTTCGAACGCGCTAAATAGGGCAGCGCGTCTTTGCCGTCCATGTGCCGATCATTAGAATTTGCATCTGATCAGAGTTGATTTCCTATCAGGCCGTTAATGCGGCCATGCTTTTAATAAGCATTTGCTAATAAATCCTCCGAACCTGAGGCGAGCAATGACCAAGAATCTCGGCAATGCACGTCATACGCCAGCGAAGGACCAGCAGGTCTCCCTTCTAGGCAAAGCCGCGCCGGCACTTTTTCCGCTGGTCGTGGCGGCACTGGGCTACATGATTGGCAAGCAGTTCTTCGGCATCTAGCCGCGAAGACAGGGTCTTCCGTTCCCCAAACGTCCCGGCGGACCAACCATGTCAACGCCGCGGGGCGCCGTTGACATTGCAGCGGCGTGTCGCCGGACATCAACGTCAAACATGGACGTCGCCGAAGGAAAGTTCGCCGTCGTCGCCGGCCGCGAAGAAGGCGAAGGCGAGCAGCCCGACATAGAAAGCCGCCACAAAGACCACGATCGCCACACCGGGAATCGGGCCAAGGGCGGCGCTGTCTACGGCCTCGCGAAGCGAGCCGACAAAGCCGGTCCTGACACCTGCGGACTGAAGGCTGGGGGTCGATATCTTCAGCACCCAGGCCAGCAGCAGGATCAGGAAGAGATAGAGATAATTTCGCCGCAGGCGGCGCGCCAGCGCGACACGTTGCGACAGCAGGAATTTCGGCGCGCGCAGGCCTTCGCCGACGATGAGCAGCCAGTCCGAGGCGAAGTCGGGCTGTGGGGAAAAGATCTGGGCGAAATAGTGGCGTTCGAACTGGCGTACGCGCGCCCGATAGAAATCGAAGAACCGATAGCGGCGCGCCTCGATCCACAGCAGCAGCAGGATCAGCAGCATGGCGAACAGCAGCACGCCGTGATGCGCACTGGCCGTCGACAGCGATACCGAAAGCAGCGCCGCCACCACCGTGATTGCCCAGTTGGTTGTCCTGTCCAGCCGGTCGCGCCATCCTGCCATGCGAGCGATCTCGGCGCGGTGGAAATGGGACAGCGTGTTGACGCGCTCCGCCGATGAAAGGACGGGGCCAGCGGGCTTTGCCGACGCGTCGTTCATGGCATCCTCCGGCAAGGAACAGAACAGTTTGCCGGCAACATCGTTCCAAGACGCGTCACGCAAGAGCGGCATCGGCCACTCGTGATCTATCTCGGCTGCACGGCCCTTGAGAATCCTTCAGCCTTCGGCAACATGGCGGTAGGGCTGGGAGCGCGAAGATGAGCAAGGCTATTTCCACCGCATCATCGAGGGTCCCGCGCAAGGCGCCGATGGCTCTGACCGAGGATCTCATCGCGCGCACCATGCGTGCTGTCGAGGATGCCGGGCCGACGCCGGGCATGGTTCACATGATCGATGCCGACTATGCGCGCATCCGCGACGAGGTGCTGGCCGGCGCTCCGGCCGGGCCGCTGAAACTATTTGCCTATGGCTCGCTGTTGTGGAAGCCCGCCGGCGAGGTGAGGGGCGGAGAACGCGCGGTGGCCAGCGGCTGGCATCGTTCGTTCTGCTTCACGGTGCAGCGTTTTCGCGGCACGGTCGAGCAGCCTGGCCTGATGATGGCGCTCGATCGCGGCGGCCAGTGCCAGGGCATGGTGTTCGAGATCGCGGAGCCGCTGGCGGCTAACCTCGAAGCGCTGCTGCGCCGCGAAATGACCATCCTGCCCGCCGTCAACGTGCCGCGCTGGCTGCAGGTCAGGACCGAAGGCGGCCCATGTCGCGCGCTTGGCTTCGTCGTCGATCCCGCCAATCCGCGTTATGCCGGCAAGCTCGACAAGCAGGCGATCGCGGCGACGCTGGTGACAGCCGCCGGTCATTGGGGCTCGGGCGCGCAATATCTTTTCGAGACGATCCGCCACCTCGAAGCCTGCGGCATCCGCGACCGCAATCTGTGGCGGTTGCAGGAATTGGTGGCCGTGGAGATCGGGCTGACCATCGCCCAGAAGTGATCCGCCCAGAAGTGATCCGCTCAGACGCGGCACGCTTCAGTCGTGTTTGGCCCCGGATGTTTGCAGGCCACAGCACTTTTCGAAGCAAATCTCTGATTTTGGAAGTCTCCGCAGTGAGGGTTTAATGAATTGAAAACAGTTCTGGCCCAACGATGACCTGAACACCGGCGCAGGAAACGGTGCGCGTGGGCAAATCATGAAATCCTCGACCGGAGAGCATTACCCAGCGCTGGATCATGTTCGTGGCCTGGCGGCCTTTCTTGTCTTTTCCTGGCATTTCCTTCATGCGTCTCCTGAAGGCCCGGTGCCTTATGACTTCGTGCCGGCTCTTCCCCTCTTCAGCGTTCTGGATGAAGGGCATACTGGCGTTTCCCTGTTCATGGCGCTTTCCGGGTACCTGTTCGCCAAGCTGCTCGATGGAAAGCAGATCAACTATCTGCCCTTCTTTGCCAACAGGGCCCTCAGGCTGCTTCCGCTTCTGCTGGTCGTGATATGTATCGAGGCTTGCCGCAGGTACCTGGCCGGACAGTCCCTCGACGGGTATTTCACGGGCGTCGGATTGGGGTTTCTTTTTCCCACCCTCCCGAATGGCGGCTGGTCGGTAACGATCGAAGCGCACTTCTACCTGTTGCTGCCGTTCTTGCTGATGGCATCCAGGCGGTTTGTGTTCGCGCCCTTGCTGTTCATCGCGGCAGCCATTGTGCTGAGGTCCGTCCTGTATGTGCAGATCGGTGAAGTGCAGTCGGCGGCGTCCGTAACCATCATAGGCCATGCGGATCAGTTCCTGGCCGGCATTCTTGCCTTCCACCTGCGTGCCCACGCGAAGAACCAACACTGGCTGGCGCTGGCCGTTCTCATGGCTTTTTCGGGGTTCTTCTGGTGGTTCGATGCAGCCGGCGGATTTTACCAACTGGGCCGCTATCCGTCGCCTCATTGGATATGGATCATCCTGCCGACCCTGGAGGCGGCAGCCTATTCATTCGGCATCGCCTACTACGACACGAGCTTTTCGAAAAAGCGAACAAGCCCGCCGTTCAGGATACTGGAGAAGGCGGGGGCCTACAGCTATTCGATCTATCTTCTGCACCTGTTCTTCGTCATGCAATTGGCGGCGTTCATAGACACGAATGTCATGAGCATCAGCAATTTCTACGTCGCATGCCTCTGGTCCGCATTGTGCTTCGTGGCGACGATCCCGATCGGCTATCTCAGCTACACCTGCGTCGAGGCGCCATTCCTGCGCCTGCGTCTGCGCTATATGGACCGAAAGCCCGAAACTGCGGCATCGACCGCGGCTGAGCTTGGATCGGTCATCGCCCATAGACCGACCTCGTTCAGCCGTCCCTGAGCCACACCAGCATTTCGCCGGGCTCGCGGTTGTCCCAGGCGAAATAGGGAATGGCGGTCAGGCGCGTCTCGGCGGTGGTCGGCGGCTCGGGCCTGTAGAGCCCGTCCTGCCAGCCGTCGGGGACATCGGCAAGTGCCGCGGTCGACAGCGTCACCACACCGCCGAGAAGTTCCGGCCGGTGCTGCGCTTCGATGGTGGCCGTCCGCGGCAGCGTCAGGCGATGCGGCTGGCTGTCATTGTCTGATGCCTCGACGCAATAAATCAGCGGACCGCGCGACAGCGCGACGCGGCCCGCATCCTGGCGCACCTGCGGGTTGGCATAGAGCCGCTCGATCGGCATTTCGAGATCGAGCCGGACATTGTCGCCCTTTTTCCATGTCCGCTTGATCGCGGCGTAGCCGTCGCTGGTGATTTCAGCCAGCTTGATGGCTTCGCGGTTCACCTTCAACTGGGCACTGGCGCTCCAGGCGGGAATGCGCAGGTGCAAGGTGAATTCGACCGGCGCCTGCGGTTCGAGCGCGATCTCGACGGCGCCGTCCCAGGGATACCTGCTCGTCTGCGTCAGGCTGACCGGGACGCCCGATATGTCGAAACGGGCGGTCGAGTCGCCATAGAGGTGGATGGCCAACGCATCGTCGGCCAGGCTGTAGAAATAGCTGCCGATCGAGGCGACCATGCGCCCGATATTGGGTGGGCAGCACGGGCAGCGGTGCCATTTCCACCTGTTGTGCTTGCCCCGGCTTTCCAATGGATTCTCGTAGAAAAACAGCGAGCCGTCGAGCGACAGGCCCGAGATCGAACCGTTGTAGAGGGCGCGTTCCATCATGTCGGCGTAGCGCGCGTTCGGCCCCATGCCAAGCATGCGGCTGGCCCAGAACACCAGGCCCACCGCTGCACAGGTCTCGGCATAGGCGCTCTCGTTGGGCAGGTCGTAGTCGCTGGTGAACCCCTCATTGTGCGCCGATGGTCCCAGTCCGCCAGTGATATAGAGGCTCTTGGTGGTGAGATCGTCCCACAGAAGGTCGAGTGTCGACCGCAGCGTGTCGTCGCCATATTCGGTGGCGATGTCGGCCATGCCCGAATAGAGGTACATCGCTCTGACCGCATGGCCGACGACCTTGTCCTGTTCGCGCACCGGGATGTGTGACTGGCTGTATTCATAGGTCTTGAAATGATAGGCCTTCGGGTCGGCGCCGCGGGCGCGGGCCTCCTCGTCGAAATAATGTGGCTGCTGCCCGCGCTGGTCGATGAAGTATTTGGCCAGCTCCATGTATTTCCGCTCGCCGGTCACCCGCGCCAGCTTGACCAGTGCCAGCTCGATCTCCTCATGACCGCAATAGCCCTTCTTCTTGCCGGGCTCGGGGCCGAGCACCGACGCGATATGGTCGGCATAGCGGCACATGATGTCGAGCAGCTTGCGTTTTCCCGTCGCCTGGTAATAGGCGACCGCGCCCTCGATCAGGTGGCCGGCGCAATAGAGCTCGTGGCAGTCGCGCAGATTGGTCCAGCGCTTGCCGGGCTGGATGCGCTGATACCAGCTCGAGAGATAGCCGTCCTCCTGCTGCAGCTTGCCATACATGTCGATGACGGCATCGATCTTCTTCTCCAGTTCGGGGTTCTTGCGCCGGTAAAGCGAATAGGCCGCGGTCTCGATCGTCTTGCCGAGATCGGAATCCCAGAACATCTGCGTGGTCACCGTCGATCCGGTGAATTCCGCGCCCTGGCGATCGGCTTCGTCGGGAGAGGGCGAGTGAAAGGGGATGACTATGCCGGGCGAGGGGCGGTCCGGATCGATCTGCTCCAGCATGCGGGCCTCGACGCAGCGCTCGTAGAGGATGTCGGCGGTGCGTGTGGCGACAGCGTCGGCGCGGTCGCCCCAGAAGCCGTGCACGTCGACCTGCGGCACCGGCAGCGGGCGGAAGGCGAGCTTCGGTTTTCCGGTTTTTGCGGATGGCGATGCGGTCATGAAACTTACTCCATTCGGTCTGTCTATTTGACGGCCCCGGCCATCAGGCCGCGGATGTAGAAGCGCTGCAGCGCCAGGAACAGGATCAGGCACGGCACCATCATCACGGTGACGCCAGCCTGCACCGCGCCCCAGTCGATGGCGCCGAAGCGGCCCGACTGCAGTGCGGTCATCATCACCGGCAGCGTGAACTTGGATTGGTCGGTCATCAGCACGAGGGCGGCGAGGAATTCGTTCCAGGCGCCGAGGAAGGCAAACAGGGCGATGGTGACGACGCCCGGCCAGACCAGCGGCAGCATCACCTTCAAAAGCATTGTGAGATTGCTGGCACCGTCCATGCGGGCGGCCTCCTCGATTTCGCGCGGCACGGCGTCGAAGGCGTTGCGCATCATGAAGATCGAGAACGGCAGTTGCAGCGTCACATAGACGCCGACCAGGCCGGTCAGGGTGTTGTGCAGGCCAAGCTTGGTCAGCACCAGGAAGATCGGCGTCAGGATCGACTGGAACGGGATCATGATCGTCGACAGGATGAGGATGAAGAACAGGTCCTTGAACGGAAACCGGAACCGCGAAAAGCCGTAGCCGGCCAGCACGCTGACGGCGACCGACAGCACCACCGTCATCACCGAGACATAGATGCTGTTTTGCGCCGAGACCCACAGCCCTTCGCCGAAGCTGTTGAGCGTGGCGTAGTTCTCCAGCGAGAAGCCTGTCGTCGGCCAGGGCGGCAGCGGCGGCAGGCGCGCTTCGGCCGCCGGCTTGAACGCCGACAGCACCGCCCAGACGATCGGCGCGGCAAACAGCACCGAGGCGATGATGCCGGTCGAATGCTCTGCGACGCGGCTCAGGAGCCGGCGGCTACGGGAGGCGGCCTGCGCCATCAGTCGAGACCCTCGGGTTTGCGCAACAACCATAGCTGGACGAGGCTGAGCGCCACCAGGATGACCAGCAGCACCATGGAAAGTGCCGCGCCATAGCCGAGCTTGAACGACACGAAGGACTGGTTGAAGATCCAATAGACCGCCGTCAGCGTCTGGTTGCGCGGGCCGCCGCGCAGGATGATGTAGAACTGGTCGAAGGCGAGGATCGAGCCGGCGACCGACAGGATCAGCGCCAGCGCCAGCGTACGACGCATCAGCGGCAAGGTGATCGCCCGGAACCTGGCGAACGGACCGGCACCGTCAATGACTGCGGCCTCCTGCAGATCCTGCGGGATCGATTGCAGGCCGGCCATCAGGATGATCATGGTGAAGCCGGCGACCTTCCAGACGACCATGGCGATGATCGACCAGAAGGCCGGCTGGAAGGTGGCCAGAAGGTTGAACTTCCTGTCGATCAGGCCGAGGTCATAGGCGGCCGGGCTGAACAGGCCGGAATCGACGTTCAACAGCCACGACCAGAGCAGGCTGGCCGAGGCGAAACCGACAACCGCCGGCATGAAGAACATGGTGCGGTAGAGATTGGTCAGCGGCCGCGGCCTTTCGACGAACAGCGCCAGCGGAAAGGCCACCACGAAGATCGCGATGGTGACGATCACGGTGTAGTAGGCGGTGAAGCGCAGCGCGTTCCAGAACCTGGTGTCGCGTAGGATGGCGACGTAGTTGCCGAGGCCGATATAACTGTGCTCGCCCATCAGCGGCCAATTGTGCAGCGACATCCACGCCGTCATGCCGAGCGGGATCAGGAAGAAGACGACGACCAGCGCGACAGCCGGCGCGACATAGAGCAGGCCGATCCATTGTTGGCGGCTGGCGACCCTGCGGGCGCGGGGCGGGGCAGGGGTTGCTGCGGTTGTGATAGAGCTCATGCCGTGCCTGTTCTTCCGTCGGATACAGTTGGCCGCCCCACCTCCCCCTTGTGGGGAGGTCGGACCGAAGGTCCGGGTGGGGGTACTGGCGCTGCCCCCACCCCGCTGCTTTGCAGCGACCCTCGCCACAAGAGGGAGGGTAAAGAACGCGCCGGCCACCCGCCCAGGGAGACGGGCGGGTGGCCGGGTAGGCCGCCGCTATTTTTGCGGCGCCTGGTCGATGATCGACTGCATCGTCTCTTGTGCGTTGGCTATGGCGCCATCGACATCGTCGCCGAAGAAGACCTCGTTGATCATCTGCGTCCACGGCCCGTTGGCGGAGTTGATCAGGTCGTTGAACACCACCGAATAGGGTGTCTTGCCCTTGGCCATAGCCTCGGCGGCGATCTGATAGCGTGGATCGAGGTCCTTCAGTGCCTCCTTGGCGATGTCGCCGCGCACCGGCAGGCTGCCGTATTTGGCGAGGATGGTCTGGCCCTCGAGCGAATAGGCGAAATCGAGGAACTCCTTCACCACGGGCAGTTTCGTGGTGCCCTTGGTGACGACGAAATTGTCGCCGCCGGCAAAGGACGACCAGCCGCTGTCCTTGCCCGGCAGGAAGGTGACGCCGTAGTCGACATCGGGATACTGGGTGTTGAGCGCGCCGATGGCGAAGGCGCCGGACGGCGAGATGCCGATATTGCCGGCGGCGAAGGCGGCAAAGAAGTTGGCGCCGGTGTCGGTCTGCGCACCTGCCGGGACCAGGTCTTTCTTGACCATCGAGCGGTAGAGATCGATGGCGCCGCGCAGCTGCGGGCTGTCCAGCGTCGCTTTCGAGCCGTCCTCCGAGAGGATGTCGCCACCCGACGCCCAGATCAGCGGCGTGAAGGTGAAGATGTTGCAGCCGCCGCAATTGCCGGAGAAGTAGAAGCCCTTGATGTTGCCGCCGAGCGCGTTGACTTTCTCGGCGTCGGTCGCGATCTCGGCCCAGTTGGCAGGGCCTTTTTCAGGGTCGAGGCCAGCCTGCTTGAACAGTTTCTTGTTCCAGATCAGCACCGAGGCGTCGGCGGAGAACGGCAGCCCGTAAATGTGGTCCTTGTAGGTGCCGGTCTTCACATGCGCAGGCGACAGGCTCGAGAAATAGGGCAGGGACTTGGCCCAGTCGGTGATGTCCTCCAGCTGGCCGGCGGCGGCGAAGGAGGGCGTGTAGATCAGGTCGAGCGACAGCGCGTCGGGCGCGGTGCCGCCGGCCGCGGAGGCACCATATTTCGGGATGATCTCGGCATTGGGGATGATGTCGAGCTTGACCTGGTTGGTGTGCGCCTTGTTGTAGGCGTCGACGATCCTCGGCATGAAATTCGAGCCGTCGGCGCGCACCCAGATGTTGGCCGTCTCGGCGGCCGCGGCACCGATGCCGCCACCCAGAACGGCAGCGGCCAGGGCCAGTTTGGCAATAAGGTTCCTCATGTTCTCCTCCTCCAGGGTTGGCCGCGCTCCGCGGCTTGGCGCCGATTGCGCGGCGCTTGGTTTCAGCCATCCAGCGGATGGCCGCATGACTGCCGCACCACCAGCCGGCACGGCAGTTTTCGAATGCCCGGCGCGGCGGGCTTGCCGCCGACCAGCGAAAGCAGGGTCAGCCCGGCCTCGCGCCCGAGAGCAACCAGGTTCATGTCGATGGAGGTCAGCGGCGGACGCGTCGCCTCGGCCACGATCTCCCAATTGTCGAAACCGATGACGCCGATATCGCCGGGTACGTCGAGGCCGCGTTCGCGCAGAGCATCAATGACGCCGCGCGCGATCTGGTCGTTGCCGCAGAAGACCGCGTCCGGCCTTTCGCTTTTGCCGTCGAACAGTTGCGCAACCGCCTGGTGACCCCAGGCTTCCGACCAGGAGCCGAGCAGCGGCTCGCTGACCGTCAGGCCGTTTTCGACGAGCACGTCGCGGTAAGCCTGGACGCGCGCGTGCACCACGGCAAAGCTCGCCGGCCCGGTGACGTGGGCGATGCGCTTGCGGCCCAGCCGGCAGAAATGCTCGACGGCCAGCCGGGCGCCGCCAACATCGTCCGAGACGAAAGCGACGGCGTCGGGATCTGGCTGCGTGAAGGCATAGATCACCGGGACGCGCAGATTGGAGAGGTCGACGGGGAGATGGCGATCGATGCGCTTGCCGGTGGCGATGATGCCGTCCACGCGCTTGTCGAGCATGGCGTCGACATGCATCTGGCCCAGCCGCGGATCCTCCTCGACATTGCACAGGAACACCGAGACGCCATTGTCGACCAGCGCGTCCGAAATGCCCGACATCAACGGCAGCGAGAAGCGGCCATAGGTATCGTTGGTGAGCAGGCCGACGGTGAAGCTACGGCGCCGGAGCAGGCTTTGCGCCAGGCTGTTGGGTCGGAAGCCAAGCCGCCGGGCGGTCTCGCGAATGCGTTCGCGCGTCTCGGCTGTCATCCGGCCCTGGCCGTTGAGCGCCTTGGATGCGGTGGCGACGCTGACTCCGGCCTGGGCGGCCACGTCACGCAAGGTGACTGGCTTGGAAAAGACCGGAACAGGCAGATCGTCCGATGGCATCGCGCCGAGATCCTTGGTTGGGAAAAGGTTTTCTCTTGCCGAGCCGGATAAGGCCCGGCAGGTGGCCGAGCCCGACGACGATTGTTTGAGAAAACCTTTTCTCAGATGAAGCTAAGCCAGATCGAATCGCTGTTCAAGGGGAAAAGTTGGTTGGCCTCCGCTCCTCTCCTCCGAAATGCAACGCGGGGTAAAAGCAGCCTCGGAAGCGCGTAGCTCAGGGGAAGAACGTCAGTCGCAGTGCTGGAGGCCCTCGGTCGAGACGGGGCGGGCTGCCGCTTGGGGCGTGAAGGATTTCAACTCTGCGCCGGAAGCGAGACCCGGCAAGGTTGGCTGGCGAACGCTCTGAAACTCGACCCCGAAAATTCTGAACAATCCCTCGGGATTAACCTTTCCGTAAATATTTGGCCGCTACTTCACAGCCATGGCCTCGTGGCGGAGCGGCTACGCTGGAGACGGCAAATCTCTGAAGCCTCGGTTCGATCCCGAGGCGAGGCCTCCAAAATTTGGCGTCCCAATCTGCCCCGGGCGCAGTCAGTTCCCACGAATAGATTGTGTGTTGCGAATGCAGTAGGGACTGGCCGTCAAAGCAGTCCTGTCTTGAATTTGGCATGCAGGCGCTCGCGAAAAAAGTGCTATGGAAGGGGTGCGAGCGTTCTTGCTTCGCTTTTCCCTGACATTCGAGGCCTTTCGTGCGTGAACCGTCGCTGCTGCCCGTCTTTGGAAAACTTGGCCTCAAGGCCCCTGTCGCCTTGGCGGCGGCACCGGTCTCGTCGGCAGGTGTGCCGCACCTGCGGAAGCTTCTGGCCGTGCATGGCGGCATGGTGCTGAAACTGTCGGTCGTCGCCTGGACGGTGCTGATCCTGGGCGCCGTGTTTTTCACGATGCAAGGCTGACCGCCATGGCCAACCGCTACACGCTGCGCATGGAGCTTCCCCAGAGCTGGAGCATCATCGATGTCTTCACCGGCCAGCCTGCGGTTGTCCGGCAAAAGGTGATGGTCGGGATGGGGCCGCGCGAGGCCGAGGACATGGTCGTGCAGATGAATGTCCGCGACGTCAGACGCCGCGAAAGGGCCGAGCGCAAGACCTGATCGCGGTCAGCGCCAACTCGCCGCCATTTCAGCCGAAATCGGCCGCCGTCAGCACATACATGCTCTTGCGGGTGCGGTCATAGGCCTTCGACGCCACCTCGCGGATGGCGCTGCTCTCGGTGTCGAATGTCTGGAGATAACCGGCTTCGTCGGCAGCTGTGCCCGGCCGCATCTTGGCCATGGCGTCGGCAGCGACGGAAAACGAGATCTGGAACATGCCGTCATGGCCAACGAAACGAATGCGCTGGCCCGCTTCGTCATAGCTGCGGCTGCGGTTGGGAAAGGTGAGGCTCATGTCTTGGCCTCCGTGGCTTTCTTGGTCACCCGCTTCTTCTTCGGCGTCGGATTGAGGGCCTCGGCGACACGATCGGCCTCTTCCTTGGCCAGCCGAAGCTCCCTCAGCCTTGCCGTCTTGATTTCCCTGGCTCTTGCCTCGGACATATATTCGGCGGTCGCCTTGTTTTTCTCCGCTGTCTTCTTCTGCTTGTCGACAAAGCGGGCTTCAGCTTTTTCCATGATCGTCTGATTGCCTTCGGCCATCGAAGAAATCTCCCTTGTGCCTGAAATCGTGAAAGTGAACTTGTCCGATAAATAGGCACTCGATCGGCAAAATTCAATCTTTTGAATTATTTGACATTCTGCGGATATCACGAAACGGCCAGCTGAAATAATACTTTTGAATATTTAATATGGTCCGCGAATAATTTTTGGCACTCCTATCTATCGAGTGCCAACGCGTCTATAGAGGAGGGGCGTGGCCGCCTGTGCCGGCCCCAGAAAGAAAGTTCCCATGAAATTTCGGCCACTCCACGACCGCGTCGTCATTCGTCGCGCCGAAGGCGATATCAAATCCAAGGGCGGGATCATCATCCCCGACACTGCCAAGGAAAAGCCGCAGGAGGGCGAAGTCATCGCCGTCGGGCCTGGCGCACGCGACGAAAACGGCGCGCTTGTTCCGCTCGACGTCAAAGCCGGCGACTTCATCCTGTTCGGCAAATGGTCGGGCACCGAGGTCAAGATCGACGGCGAGGACCTTCTGATCATGAAGGAAGCCGACATCATGGGCGTCATCGACAAGAGCGAGACCGGGATCATCGACAAGGGCGAGACGGCTGCAACCGACAAGACCGTGGCCGCCAAGAAAGCTGCCTGACCTCATTTTCTCCGAACGAACTGGATAAAAATCATGTCTGCCAAGGAAATCAAATTCTCCACCGATGCGCGCGACCGCATGCTACGCGGCGTCGAGATCCTCACCAATGCGGTGAAGGTCACGCTCGGCCCCAAGGGCCGCAACGTCATCATCGACAAGGCCTATGGCGCGCCGCGCATCACCAAGGACGGCGTCACCGTCGCCAAGGAAATCGAGCTTGCCGACAAGTTCGAGAACATGGGCGCCCAGATGGTGCGCGAAGTGGCCTCGAAGACCAACGACCTCGCCGGTGACGGCACCACCACCGCCACGGTGCTGGCCGCCTCGATCCTGCGCGAAGGCGCCAAGCTGGTCGCCGCCGGCATGAACCCCATGGATTTGAAGCGCGGCATCGACCAGGCGGTTTCCGCCGTGGTCAAGGAAATCCAGGCGCGCGCCAAGAAGGTCAAGTCGTCGGCCGAGATCGCACAGGTCGGCACCATCGCCGCCAATGGCGATGCCAGCGTCGGCGAGATGATCGCCAAGGCGATGGACAAGGTCGGCAATGACGGCGTCATCACAGTCGAGGAAGCCAAGACCGCAGAGACCGAACTCGACGTCGTCGAAGGCATGCAGTTCGACCGCGGCTATCTCTCGCCCTATTTCGTCACCAATGCCGACAAGATGCGCGTCGAGCTGGAAGAGCCCTACATCCTCATCCACGAGAAGAAGCTCGGCAATCTGCAGGCGATGCTGCCGATCCTCGAAGCGGTGGTGCAGAGCGGCAGGCCGCTGCTGATCATCTCCGAGGACGTCGAGGGCGAGGCTCTGGCGACGCTGGTCGTCAACAAGCTGCGCGGCGGCCTCAAGGTCGCGGCCGTCAAGGCGCCGGGCTTCGGCGATCGCCGCAAGGCGATGCTGGAAGACATCGCCGTGCTGACATCAGGCCAGATGATCTCCGAGGACCTCGGCATCAAGCTTGAAAACGTCACCATCGAGATGCTCGGCCGCGCCAAGCGTGTGCTGATCGAGAAAGACACCACCACGATCATCGACGGTGCCGGCACCAAGGCGACGATCCAGGCGCGTGTCGCCCAGATCAAGGGCCAGATCGAAGAGACGACCTCCGACTACGACAAGGAGAAGCTGCAGGAGCGACTGGCCAAGCTCGCCGGCGGCGTTGCCGTCATCCGCGTCGGCGGCGTCACCGAGTCGGAAGTCAAGGAAAAGAAGGACCGCATCGACGATGCGCTGAACGCCACCCGCGCGGCGGTTGAAGAAGGCATCGTGCCCGGCGGCGGCGTGGCTCTGCTGCGTGCCCGCTCGGTGCTTGGCGGCCTGACCGGCGCCAATGCCGATGTCACGGCCGGCATCACGATCGTGCTGCGGGCGCTCGAAGCGCCGATCCGCCAGATCGCCGAGAATTCCGGCGTTGAAGGCTCGATCGTCGTCGGCAAGCTCACCGACAGCAAGGACCACAATCAGGGTTTTGACGCCCAGAACGAGGTCTATGTCGACATGATCAAGGCAGGCATCGTCGATCCGGCGAAAGTGGTGCGCACCGCACTGCAGGATGCCGGTTCGATCGCAGCCCTTCTGATCACCGCCGAAGCGATGATCACCGACATCCCGCCGAAAGACGCTGCCCCGGCGGGCGGCGGCGGTATGGGCGGCTACTAAAACCCGGGACTTGTCCGATCTCTTTGAGAGGTGAATGACGGCCCCGATCGGGGCCGTCATGATTCTCAAGATGATCGCAAAGTTTACGCATAGCTGCCTTGCCGTCCGGCTCAGCGCCGGGAGGCACCCCTGATCTTGCGGCTTTCGGAGGGGACGCAATCCACGCTAGACTGTGCGGGCGGCCGTCTGGTCGCGGAGCTCGCCGACTTTGGCAAGCGATCGGACGAACAGCTATCCTCGATACGGAGACACGTTCATGTTTGCGGCCAAGGCCATCGACACCTCAGACAAGGCCGCGTTCTACCGCGACCTCGCCACTCAGCTTAAGGCGCTGCTCGACGGCGAGCGCGATTCGATCGCCAACGCCGCCAACACCGCAGCACTCATCTTCCAGATGGTGCCGGACCTCAACTGGGCCGGGTTCTATTTCCTGCAGTCGGACGAGGAAATGGTGCTCGGGCCGTTCCAGGGCAAGCCGGCCTGTATGCGCATCGCCGTCGGCAAGGGCGTGTGCGGAACGGCGGTCGAACTCGGCACCTCGATGCTGATCAAGGACGTGCATGATTTTCCCGGCCACATCGCCTGCGATGCCGACTCGCGCTCGGAACTGGTGGTGCTGCTCGAGGACGATGAAGGCGTCTTCGGCGTGCTCGATCTCGACAGCCCGCTGCCCGGCCGCTTCGACAAGGCCGACCAGGCCGGCATCGAGACGCTGGCGGCGATCTATGCCGCGGCGAGTTCGTTCGAGGACTAGGCCCGGTTTAGACTAGGCGAATTTCACCAGCAGCAGGCTGAAGCAGCCGATGAACAGGAAGGCCGAGAAGGCGAGCGCCAAGGGGCGCAGGCCGCGTGAGCGCAACTGCGAGATGTCGGCCTGCAGGCCCATGGCGGCCAGCCCCATGGTCAGCATGATGGTGGTGGCGAGCGCCATTGCCGATTTCACCTCGGCCGGCACGGTGACGAGGCTGTTCAGCGCCACGATGGCGACGAAGGCGGCGACGAACCACGGCATGGGCGGCCGCGCCGCCACCTCACTGCTGCTCCTGCGGCGCGCCATCAGGCCGAGCGCGACGACCATCGGCGCCAGCATGGCGACGCGGGTCAGCTTGGCGACGGTGGCGATCTCGCCGGACTGGGTGCCGTTCTGGAAGCCGGCGCCGATGACTTGCGCCACTTCATGGATCGAGGCGCCTGCCCACAGGCCGAAAGCGTGCTGGTCGAGGCCGAGCATGGGCGCCATGAGCGGGAAGCCGAGCATGGCGACGGTGCCGAACAAGGTGATCGAGGCGACGGCGTAGGTGACGTCCTCGTCGCGCGCATCGGTGACGATGTTGGTGGCGACGATAGCCGAGGCGCCGCAGATCGAGGTGCCGGCGGCGATCAGCTGCGCCAGCTTGGCGTCGACGCCGATCAGCCGACCGAGCGTGATGGTGAAAACGAAGGTGGCACCAAGCGTGGCCGCGACAATGCCGACGCCGCCGGCGCCGATCGAGACGACTTGGCCGAGCGTCAGCTGGAAGCCGAGCAGCACGATGGCGAAGCGCAACAGGCGCTTTTGCGAGAATGCGATACCGGCTTTGGCGTGCACCGGTGTGCCGAGCACGTTGGAGTGGATCATGCCGGCAACGACGGCCAGGATCATCGGGCTGAACAAGGCGACGCCGGAGACATTGCGGGCCGAGAAGGCAACAGCCGTGATCATCGTGACAAGGACGACGCCGGGGACGATGCCATTCCAGTTGAGGGATTTCCGCCTTGGTGTCAGATCAGCAGGAAAAGCGCTTTTCGGAATATCGTTCGCGAAGTGGGAAACGGAAGACAATGCAATGCTCCAGGCGAGTACGCGGGGAGAATGTCATTCCTCAAATAATCTTTCCAACGAATTATTTTCGTCATAATGATCGGTTTTTACGAACGATCGGTCGGGCATTGGCTGTGCGTCATCTTCTGGCCGACCTGGATTAAAGCTGCGCTTCGATCGCCGCCTTGTCGATCACCGACCAGACGTTCCTGATTGTGTCGTCGAGGAATTCATAGAAGACGTTCTCACTGAAGGAGATCTTCCGGCCGTTGATGGGCAGGCCGAAGAAGGTTCCCTTCGGCGTGCAGTTGAACTGGAGCCGGCTGGCTATGAACGGCGGTTCGGCGATTTGCAGTTGGATGTCGAAATAGAGGTCTGGGATCTCCCGAAAATCGCGCTCCAGCATTTCGCGGTACCCCGCCAGCCTGACGCGGTCGCCATTGTAGTGGACCTCGTCATGGACGAAGCGATGCAGATTTTGCCAATCCTGATTGTTGAGGCAGGCGATGTAGCCTCGATAGAGGTCGGTAACGGTCACGGCGATGGCTCCGGTGCTTGGTCTGGGTCGAGCAAAAAGATAGAACGACTGCGGGTGCAGTCCAGATGCGACATCGCCTGCCGGCGCGCCGCCTAGAACATGCCGCGGTCGTTGCTCCGCTGGTCGTCGTCCACCAGATGCGGCTGATAGATTCCCGTCCGCGCCGTCCGCCGCCAAGGCCGGGCCGGGTCCGCCGGATTTGTGTGGATATCGGCGACGGGGATGGAGGGTGTTCCATTGGCCGGGCATTGCGCCGCCACCGGCCGCCGGGGGCAACGATTCCCGAAGGCGCGGTCAGGCTGTGTTGCGCGGGGAGGGAGAAACTGGCCCAGTAATTGTTGCTTGCCGCGCGTCCCTGCATCTCGACGGCGAAAGCCGGCCGTCGGCGGCGGTGATTGTCGGATGCGTCCTCCAGAAAATCGATGCTGTCCGCGAACAGCGATGCCGATCCGATCCAGACGGCTACGGCAAACTCGATCCCGAAATAGGCCAGGTTCAGGATGGCAACCATCCGCACCCTTGTTCAGCGTTCCGGTCATATTTTGTCCATCGATCAATTGCCGTTTATCGCAAGGCCCGCAGCGATTCCATGACATGAGACATTACCGATCGAGCAGCCGCCTTGACAGCGCCACGCATCATGTTCCAGCTTGGCGCCATGTTCGTCCTCGCGCCCACCAACACCAAGCGACGCCGCACCTGCACAGTGCGGAGCGGCAGACTGATTGCGCGACGACAAAGACCGGCAGGATAGATCCGGTTCGTTCGTTTCCAGCCCCGCCCGCGACACCGCCGGCGGGGTTTTTCATATCTGGAGCACTTTGATGACCACCAATTCTTCTATCCGGCTTCGGCCCGCCGAGCCCGCTGACGCCACCGCGATCCGGGATATCGTTCGTGCCGCCTATGTCAAATGGGTGCCGGTGATCGGCCGCGAGCCGCTGCCTATGCGCGCCGACTACGACAAGGCTGTTGCCGAGCATCCGTTCGATCTCGCCGTCGAGGATGGCGGCATTGTCGGGATGATCGAAACCATCCTGGCCGCAGATCACCTCTGGATCGAGAATGTCTGCGTGGCACCGGATGCGCAGGGGAGAGGGATTGGCCGGCTGTTGCTGGAGCTGGCCGAGCGCAAGGCAATCGAAGCAGGACGTGCCGAGCTTCGCCTGCTGACCAATGGCGCCTTCGAGGCGAATGTGTCGCTCTACAAGAGGCAGGGCTATGTCATCGATCGGGAAGAGCCGTTCATGGGCGGCATGACGGTCTATATGAGCAAGAGGCTCGCGGGATTACCGGCAATCTGACGAAGGAGTTCGATAATGGCTGCCAGGGTCAGGCTTAAGCAACTCCTAGGGCTTTACGCGGTTTCCCGGCTGGAGGCGGGCGAGATCATTCCCGGTTGGGCGGACGGGCCAGGCTTCGTCAGCATCACAAGGACTGACGACGAGCTTTCGATCGTTTGCTTGCAGGACCGCGTGCCGCATGCCGTCAAGCAGGATATCGACTGGGTGGCCTTCAAACTCGAGGGCCCGTTTGCCTTCGATGAAACCGGTATCGTGCTGTCGGTTATCAGGCCGTTGTCGGAAAACGGGTTGGGCATCTTCCTGGTGTCCACTTTCGATGGTGACCATCTGTTGGTGAAAGCGACGGATCAGGCCGCCGCGAGGCGGTTTCTGGTCGAGGCCGGGCATATCTTGCTGTAGTCCATCCTCACCACTACTCGCTGGCCCAACCGCTCTGGCTCAATCACTGCCGCACTGGCTCAACGACTTCGGGGGTTGCGTTTGACAGCGGCGTTTGTGCATCGTTATCTCCATCCAGATATGACGGCCCGGCGCGGCCATGCGGCCAAGGAGAAAACCATGTCACACAATCTGCAATTCTATATCGATGGCGCGTGGGTCGATCCTGTTGTGCCCAACACATTGGACGTCATAGATCCCTCGAATGAGGACGCCTTTGCGCAGATTTCGCTAGGCTCCAAGGCCGATGTCGACAAGGCGGTGGCTGCCGCCAAGCGCGCCTTCAACAGCTTTGGTTTTACAGAGGTTGGTGAGCGGCTCGACCTGCTGAACCGCATCATCGCGGTCTACAAGAAGCGCAGTGGCGATCTTGCCGTCGCTGTGTCACGCGAGATGGGCGCGCCGCGCCAGATGGCGTTGGACAGCCAGGTCGGCATTGGGCTGGCGCATCTGACCAAAATGGCCGAGACGCTGAAGACTTTCGAATTCCGCCACGTGAAGGGCAACCATCTGGTGGTCAAGGAGCCGATCGGCGTCGTCGGGCTGATCACGCCGTGGAACTGGCCGCTCAACCAGATCACCTGCAAGGTCGGTCCGGCGCTTGCTGCTGGCTGCACGATGGTGCTGAAGCCCTCCGAGATCGCGCCGCTCGACGCCATCATCTTCGCCGAAATCCTGGACGAGGCCGGCGTGCCGAAGGGCGTCTTCAACCTCGTCAATGGC
This sequence comes from Mesorhizobium sp. M0518, assembly GCF_040321125.1. NCBI lineage: Bacteria > Pseudomonadati > Pseudomonadota > Alphaproteobacteria > Hyphomicrobiales > Phyllobacteriaceae > Mesorhizobium > Mesorhizobium sp. M0518. The sequence goes on from NZ_JAMYQY010000030.1 coordinate 23,939, forward strand.
GACGGTCCCGGCGTCGGCCAGGCGCTGTCCAGCCATCCCGACATCGACATGGTGTCGTTCACCGGCTCGACCCGTGCCGGCATCCTGGTGGCCAAGGCCGCCGCCGACACGGTCAAGCGCGTGCATCAGGAGCTTGGCGGCAAGTCGGCCAACATCCTGTTCGGGGATGTCGACCTCGCAAGCGCCGTCAGCAAGGGCGTCGCCGGCTGCTTCAGCAACAGCGGCCAGTCCTGCAACGCGCCGACGCGCATGTTCGTGCCGCGCGACCGCCATGAAGAGGCGGCCGGCTATGCCAAGGCGGCTGCGGAAAAGTTCACCGTCGGCCCCGCTGACGCCGCCGGCACCAAGCTCGGCCCGGTCGTCAGCCAGGTTCAGTTCGACAAGATCCAGGACCTGATCCAGGCCGGCATCGATGAAGGTGCGACGCTGGTAGCGGGCGGCCCAGGCCGGCCGGCCGAGCTTAACCGCGGCTACTATGTCAGGCCGACGGTGTTCGCGGACGTCACCCACGACATGCGCATCGCGCGCGAGGAGATCTTTGGGCCGGTGCTGGCGATCATGCCCTATGACAGCGTCGACGAGGTGGTCGAGACCGCCAACGACACCGTCTATGGCCTCGCTTCCTACATCCAGGCCAAGGACATGAAGAAGGCGCGCGAAGTCGCGGCGCGCATGCGCACCGGTAATGTCTACATCAATTATCCGCAGTGGGACGCCGGCCTGCCGTTCGGCGGCTACAAGCAGTCGGGCAATGGCCGCGAATATGCCGAATACGGGCTCGAGGATTTCCTCGAGATCAAGGGCATCGCAGGGTATGAGGCGGCAGAGTAGACGGGGTACTGGCGGCGACTTTCAGGACTTGGGTTCCTCGCCCCCGCAAAGCGGGGGAGAGGTGGCCGCGAAGCGGTCGGAGAGGGGGCTGCGACGCTGGCAAGTTCCCTCTAAATCACCTAAGGCCGCGCCGCCCCCGCTCCGTCTCGGCTTCCCCGAGCCACCTCTCCCCCACTTCCGTGGGGGCGAGGAACCCAAACCCTGCCACGTCCCGCCATCCTCTTCCCATCAGATGCGGTTTAACTTATCTTGCCAATTGGCAAATACATGCTATATGTCTGCCAACAGCGAGGCACAAAATGCAGCTTCAGTCCATCGTCACCACGCCGGCCACGGTCGGAGCCGCTATCTCGGATGAAGAAGCTGGCGCGCTGGCGCGCACCACGGTCAATCTGTTCAAGGCCTGGAATCTCACCGACCTGGAGGCCTGCATCCTGCTCGGCGGCATGTCGGCGCGGACCTGGGCGCGTTGGAAGACTGGGGCGAAGGAAGGCGGCGTCGGCAGGATCGACCGCGACCTGCGCACCCGCTTGGCGCATCTGATGGGCATCCATAAGGGCCTGCGCTATCTGTTCACGGACCCGGCGCGCGGCTATGCCTGGATACGCAAGCCCAATACCGCCTTCGGCGGCCAGTCGGCCCTCGATCTGATGCTGCGCGGCGAAATTTCCGATCTCTCGGCGATGCGCGAATGGCTCGATGCGGAGCGTGGTGCATGGTGAGTGGGCTTGCGGTCCGGCGCGGCGTCCATTGGCACCAGACCTTCCGCATCATCCGCTCTATCCACCCGCCGATCGACCTGTTCGAGGACATTGCCGATCCGCGCGACTGGGAGGCGTTGGCCTCGGTCGAGGCGAAGACCAACCCGCGCATAAGGTTCGAGATCGGCGACCTCGGCAAGGTGTCGGCCGCAAGGCGGGTTTCCGGCCCCGGCGCCAGCTTCGTGATGGCGCCCTTCGTGCACTGTTCGACGCTGCGGCCGGGACGCTTCTCGGATGGCAGCTACGGCATCTACTATGCGGGCGACAGCGAGGAGGTGGCGCTGGCCGAGACCATCCACCACCATCAGAAATTCATGCGTGCCACCAACGAGGGGCCGGGCTGGACGGCGGATTTCCGCGTGCTGATCGGCAGCGTCGACCGCGACCTCGATGATGTCAACGCCGTGCCCGGCGTGCTCGACCCGGACGACTATTCCGCCTCGCAGGCGGAAGGGCGGGCGCTGCGGGCAGCAGGCAGCGACGGGCTGGTGTGGAACAGCGTGCGCATGCCGGGCGGCGGCTGCATCGGCATCTTCTGGCCCGACGCGATCACCATTCCAGTCCAGGGCCGCCACTACAGCTACCACTGGGACGGCGCCCGCGTCGACTTCGTGCGCCAGCACGATACGGGAAAGGTGCTTGCCGTCACATGATGGCGGCGGACACTCTTTACAGATCGCTGGGAAGCCGATATCCATAAATCCAAGGATTCGGATATATGGATAAGAAAAGCACTTTGAATGCGCTGGCCGCACTTGGCCAGGAGACGCGGCTGGATGTCTTCCGGCTGCTCGTGCGTGCCGGTCCGGAAGGTATCCCGGCGGGCGAGATCGCAACGAGGCTCGACACGGTCCAGAACACCATGTCGGCGCATCTGAAGGTGCTCGCCCATGCCGGGCTGATCCGTCCCGAACGCGACGGAAGGACCGTGCGCTATGTCGCCGATATGACCGGCTTGCGCGACCTGCTGGCCTATCTGATGGAAGATTGCTGCAATGGCGCGCCGGAGCTCTGCCGTCCCGTCATCAATGCCGTGACCTGTGACTGCTGAGGGGCTTGTGACTGTCCGCCGCGCGCCGTTCGAACAAGGAAAGCCATCATGACCGATCATGCTTTGAACGCAGCTGTGGCGGTGCGGCCCGGCATCGGCTTCGTCGAGAAATATCTGACGGTGTGGGTTGTACTGTGCATCGTCACGGGCATCGCGCTTGGCCATCTGCTGCCGGGCGTGTTCGGAGCCATCGCGTCGGCCGAGATCGCCAGGGTCAACATTCCTGTCGCCGTGCTGATCTGGCTGATGATCGTGCCGATGCTCTTGCGCGTCGATTTCGCCTCGCTGGCCAGGGTCGGCACCTATTGGCGCGGCATCGGCGTGACGCTGTTCATCAACTGGGCGGTGAAGCCGTTCTCGATGGCGCTGCTGGGCTGGCTCTTCATCGGCTGGCTGTTCCGGCCATGGCTGCCCGCCGTGCAGATCGATTCCTACATTGCCGGGCTGATCATCCTTGCCGCGGCGCCCTGCACGGCGATGGTTTTCGTCTGGTCGAACCTGACGCGCGGCGAGCCGAATTTCACGCTTTCGCAAGTGGCGCTCAACGACGCGATCATGATCGTCGCTTTCGCCCCCATCGTCGGCCTGCTGCTCGGCCTGTCGGCGATCACCGTGCCATGGGGCACGCTGATGCTGTCGGTCGCACTCTACATCGTCGCGCCGGTGATCGTCGCGCAGTTAGTTCGTGGCCGGCTGCTGGCAGCGAGGGGACAGGTCGGGCTCGATGCCCTGCTTGCCACGCTGCAGCCCTTGTCGCTGATTGCCTTGCTGGCGACGCTGGTACTGCTGTTCGGCTTCCAGGGCGAGCAGATCATTGCGCAGCCGCTGGTGATCGTGCTGCTGGCAGTGCCGATCCTGATCCAGGTCTATTTCAACTCCGGTCTTGCCTATCTGCTCAACCGCCTCAGCGGCGAGCGGCACTGCGTGGCTGGACCATCGGCGCTGATCGGCGCGTCGAACTTCTTCGAGCTGGCGGTGGCCGCCGCGATCGCGCTGTTCGGGCTGAATTCGGGCGCGGCTCTTGCCACCGTGGTCGGGGTGCTCATCGAGGTTCCGGTCATGCTGTCGGTGGTGTGGATCGTGAACCGCAGCAAGGGCTGGTACGAGAAGGGTGGCGCCGTCCGGAATACCATGTCGACTGGGAAGGCCTCGAAATGACCATCACCATCTACCACAACCCCGATTGCGGCACGTCGCGCAACACGCTGGCCATCATCCGGCAGTCGGGCGAGGAGCCGGAGGTGATCGAATATCTGAAGACGCCGCCGTCGCGACAAAGGCTAGTCGAACTGATCGCCGCGATGGGCATCACACCGCGAGACCTGCTGCGCGAGAAGGGCACCCCCTATGCCGAACTCAGCCTTGCCGACCCGAAATGGTCCGACGAGCAGATCGTCGATTTCATGCTGGCACATCCGATCCTTATCAACCGGCCGATCGTGGACAGCCCGCTCGGCGTCGTCCTTGCACGGCCGTCGGAAAAGGTGCTGGACATCCTGCCCAACCCGGAGATCGGTGCGTTCACCAAGGAGGATGGCGAGGTGATCACAGGCGCCTCGGGCAAACGCGCCGGCTGATGTTATTTCCATATTTTTCGAAATTAAGTTGACGGCGCGAAAAGTGCCGCGTAGTTTATTTCCATGAAACTCGAAAAAGCAGCTGCCCAGCTTGAAGCACTCGGCAATCCGACGCGACTTCAGCTCTATCGCATCCTGGTGCGCGCCGGTGACGACGGGCTTGCCGTCGGCAGCGTCCAGGGCAAGCTCGACATTCCGTCATCGACGCTGTCGCATCACCTCAAACGGCTGGTCGACACCGGGCTTGTCACGCAGGAGCGGCAAGCGACGACGCTGATCTGCCGCGCCAACTATCCCGGCATGAATGCGCTGATCGGCTATCTCGCCGACGAGTGCTGCGCTGACGCCGTCTGCGCGCCCGCCGTCGGCAAAGCACTGGTTTGATTTTTTTGCACTTATAATTCGAACATACCGGAAGGATCGAACCTATGGACATGATGGCAAACCTTCCCGTCGCGGTGATCGGCGCCGGCCCGGTCGGGCTGGCAGCCGCGGCGCATCTGGTCGAGCGCGGCATTCGTCCGTTGATCCTGGAGCGCGGCGAAAGCGTGGGTGCGGCGCTGCTCGATTGGGGCCATGTGCGGGTGTTTTCGCCATGGAAATACAACATCGATACGGCGGCGCGGGCGCTGCTCGACCGCTCCGGCTGGACGGCGCCGGACAGCCAGGGCCTGCCGACCGGCGGCGAGATCGTGCGCGATTATCTGACGCCGCTTGGCCGGCTTCCCGCGATCGCCGCCAATTTGAAGCTCGGCGCCGAGGTCACCGCGATCACCCGTCAGGGACACGACAAGGTCGCCAATGATGGCCGCAAGGACGCGCCCTTCGTCATCCGCTATCGCGATGCCGGCGGCGAACACCGCGTTCTCGCGCGCGCCGTCATCGACGCGTCCGGAACATGGTGGCGGCCAAATCCGATCGGCGTCGACGGGCTGCCGGTTTCCGGCGAAGGCGAGGCGTCGGCACGCATCGCCTATGGCATTCCCGACGTGCTCGGCAAGGCGAGAGAAGACTATGCGGGCAAGCGCATCCTGGTCATCGGCGGCGGGCACTCGGCCATCAACGTCGCGCTGGCGCTGATGGAGCTGCAGGATGCGGCGCCTGGCACCGAAATCTTCTGGGCGCTGCGCCACGCCAGCATCGAGAGATTGCTCGGCGGCGGGCTGAACGACCAGTTGCCGGAACGCGGCGCGCTTGGGCTGGCTGCCAGGCAGGCGATGGCGGATGGCAGGCTGAACATGCTGGCGCCCTTCGCCGTCAACGGCATCAAGACGCAGGGCGAGGGGCTTGTTGTCGATGCCGGCCTGGGTGGCAAGCCGTTCAGCCTGGCCATCGACCGCATCGTCGTCACCACCGGCTTCAGGCCAGACCTGTCGTTCCTGAGCGAAATCCGCATCGCGCTCGATCCCGCCGTCGAGGCGCCGCCGGCACTGGCGCCGCTGATCGATCCAAACTTCCACTCATGCGGCACGGTTCCCGCGCATGGCATTGCAGAGCTCGCCCATCCCGAACCGGGCTTCACCATCGTCGGCTCGAAATCCTACGGCCGTGCCCCGACCTTCCTGATGGCGACCGGCTACGAGCAGGTCCGCTCGGTGGTGGCCGATATTGCCGGAGACCATGCCGCGGCCCGCGAGGTCCGGCTGGTGCTGCCGGAGACCGGCGTGTGCTGCGCCGTCGGTGTCGCGACGGTAGCGGCAAGCGCCGGCTGCTGTGGCGGGCCCGCGCCGGCCGCTGTCGATGCCTGCTGCGTCAGGGATGCGGACGCCAAGGCAACCGGCGCATCGGGTTGCGGCTGCGCAACCGCGCCGGCCACCGAGCCGCGAGAGGATATGGCGGCCGGCGCCGATGCCTGAACGATCCGTCCTGCGCAAGGCGATCTGGGCGCTTGGGCTGACCCAGATCATTGGCTACGGCACGCTCTACTACAGCTTCTCGATCCTGGCGCCGGCAATGGCTGGGGAGTTCGGGCTCACGGAAGGCTGGGTGTTCGGCGCGCTGTCGGCCTCGCTGTTTGCCGGCAGCCTGTTCGCGCCGACTGCCGGGCGGTGGGCCGACCGCTTCGGCGCCGGCCGCATCATGACCGTCGGCTCGGTGGCGGCAGCCGTGGCGCTGGCGCTGTGCGCCGTCGCGCCCGACCGCGTGAGCTTCGTTGTGGCCTTGCTGGCGATGGAACTGGCCTCCAGCTTCGTTCTCTACAGCGCCGCCTTCGTTGCGATCGTGCAGATCGGGGTTCCCCGACCGCAGCGCAGCATCACCCATCTGACGCTTATCGCCGGGTTCGCCTCGACCCTGTTCTGGCCGCTGACTTCGGCGCTGCATGCGCATCTGACATGGCGCGAGGTCTATCTTTTGTTCGCCGCTCTCAATCTCGGCCTATGCCTGCCGATCCACGCGTGGCTGATGCGCCTGTCGCGCCGCCATGCAGCAGTCATGCCGCAAGAGCGCGGGTCCGCCCCCGATGAAGCGGGCACGCGGCTCGATGCGCGGCGCGGCCGGACCGCCTTCCTGCTCATGCTGGCGGGGTTCGCCACCGAGGGCTTCGTGCTGTCGGCGATCCTCATCCACATGGTGCCGCTGACGGCGGCGCTGGGGCTCGGAACCGCAGGCCTCTTCGTCTCGACCCTGTTCGGGCCGGCGCAGGTCGCCAGCCGGCTGATCAACATGCTGTTTGGCGGGCGGCTGCAGCAGACGCACCTCGCCGTCATCGCCGCATCGCTGATCACAGCAGGGCTGTGCGCACTGCTCCTGACGACGCCATGGCTGCCAGGCGCTTTCCTGTTCGTGTTGCTGTTCGGCCTTGGTTCCGGCCTCACCAGCATCGTCGGCGGCACCTTGCCGCTCGAACTCTTCGGCCGCGAGGGCTATGGTGCGCGGCTCGGATGGGCGAGCGCTGCCCGTCAGTTCACCTCGGCCTTCGCGCCGTTCGCGCTCGCCTTCATGATGGCGCGGACATCCGTCGCCAATTCGCTGTGGGTGCTGGTCGTCGTCGCCGCGAGCGGCGTGATCGCCTTCCTCGCCATCGTGCTGCTCAGACGGCGGGGCGGCCTGCCAGCGTTCGTGACCCATCTCGCGTGACTTGGCACCTGGCGCCGATCATGATGGTCTGCAAAAGGGTCCGGAACGCTGAGAGTGGGGATCGACCGCAATCCCTTTTGCATCTACCGCAGTGTACTGCCGACGGAAACCTGGCTCTTATGGAGCGCCGGGAAGACCGGCTCGACATCGAATGCGTCGCGGGGTTCCCGCTACCCGCGGTCACAGTGAACCAGGTGGAATCTTATGCAGAATGATCGTATTCAAGACCGGGTCAGCAAAACGAACGCTGGGATGGTTTGTTTGTCTGGGCGCCGGGGGCGCATTGGCAGCCATGATCTATGGTATTTTCACGCATCCCGAAGCGCAGACCCCGGCCGAGCTTTGGTCCGGAGTGGTCATCGGTGTTTTCCTTGTCGGTCTCATGGTGGCCGGGATTGCTGTCCAATACGCACGTTGGAGCATCGAAGGCGAAAACATCATCTACCGTCGTCTCTTCAGAAACAAAACGATCCCACTCTCCGAGTTGGCAGGCTTTGGACAAGTCATTGTCGTTGTCGTCGCTATTCCTTTCGTCCATGTGGATCTTTACGATCGCGAACTGAAGCTCATCGCGCGGCTTCCGGTAAGTCTCAAGGATTGGCCTGAAGCGGAAGCACGGCTTGCAGCGCGTTTGCGCTATGTCGTCAATGACGGAAGCCCCGCATTGCCCAAACGGAGGTTCGTCGATACACCGAAAAAGAAGCATGTCTTATAAGGCGTGACATCAATGCCTGAGAATCTTGCTCAGGAAAGCGCGGCTGCGGTCGGTCTTGGGGTGTGAAAAGAACTCGTCCGGCGTGCCGCTTTCGACGATGGCGCCGGCGTCCATGAACACCACGCGCTGGGCGACCTTGCGGGCAAAGCCCATCTCGTGCGTCACCACCATCATGGTCATGCCTTCCTCGGCGACCGCCACCATGACGTCGAGCACTTCGGAAATCATCTCGGGATCGAGCGCCGAGGTCGGCTCGTCGAACAGCATGATCTTGGGCCGCATGCCGAGGCAACGCGCGATCGCCACGCGCTGCTGCTGGCCGCCGGAGAGCTGTGCGGGATAGGCATTGACCTTGTCGGCGAGGCCAACCTTGGCCAACAATTCACGGCCTGCTTTTTCAGCCTCGGCACGCGGGATCTTGCGGACATGGATGGGGGCTAGCGTGACGTTCTCGAGTGCCGTCTTATGCGGGTAGAGGTTGAACGACTGGAAGACGAAGCCGATCTCGGTGCGCAGCTGCGTCATGTTGGTGGCGGGGTCGCCCAGGCGTTGGCCGTCGACGACGAGGTCGCCGTTCTTGATCGCCTCCAGGCCGTTGACGCAGCGGATCAGAGTGCTTTTGCCCGAGCCGCTCGGGCCGCAGACGACGACCACTTCGCGCGGCTCGACGCTGAGCGTGATGTCCTTGAGCACGTTGAGCGAGCCGAACCATTTGTTGACGCCGCGAAAGTCGATCATACCGGTCTTGGCAAGGCCCGTTGTGGTCATGTTTTCTGGACCTTTGGGGTTGGAAGTCACAACTGCACCTCGCCATGTGCCGCGCCCATGCGCTGCTCCAGCCGACGGGCCAGCATGATCAGGGGATAGCATACGATGAAATAGCCGACGCCGACGAGGAAGAAGACCAAGAGGCCGTTGGGCACACGCTGCACCACCAGCCAGCCGACGCGGGTGAGGTCGGTGAGACCGATGGCCGACACGACGGAAGAATCCTTGATCAGCAGCACATACTGCCCGACCAGCGGCGGCAGCACGATGCGCATGGCCTGCGGCAGCACCACCTGGCGCATGCGCTGCCAGCGCGACAGGCCGGACGCCAGCGCCGCCTCGACCTGGCCGGTCGGCACCGAGCGGATGCCGGCGACGACGATCTCGCAGATGAAGCAGGCGGCCAGATTGGTCAGCGCGATGATGCCGGCGGTGAAGGCGTCAAGCTCGATGCCGAACTCCGGCAGGATGAAGAAGATCAGGAATATCTGCACGAGGAACGGCGTGCCGCGGATCAGGTCGACCCAGGCCCCGATCAAGCCCGAGATCAGCTGGTTGCCGCCGGTGCGCAGGATGCCGAGGCCGAAGCCGAGCAAGGTGCCGAGCACAAGGCTGATCAGCGACAGCATCACGGTCATGCCGAGGCCGCGCAGGGCCAGCGGATAGGAGCCGGCGAGGCTTTGCAGTTGTTGCCAGATCATGTCCGCGCCCCCGCCGTGCCGAGCCAGCGGCTGGAGACGCCAGCCAGTCCCTTCAGTCCGTAATAGAGCAGCAGATAGAAGGCGGCGATGGTGAGGAAACCTTCGGCCGGCATGAAGCGGTCGGAGGCGAGCAACTGGCCGGCGCGCGTCAGTTCGGCAACCGAGATCAGCGACAGAAGGGCGGAATCCTTGACCAGCACGATGGCTTGGCCAAGCAGCGGCGGGATCGTCACCTTGAAGGCTTGCGGCAGCACGACCAGGCGCATCCGTTGGACATAGGTCATGCCCGAGGCGACGCTGGCTTCGACCTGACCGCGCGGGATCGACAGGATGCCGGCACGAATGATTTCAGCGATATAGGCGCCGCTGTTCAACGACAGCGCGAGGATGCCGACGACGAGTTCCGGCAGGACGAAGCCGAGCCGGGGCAGGCCGAAATAGAGAAAATAGAGCTGCGCCAGCAAGGGCGTGGCACGCACCGCATCGATATAAGCCTTGGCCGGCACACGAAACAGCCAGCCGCGCTGCAGATTCATGGCGCACAGCACGATGCCGACGATGAGCGCCCCGACAAAGGACAGCGCCGACAGCCAGACGGTCGTGATCAGGCCCTGTCCGAACAGCGGCAGGTATTCGACGATGGTGCGGAAACTGAAATTTTCGAGCATCGTTGGGTGCAATCCCCAGAGTGCAGGAAACGACGGATGAAGCGAAATTCCAGGCGGTTTCGCGGCGCTTGAGACGCGCGCTAACCGCCTGGGTTTATCGCTGCTTAGTGGTCTTTCTTCCAGGCGTCGGAATTGACCCAGTAGTCGAGGTTCTTCTGCAGGCGACCATCGATGGTGACCTGGTTGAGGAACAGGTTCATCCAGACCAGCAGGTCCGGCTCGTCATAGCGGGTGGCGAAGGCAAGCGGCTCCTTCGACAGAAGGTCCGGCATGATGGTGAAGCTGCCGGCCGGATAGGCGGTCGACTGGCCCTTGACCGCCGAGACGTCGTTGACGCCGCAATCGGCCTGGCCGTTGTTGACGGCGTCGAGCAGCAGCGGACCGCCGCCCTTGTAGCTCTTGATGTCGGCGTCGGGGAAGGCTTTCTTGGCTTCCTTCTCGCCGGTGGCGCCGAGCAGCACGGCGATCTTGGTGCCCTTGGCCTTGCAGTCTTCGGTGGTCTTGAACTTGCTGTCGGCCTTGGTGAAGACGGTGCTGCCGGTGTACATGTAAGGCGTGGTGAAGGCGACCTTCATGCCGCGCGCCAGCGTCGGTGTCATGTCGGCGACCAGAAGGTCGGCCTTGCCTGACAGCAGCGCCGGGATCAGACCATCCCAGTCGAAATCGAGGAAGGTGATTCACACCCATTTCCTTGGCCATCAGTTCGGCCAGTTCAACCGAACTGCCGGTGCGTTCGCCATTGGCGCCAACCAGCGAGAAAGGGGGTCCCTGGGTCTGCACGGCGACACGCAGTTCGCCGCGCTTGGTGATGTCGTCCAGTGTTCCGGCTGAGGCAGCAGTGGTAAGGCCGGCGAGCGCAAGTCCGGCGATGAAAAGCTTGGCAATCTTCATTTGGTAGTCCTCCTTGTTTTATTGTTCCATGTCTTCGTTGTTTTTCACCCTTTGGGGTGCTTTTTGAGCGGCAGCGCCGTTGCCGGCGGCAGCCACCGTTCGAAAATCCTCAGTCCCAGGCCACCGTCTCGGTGACCTTGATGCCGCGTCTGGCAAGCTCGTCGAAGAAGGGTTCGTCGGGCACGTCCAGCAGCGGGTTGAGCAGGCCGGGTTTGGTGATCTCGCCACGCGCCAGCATCTGCGCCACGATGCTGGCGGGATAGCCGACGCCGAGGCTCATGCCGAACAGGCCCGAAGCCAGGTCCCGCTCGATGATCAGGTCCGACGTCACCGTCTTGGCGCGGCCGCTTTCGAGGCCGGAAAAGACATTGCGCATCACGCACAGGTCCTTCTCGCCGGGACCATATTGCAGTTGCGGGCCGAGCAGCCGGCCGAGGAATTCGCGCGGGCTGTTGGAGGTGCCGGGCACCTTGTCCTCAGAGAGGAAACCGAGCTCCTTTAGCGGCGCCCAGAAGGCCGACCATCCCGGCCAGCGCAGCGTGTAGCGGCCGGAACGGCGCAGACCCTTGGCTGCCTCCAGCATCTCGACATAATGCAGCGCATCGCCATTTGGGAACGCTTCCAGCCTGCCCAGGCCCGCGACCTCGATCTCATGGATGAAAGGGTTTTCGTGCTGCTGGCCGGCCGGCACCGCGACGCGCTTTCCGCCCTCGATCATGACGCTGTCGCGGTTCTGGCTGACCAGGACCATGTCGAAATTCCAGCTCACCTTGTAGCACAGCGGCTTGGCCATCGCCTTCGGCTCGGGGATGCCGCCGCAATAGGAATCGATCGCGGTGATCGAAGAGAACTGCCTGGCGGCGCGCGCGTAGAGTACGAGGTCGATGCCGGGGTCGAGCCCGCATTCGGTCATGATCGAGACGCCGGCTTGTTCGGCGGCCGGCGCCAGATCGGCGATCGACTTGGCGTAGTTGGTGGTGACCAGCGGCGTGCGCGTGGCGATCGCGGCCTGCACCGCCTCGCGCATCAATGGCTGCGGCAACAGGTCGATGACGGCGTCGACATCATCAAGCACATTGGCCAGCGCCGGGCCGATCGCGCCTTCAGGCACGACGAAGCGCACACGGGCAAGATCGGTCAGGCCGGCAAGCCGGGCCGGGCCATCCGCTGCGGTGTCGACGCAGACGATTTCCTCGACGCCGTCGCTGGCAACAAGGTCGGCGATTGCCGCCCGGCCTTGCAGGCCGAGGCCGCCGAGTACCGCGATCTTCATGCCGGCTCCTTGCGGTCGTCCGACCAGCAGCCTTCCGGCAGGCTGACCCATTTGTTGCAGGACGCCATGACGACGAAGGTTTCGCTGCGCACGACTTCGCCGGGCTCGCCGGCACCCGGGATCAGTTCGCTAGTGACGCGGTAGAGGTCGGCGACGTCACCCGCCACGGTTACGTCGACGATGATGTCGAAGCGCCCGGTGACGACCGAGGCCGAGTTGACGAAGGGCAGTTCGGCAATGCGCTGCGCCAGTTCGCGGGCCCGGCCGCGCCCTTGGGCATTGATGCCGACAATGGCCGAGATCAGCTCGGGACGCTCGGTCAGATTCAGCAGGCCGACGATCTTGAGCAGGTTGCGGTCGAGCAGGTTGCGCAACCGCGTGCGCACCGTCGGCACCGAAATCGCCAATATCTCCGCGATGCGGTTGATGCCCGGCTGTGCATCCTGCGACAGCTGTTTGACCAGCCGCCGATCGGTCAGATCGAGATGTTCTCGCAAAGTCCCCGTCTTTCACAAAAGGAAAAAACTTTGGCGGTTTTTTTGCCAATGTGCAAACAAGCTACGTCACGGATATTGGAAAAGCAAGGCAATGATTCAGCGCTACTGGTGATAGGTGGTCGCTGTCAGGGCTCAGACCAGCGCTGCCGCCAACAGTTTTGCCTGTGGCGTCAGCTCTTCGAAGCGGCGGGCGCAGAGGTTGAGCTGGCGCGTCGCCCAGTCGTCGGTCAGCCGCAGTGTGCGCACGGAACGACCCGCCGCACTTTCCGGCACGATGGCGATGCCGGCGCCTTGCGCGACCAGCCGGCAGACATTGTCGAGGCCAGGCACGCGGATGCGGACATGCAGATGGCCGCCAAGGCGGGCCGCCTGGCGCGTGATGTGCTCCTGCAGCGCATGGCCGGTGCTGAGGCCGACGAAAGATTCGCCGAGAACCTCAGTGAGGTTGACGGTGCGGCCTTCAAGGCCGGGCCGGTTCCGCGCGGCGATCACCACCAGCCGGTCGGTGAAGAACGGTTTCTGTTCGAGATGCGACAGGCCGGCCCAGGTTGCGGCGATGCCGAGATCGGCCGCACCATTGGCCACGGCTTGCGCGATCTCATGGCTGGGGCGCTCGTCGAGATCGATGTCGATCTGGGCATGGGCGACAAGGAAAGCCGGCAGGATGTCGCGCAGCAACTCGGCTGTAGCGGCGGTGTTGGCCAGCAGCCGGACGCGGGCGCGCAGGCCGGTGGCATAGGCGGCCAGATCGCCGGTCATGGCCTCGATCTGGTTCTGCACGGCGCGCGCATGATGCAGCAGCGCCTGTCCCGCCGGCGTTGGCACCACACCACGGCGGCGGCGCTCCAGGAGCGGCGCGCCGAGCCGCTCCTCCATGCCCTTGATGCGGGCGCTGGCCGACGCCAGGGCCAGGCCGGCAAGCTCGGCGCCATGGGTGATGCTGCCGCGTTCGGCCACCAGCAGGAACAGGCGGAGATCGACCAGATCGAAGCGCATTCTTTTGCTCCTGCGAATATTCAGCGCCCGGGAAGGCGATCGGCCCTCCAGCCTTCGTCCTGGCCGAAGGTTGGCAGCACAACTTCCACATTGTGATCGGCCGGGATCTTCGTCAAACAGTTTCGAAGGAGAATTGTGATGAACAAACGAACGTCAGGCCGGCTCGGCATTCTCGAAAGCACGGCGATCGTGCTGGCCATTGCCGTGGCTGGCCTTGCCATGGCGCCAGCGGGATCAGGCCTGCGGGGATGCGCGGCGACGGTCGTATCCACCAGCCGCGATGCGGCGCCGGCAAAGGCCGCCAGCCTGGATGCCGACGCAACCGATATGCTGCTGCATGACTGATCCCGCCTTGAAGATACGACCATGCTGAGCGCCGGCGTCCTCGCCTGGATCGGCGCCGTGTTCCTCGCCGCCGGCTTCGTCAAGGGCGTCGTCGGCATGGGGCTGCCGACCGTTGCGATGGGCCTGCTGGCGGTGACGATGCCGCCTGCGCAGGCCGCGGCGCTGCTGCTGATCCCGTCGTTGGTCACCAATCTCTGGCAATTGCTGACCGGCCCGTCCTTCGGCGGCCTGTGTAAGCGGCTATGGACGATGATGGCCGGCGTGATGCTCGGCACCGTTGCCGGTGCCGGGCTGCTGACCGGCACGCATACGGGCGCGGCTTCGGCCGGGCTGGGCGCCGCACTGGTGCTCTATGCGATCCTCGGCCTCGCCAAGGCCGGCTTCACCACGCCGGTGCGCCACGAAGCCTTGATGTCACCGCTGGTCGGGGTGGCGACCGGGCTGGTCACCGGCGCCACCGGCGTCTTCGTCATCCCGGCAGTGCCCTATCTGCAATCGCTGCGGCTGGAGAAAGAAGACCTGATCCAGGCGCTCGGCCTATCCTTCACCGTGTCGACGGCGGCGCTCGCCATCGGGCTGTTCAGGACCGGTGCCCTGGCGTCGCCGAGCGCGCAACTGGCGGGATCGGTCGCAGCCCTTGCGCCGGCGCTGGCCGGCATGTTCGCCGGCCAGGCATTGCGCCGGAGGATGAGCATCGAGACCTTCCGGAAAGTGTTCTTCGTCGGATTGCTGGCGCTGGGTGTCTATCTTGTGGAGGACGGTATTCTGTAGCTTGCGGCAGGCGTTCAGAATGCAGCTATCGCCTTGGCGATCGCGGCGAAAGGCAGGACCAGGGACAGCGGCGCGTCATCCAGACGGATCGCACCGTAACCTTCATACCAGTGGGCAGCCTGGTCACCTTTGGCATCGATTAGCAAGGCAACGCCGCCGAGCTCCTCCGCGACTGCCATACAGCGCTTCCCGGCGGCGAGCAGCAAACCGCCGCCAAGGCCGCGGCCTTGTATCGTACGGTCTACGGCGAGCCGACCCAGACGGTAGACCGGCACGTCATAGCGGCCAAGGCCGCGTTTGGCGACTGCCGGGGTCCTGGCAAAGTCGATCGAAGCCGGGCTGAGAGAGTAGAAGCCGAGGATGCGCAAAGGATCTTGCGCCGTCACGGCGACGAAAGTTTTTGCGCCACCGCTTTGATGACTTTGACGCGCAAAGCGCTGCAAATAGATGTTGAGGTCCGCGTCGCCACAGTCGAAGGCGGCACGGTTATGTTGTCTCCCGATCGGCACTTCTTGCCATGTGACGGAGTTCACGCGAGAGTCTGGCCGGCTTTGGCGGCGCGGATAAGGCGGTTGGTCGGGGAGGGCGGGTTTTCAAGCAGGTCGAGGACGCGCAGACTGTCCCGTTCTGACAGCGCAAGATGTTCGGCGCGTTCGATCGCAGCCTGGGCGTCACGCAGTGCGGAGCGCGTAACGAACTCGGTCAGGCCGACATTCGACAAGGCGGCCGCACGTGCGATCACGGCTTTCGCTTCGGGCGGAATCCGGAAATCGATTCGACCGTTATCACCGACGTTGCGAGGCATGGCTATCTCCTTTGTCTGCTATTATATGGTACGGATTGAATCCGTACAATATAAATCCTATCGCTTTAGCCTCACGGGCATGTGAGGAGCGCGCTGGGCCAAATCTGTTACCGCACCACCAGCACCGCAATCTCCGTGTAGGACAGCACTTCCGCCGTCTGGCTGCCGAGAAGCAGCTTGCCCAGTCCGCGACGGCCGTGCGAGGCCATGACGATCAGGTCGCAGCGCAGGGCCTGCGACAGTTCCAGGATGGCTTCGGCGGGCCGCTTGTCCTCGACATGGACCACCTCCGCGGCCACGCCAACGGCGTCCGCCGACGCCTTGCATTTGGCGAGCACTTCCTTGGCATAGCGGCCTGCCTCTTCCTTGTAGGCGACGAGCTCATCGCCGGCGGCATAGCCGGCCATGGCGCCGCCCCAGGCGAAGATCGGGAATGGTTCCGAGACGGTAACGAAGGTGACGGAGGCGCCGAGGTCCTTGGCCAATGTCAGGCCGTGGGCAACGCCCTTGTCGGCCAGTTCCGATCCGTCCGTGGCGATGAGCAGATGTTTGTACATGATGATCTCGACTTGTTGTGCAAGGGCCCGTGCCCTTGTGGTGGCGGGAGCCTTGTAGAGGCTGGCCTTGATATAGTTGCGGCACCAGGATGATCACAGGGCCGGCCCGCCGCGGATCAAGGCCAGGCGACCACGCAGTTTTGTACCAAGCGGATTCCCCTTTGCCGCATCGTTGCTTAAGGTGCCGGACCACATCGAAAGGCATCTCATGAGCAGCGTGTATCCCCAAATCCATCTGGTCCGGCATGGCGAGACGGCATGGAGCCTTTCGGGGCAGCATACCGGCCGCACCGACATGCCGTTGACCCCGGTTGGCGAGGCCGCCGCGCGGGGCGTCGCGGATAGGCTCAAGGGCCTGTCCTTTTCGGCCGTATGGTCGAGCCCGTCGCAGCGCGCCTACAACACCAGCGTATTGGCCGGCTTCGGCGCGCAGAGCGTCAAGAAGGACGATCTGCAGGAGTGGGACTATGGCGCCTATGAGGGGCTGACGACAAAACAGATCCTGGCCGAGCGCCCCGGCTGGAATGTGTTTCGCGATGGTTGTCCAAAGGGCGAGATGGCGGCCTATGTGGGCGCGCGGGCCGACAGGATCATTGACGGGTTACGCAAGGCCAATGCCGACATGTTGGTGTTTTCCAGCGCGCATTTTTTGCGCGTGCTGGCGGCGCGCTGGATCGGGCTGCCGCCCGAAGGCGGCGCGCTGTTCGTGCTCGATACGGCAAGCATCAGCGTGCTCGGCTACGAGCATGATCTGAGCGAGCCGGTCATCCGGAAATGGAACCAGAAGTAGTGCGGCATCGGCCGGCGGTACCGCTCCCCCTACCTGTCGAATTTCCTGATCGCCTCGGCGGTTACCGGCGTGAAGAAATTCACCAGATTGCCATCGGGGTCGCGAAACAGCAGCGAGCGATTACCCCAGGGCATTGTGGTCGGCTTTTGCACCGTTACATCCCTGAGTAGGTCCGAGAGCCTGGCGAATTCAGCATCGACGTCGCCGACGCGGAACTCAAGGATGACGGTGTGGTTGTCGGCGGGGCGGGCGATGTCGCCGCCGAACAGCATCAAGGTGCGCGTGCTGCCGATTGCCAACGTGCAGGCAGGTGTCGCGAGTTCGGCGAAGTCTTCTGTGTACATAGTCACGGGCATGCCGGTGATCTCGCCATAGAAGCGCACGAGACGCTGGACGTCCGACGTGATGATGCGGACAGAGACGAAATTCATTTGTTTTGCTCCTGGATTGCTGGAGCCGCAGCCCGGCCCATGAGTCACCTATAGGCCAGGCCTCCTGACAGCTTCCTGTCAGGAGGTGGCGCGGATGCAAGGCCGCCGACATCGACGATACGCGGGGCTCACCCCGCCAGCAGCTCCAGTTCCTCCGGCGTCAAATGCCGTGCCGTACCCTTGGCGAGGTCGCCGAGCGGCAGGCGGCCGATAGCGATGCGGATGAGGCGCAGAACCTCGACGCCGTGCGCGGCGAGCAGGCGACGGATGTGGCGGTTACGGCCTTCGTCGAGTACGATCTCCAGCCAGGCGGTGCGGCCGCCGCTGCGCAAAAGTTCGATCGAACTGGCGCTCAGGGTCTCGCCATCGACGGTCACGCCGGCGCGGAATTTGTCCAGCATCGCTGCGTCCGGCACCATGCCGATCTGCACGTGATAGGTCTTGGGCAAATGCGAGGCCGGATCCATCAGCCGGTTGGCAAACCGGGTGTCGTTGGTCATCAACAGCAGGCCTTCGCTCGCCTTGTCGAGGCGACCGACCGGGGAGACGAAGGGCAGGTCGAGCCCTTCCAGGCAGGCATAGACGGTGTCGCGCTGTTGCGGGTCGTCGCGGGTGGTGACCAGCCCGCGCGGCTTGTTGAGGACGAGATAGACCTTGCGCTCGGCAACCACCGGCCTGTCGTCGACAACGATGCGGTCACGGTCGAGGTCGACGCGCAGGGCTGCATCGCGCACGACCTTGCCGCCGACACGCACGCGGCCTTCGGCGATCAGCACCTCGGCCTGCGTGCGAGAGCACAGGCCGAGCTTCGACAGCGCCCGGTTCAGGCTGACGCCGGGCGCCGCCTGCCTGCCGCTTTGTCGTGTCTGCCGTGGTGTCATGCTGCCGTCTGTGCTGGTGGAGCCGACAAATGCCACGGGCTGCAATGGCTTCGCAAGACGCGCTGCTGCAATCGTGCGCAAAGCAAGGGGGCAGTGGCGGCATCCGCAGTTCTTGGACCGGCGATATTGTCGCCGCCGCATCCGCGATAAACTTGCTTCGCATGAGTGAGTCTCTCGACATCTCGCCGATCACCAAGACCGTCGTCATCAGTGCCGAGCCGGCCAAGGTCTGGCGGATACTGACGATGCCAGAAATGATCCCGCAATGGATGTCCGACGAGGAGTTGACTGTCAGCCTGCAAGGGCATGCCGGCGGCGCGATCGTGATGCGCGGACTGCTGCACGGAATGCCGTTCGAGAACCATGGCACCGTCCGCGCTTTTGAGCCTGAAAAGAGCTTCGCGTATGGCTACTGGAGCACGCTGTCGGCCTCGCGGCTGGCGGACGTGCCCGAAAACCACACCGTGGTCAGCTTCGATCTGACGCCGGTGGGTGGGGGAACGACGCTGACGCTGACGCTCAGCGACTTCGCCGAACCGGCGATCCGTCCGCATGCCAATCTCTACTGGGGGCCGACCTTGCAGATCCTGAAAGCGGTCTGCGAGCGCGCTTGAGGGCGGGCGTCATCCCCGCGGACGGGCCGTCCGGCCCTTACTCTTTGGGGTGTCGGGCGAGAGCCAGCGCGCGAATACGGTCGGCGACGGCGCTGTCGACCGGGTTGTAGACGGTCAGGCTCAGATCCGGCCGGCCGTCGACCGCGAAGCCCGAATATTCCAGCTCGATATCGCCGAGTTCCGGGTGTTTCAGGCGCTTTGTCCCGTCGCCGTGGCTGAGCACGTCGTTTTCGCGCCACAGCGCGTCGAATTCCGGGCTGGCGCTACAGAGCTCGTCGACGAGTTCGCGCACCTCGGAGACAGCGCCGGCGCGTGCCGCATCGGCACGGAACGAAGCGACCACGAAACGGGCCAGGTTTTTCCAATCGTGCTGCTTGGCGCGGATGGCGGGGCGCAGGAACATGAAACGCAGGATGTTGCGCTCGCCCTCGGGCAGGGCACTATAGTCGGTCAGCACGACCCGCGCGGCGCAGTTCCAGGCAACGACGTCCCAGGTGGCGGTCCTGACTATGGCGGGGCTGGCATCGAGCGTGTCGATGAGGCGCTGCAGCCGTGGGCTGACACCCTCGACGCCCCTGTAGCGGACCTCGGGCGGGCGCCCCAGCCCGAGCATGAAAAGATGTTCGCGCTCCGCCTCGGTCAGCAGCAGCCCCTTGGCGATGCGATTGAGGACATCGGCCGAGGGTGCGCCGCCGCGGCCCTGCTCCAGCCATGTGTACCAGGTCGGGCTGATGTTGGCGCGTTGGGCGACCTCTTCCCGGCGCAGTCCCGGCGTGCGTCGGCGGCCCGAAAAGCCGAAGGAAGCCGGATCGAGCCGCGTGCGCCGGTCTTTGAGGAACGCTGCCAGCGAGCCGGCGGAATTGGAGGGCATCCTGTTAGTCATTATACCATGATAAGATCACTACTTTAATAGAATAATAGACCAGCAATATTACGCAGGCAACTAGTGCAGGAGATTTTGCATGCGTATCTTTCTCACCGGCGCGACCGGTTTCATCGGTTCGGCGCTGGTTCCCGAACTCATCCAGGCGGGCCACCAGGTGGTCGGCGTGACCCGCTCCGACGCCGGCGCCGAGGCGCTGGCCGCCGCGGGCGCCGAAGTGCTCCGGGGGACGCTCGAGGATCCCGAGGGGTTGCGCGACGGCGCGGCCAAGGCGGAGGCTGTGATCCACACGGCGTTCGACCACGATTTTTCGCGGTTTGCCGAAAATTGCGAAAAGGACAAGCGCGTCATCGCCGCACTCGGCGCCGCCCTGGCCGGCTCCGACCGGCCGCTGGTGATCACCTCCGGCGTCGGCATGGGCAGCCCCGGGCATGGCGAGCTGGCGATCGAGGACGTCTTCAATCCCGGCCATCCCAATCCGCGCATCGCCTCGGAGCTGGCCGGCAATGCCTTGCTGGACGCCGGCATCAATGTGTCGGTGGTGCGGCTGCCGCAGGTCCACAATCCGGTCAAGCAAGGGCTTATCTCGCCGCTCATCGAAATCGCGCGTGAAAAAGGCGTCTCGGCCTATGTCGGCGAAGGCCGCAACCGCTTCTCCGCGGGCCATCTCCTCGACGCCGCGCGGCTTTACCGGCTGGCCGTGGAAAAGCGGCAACCGGGCGCGCGCTATCACGCGGTCGGCGAGGAAGGCGTCGAGGTGCGGGCCATCGCCGAGGCGCTTGGCCGGGGCCTGAAATTGCCGGTCGTTTCCATCGCGCCGGAAAGAGCGGCGGAGCATTTCGGCTGGATGGCGATGTTCGCCACCATGGACCTGCCGGCCTCCAGCGCGCTGACACAGGCACGATTGGGCTGGCACCCGACCGGCCCGACGTTGATCGCCGATCTCGATGCCATGCAATACGCCGCTTGATTGACTGAAGCATCGGCCTAAAGCTGACGATACAGGGGCCGGTAATCAGTCAGATTGCCGGCCCTTCTGTACGAGGCGGTCAGCCCTCATCCAGGAGTAACTGCGTAACGCAGATGGACGAGCCCATGCGCCAGCGCCTCGCAGCTCTTCAGGGACAATTGCATCTTGCTCGCCAGGCCGCTCTCGCCAAACTCGACGAAGGCCTGGTTTGCTGCGCGTCCATCGATCGCGGGCGCCACGAGAAGGCTCAGTTCATCGACGAGCCCGGCCGCAAGGAAGGAACCGTTGATGCCGGCACCGCCCTCGAGCAGCAACCGGCGGATGCCGAGTTCGCTGCCGAGCACCTCGAGCATCGCCGCGAGATTGATGTCCGCCGCTTCCGACATGATATAGGATACGCCGTCGGCGGCGAGCTCGGCCAGGTGGCTGTCGGCGACATCATGCCCAAGCAGCACCACGACATGGTCGCCGCCGATGTCGGGTTTGGAAAAATGAAGCTTGCCCGAGGCATCAAGCGCCACGGCATAGCTGCCCGCATTCCTTTGCGCGAAATGATAGGGCCGGTCGACCTTGCCGGCATTGGCCGGCGGATGCGCGCCGGCCTTGCTCATCTCGGCCATGGTGACGCGGCCGACGATCCAGGCGTCAGCCGCGAGATCATTGTGGATATGCTCGTAGAGGCTCGACCAATCCGCCTGGGTCCCGTCCGGACTTGTCGTGTAGCGGCTTGGATGAAGGCTGCCGTCGAGTGATGCGAGCATATGGCAGATGACTTGCAGCTTCATACGGGTTCTCCAAATCACAAAAGCTTCGCGGGTCAATCCAAGGTAGTGCCGGGTCGAGGGAATGGAAGCCAGACGCCTCAGTGAGATGCCAGCCCACGATCCAAAAATCCGACAATTCCGATAATTTTGCCGGACGGCGCTGTTATATCGAGGTTGCACAAATGGTTGGCGCTGGGTTAGCATCCCTGCGCAGGCGTCGGTGGGAGGCTCTTTTTACAGCGGCGGCCAGCTGGAGCGGCATGCGTTTTCGGGCGCAGGGAGGATGCTCCACACTTTGAACCGACGCATGATCCTTCCTGAAACCGATCCGGTTTTCGGGTCGTGCGTTCTTGTGGAGGAGGATCCCATGAACAGACGTGAATTCCTGCTGTCGTCCGCGGCTTTCGGCGCCATGATGGTTGCCGCGCCCTCGGTGTTTGCGCAGGACAAGCTCACCATCCTTGGCTCGGTGCCCAGTCTCGGCTTTCCGTTCTTCGTGCACATGCTGAACGAGATCAAGGCGGAAGCCGCCACGCAAGGCGTCAATCTGACCGAAAGCGACGGCCAGAACTCGGCCACCAAGCAGACCGCCGACATCGAGGCCGCCCTGGTGCAGAAGGTCAACGCCATCGTCATCTCGCCGCTCGACGTCAATGCGCTGGCGCCGGCCATCGAGGAAGCGGTCAAGGCCGGCGTTCCCGTAGTGACGATCGACCGCCGCGTCGACGGCGTCGAGGGCATCCTCGCGCATGTCGGCGCCGACAATGTGAAGGGCGGCGAGGCGGAAGCCAACGCCGTGGTGGCGGCGTTCCCGAACGGCGCCAAGCTGTTCCATCTGCAGGGCCAGCCCGGTGCCGGCCCGGCGATCGACCGCAACAAGGGCGTGCACAATGTGCTCGATCCCTTGAAGGACAAGTATCAGATCGTCTTCGAGCAGACCGCCAACTTCGCCCGCGCCGAGGCGCTGTCGGTGACCGAGGCCGGCCTTGCCGCCAATGGCAAGCCCGACGCCATCGTCTGCGCCAATGACGACATGGCGCTGGGCGCCATGGAGGCCTGCGCCGCTCGCAACTTCACCGACGTCAAGATCTACGGCTTCGATGCACTGCCGGAAGCGCTGGTCGCGGTGCGCGACGGCAAGCTTGCGGGCACCGTCGAGCAGTTTCCCGGCGAGCAGTCGCGCACCGCGGTGCGCATCGCGGTGGCCTTTGCCAAGGACAAGACCGAGCCGAAGGAGAAGCTGGTGCTTTTGACGCCGATCGTCATCGGCAAGGACAATCTCGACAAGGCGGAGAGGATTGGCGAGACGAAGTAGGGCGATTTGGCAAGGCTGGCGGGACAGCGCCCCCTCTGTCCTGCCGGACAGAGGGGGGTGTTCAAGCGCTGATGGAGCCGTGATGAACTGCAATCCGGGAGCAACCATTGTCGCCAGCTGAAGCCGCATCGCCCGAGCCCATCCTGCTTGCCGTCGAGGGCATCACCAAGCATTTCGCCGGCGTCACCGCGCTGAGCGATGTCTCGCTCGACATCCGCCCCGGCGAAATCCTCGGCCTGCTGGGCGAAAACGGCGCCGGCAAGTCGACGCTCTTGAAAATCCTCTCGGGCGTCATGCCGCCGTCGGGCGGCCGCATCACTTTCGACGGTGCCGATTATCATCCATCCAGCCCGCAGGATGCCAAGCGGCTCGGCATCGTCACCATCTACCAGGAACTGAGCCTGATCCCGACGCTGACTGTGGCGGAGAATATCTTTATCGGCCGCGCGCCGCTCGGTCCGCTCGGGCTGGTGAGTTGGAGGCGCATGGAGCAAGAGTCGCGCTCGATCATCGCCCGCGTCGGCCTCTCCATCGATCCGATGACGCCGGTGTCGGCGCTGTCGGTGGCCGAACAGCAGCTGGTCGAGATCGCCCGCGCCCTGTCGCTGAAAAGCCGGCTGATCATCATGGACGAGCCGACCTCGGCGCTGACCGAGACCGAGGTGCAGCGGCTGCTGTCGATCATGGGTCGGCTGCGCAAGGACAAGGTCGCCATCATGTTCGTCACCCACCGGCTGGAGGAAGCGTCCGCCATATGCGATCGCATGACGGTGCTGCGCGACGGGCGGCTGGCCGGGCATCTTAACCGCGAGGGCGGACCGATCGCGCTGCCCAAAATCATCGAGAAGATGGTCGGCCGCGCGGCGTCCGAGCTCTACGCCCGGCCGGCGCAGCGCGCGGTGGCCGGCGATATCGTGCTGTCGGTGCGCGGCCTGCGCACCGTTCGCGACCCCGAGGCGCCCCACGCCATCGTGCTCGACGGCGTCGACATCGACCTCAAGGCCGGTGAAATCCTCGGCGTCGCCGGGCTTGTGGGGTCCGGCCGCACGGAACTGGCGCGCGCCATCTTCGGCGCCGACCGCATCGCGGCCGGCACCATCACGCTCGACGGGAAGCCGATCGCCCCGGCATCACCCGCGGACGCCATTGCGCTCGGCATCGGCCTGCTACCGGAGGACCGCAAGCACCAGGCGATCTTTGCCGCGCTGGGCATCCTGCCGAATTTCTCCATCGCTTCGCTGGGCAGCTTCAGCAACGGTTTCGGCTTCATGGCCGAGCGGCGCGAGCGCGATGCGCTGTCCGGGTTTCGCAAGATGCTGTCGATCCGCATGGCTTCGGCCGAGCAGGCGATCGAAGGCCTGTCGGGCGGCAACCAGCAGAAGGTGATCCTGGCGCGCTGGCTGGCGCGCGATCCGAAAGTGCTGATCGTCGACGAGCCGACTCGCGGCGTCGATGTCGGCGCCAAGACAGAGGTGCACCAGATCCTGGTGCAGCTTGCGGCGCGCGGCATTGCGGTGATGATGATTTCGTCCGAGCTGCCCGAGGTGCTTGCGGTGTCGGACCGCATCGTCACCATGCGCCGGGGACGCATCACCGGCCAGATGCCGGGCGTCGAGGCAAACGAGGAAAGACTGATGGAACTGATGGCACTCGACCGCAAGGAGATACTATGAGCGTGGCGGGGGAACAGGATCAGCGCGGCGGTGTCAACTTCGCGCGGCTTTTGATGAGCTTCGGGCCGCTGCTGTTCTTGGTGGCGCTGATCATCGTCTTCACGGTGCTGAAGCCGAGCTTCATGGACCCGATCAATTTGTTCAACATCACAAGGCAGATCTCGATCACCGGGCTGATTGCGCTCGGCATGACCTTCGTCATCCTCACCGCCGGCATCGACCTGTCGGTCGGTTCGCTGCTCGCCTTCTGCGGTATGGTCGCCGCCGTGGTCGCCAAGGGCGGCTCCGCCAACACGCTGTCGCTGTCGACGAGCGGCACGCAAGGGTTCGGCTGGTTCGCAGCACTCTTGGCCGCCGTCGTTGTGGGCGCTGCTGCCGGCGGGGTGCAAGGGCTTGTCATCACCCGGCTAAAAGTGCCGCCCTTCGTCGTCACGCTGGGCGGGCTGACGGTGTTTCGCGGGCTGACGCTGACCATCTCAAACGGCGGCCCGATCTCGGGCTTCGACGCCTCGATGCGCTGGTTCGGAACCGGGCTGATCGGCCCCGTGCCGGTGCCGGCGCTGATCTTCGCCGCGGCCGCCATCCTGTGCCACATCGTGCTGCGCTACACGCGCTACGGCCGAGCCGTCTATGCCGTCGGCGGCAATGCCGAGGCGGCAAGGCTGTCGGGCCTGCGCGTCGACCGCATCCTGATCTCGGTCTATGTCATCGTCGGCTTTTTTGCCGGGCTTGCCGCCTTCGTGCTGTCGGCGCGGCTGAACTCCTCCGAAGCAGTCGCCGGTATTGGCTACGAGCTGACGGTCATCTCGGCCGTCGTCATCGGCGGCACCTCGCTGTTCGGCGGCATCGGCTCTGTCGGCGGCACGGTGGTGGGCGCCGCGCTCATCGGCGTGCTGCAAAACGGGCTGCAGTTCAACAACGTCTCGTCCTACACGCAAAGCATCGTCATCGGGCTCATCCTGATCCTGGCGGTGGCGTTCGACCGGTGGCTGAAATCGCGGGTGAGAAGGTGAGGAGCAAAGGGGGAGGAGCGGTTGGCGCCCAGGCACCCCCCTCTGTCCTGCCGGACATCTCCCCCGCAAGGGGGGAGATTGGCAGCTTCGTCCTCGCCGCTTTCTCTTCAACGTTGAAAATTGGCGAAAGCAGTCATGACGTCCAATCTCCCCCCTTGCGGGGGAGATGTCCGGTAGGACAGAGGGGGGTGCCTCGCACCTGCGCTTGCTAGGGACCCCCATTCTTGCAAAACAAGCATGCTTTGCTAGAAAGACCTGGGGCGGGTGGCATCGTGAGAGAACCTCATGTTTGCCGATATCATCAGACCGATCACCTTGAGTTTTTCGCTGCTGCGGCGGTTCTGGCCGCAACTCGTGGCACTCGTGCTGGCCGGCGTGCTGGTCGGCGATCTCCTCATGCAGCTCGCGGCGAAGGTGGCGCTGGCCAATCACTTCGCCGGGCTGGCGATGCTGACGCTGGTGGCGCTGGCGCAGCTGGTGGTGACGGTGGCGATGTTCCATGTGTTGCGCCCCGGCCTGCCGCATGTGCTGGCCGCGCAGCGCAGCGCGGACAAGGCCGCAACCACCGAGGCGCAAGCCGTCAAGGAGCCGGGTGCTGTGGACCGGCGCGGCTCGCGGCTGGTGCGGATGATCACCATCGCGCTGCTGCCGTTCTTCGCCTATTACGCGGCCTGGGGATTTCTGGGCGACATCGTTCGCCAATATTCGCGCGCCACGCTCGACCAGGCCGATTTCGGCCAGAGCGCCAATGTGCTCGACGTGCTCGATTCGCGCTGGCTGCTGGTCTCGGTGGCGGTGTCCTGGCTGATCCACCGGCTGGCCAAATTCATGCAGACGAAAACGAAAGCCGCCTCGTTCTGGCAGATCGTCGTGGTGATCTGCGAGACCAACTGGATCTTCGTTGGCCTCTATGTGATCAGCCGCTGGAAGGACTCGGCGCTGCAATGGCTGATGAGCCGCAATTTCTGGTCGGCCCTGCAGGCCTCAGTGGACGGGCTGGCGAACCCGGTGCCGATGGCCTCGGCCGCCCCCATGGTGCCGGTCGAGTCGATCGCGCCATCGACGGTTGCCGTCAACCTGTTCTTCTTCATGTTGCTGCCGCTGATCTGGCTGGTGATGGCGGCGCTGATCTATGGCTATGACGTGCGCGACGATGCCGCCCTGATGCGCGTGCACGGCCGGCTGGAGCGCGCCGGCCGGCGCTATGTCGGCCTGCCGAAATTCCTGCGTGATTTCGTCGAGCATTTCATCGCCGGTTACCGCTCGCGCTATCTGCCGATCGCCAACGGGGTTCGGCTGACAGTCAGCTCCAGTCTGGTGCTTTTGTGCACGCTGGTCGTCGGCTACCGCTTGCTCGACTGGGGCGCTGCCTGGCTATGGCTGGGCACGACGCGGCTGATCGGTCCGCACGAGCTCGACGTCTGGCAGATTTTTTCGCATGGCGTGACGCTGCTGTTCGGCAGCCCGTTCCAGGATTCCTCCACCGGCATCCTGATCGAGCCGCTGCGCATATGCTTTCTCGCCGCCGTGCTGGAGACAGCGTTTTCGATGGCGAAGCGGGCGGGGAAGTGAATTCTCTCCGTTTACGGGGAGAAGGACGCTCACTTCGGCGGCCTCTGAAAGCGCAGGAACCACGGCCGCTCGCTGCCCAATCCGACAGCCGGGCGGATGGTCTTGATGGCGTCCTCGGGCACGATGAAGGTTTCGCCCACGGTGATGATTTCGCCCTTCTTGGCGCCGGAGAAGATCGCCGAGGTGCAGTTCATCACGCCGTCCGGCAGGCCGACGCCGGAGATGAAGTCGGACAGCCAGCGGCGCCCGGCGGCGTCGGTCAGTATCACCTTGCAGCCCAGCCACTGTTTTTGCAGATCGGGGTCGCCAACCGTTACCGCAAAGGTGGCGATGACGGCGAAGGCGTGGTCGGGCAAGCGGCCGGCCTTGCCGCCGCGCAGATCGGCCAGCCGCCACTCGCTGCCGCCGAATGGCACGGACTGGCCGAACTCGACATCCCTGGCGATGAGGTCGTCGCCGTGCAGCCATTCACGGACGCTGTCATAGCTGGTCTCGGCCAGCGTCAGCGGCAGCAGGATAGCGAGCGCGGCAAGACCGCGCCGGCGCCATTTTTTCTCGGTCTCTCGGCCTTCGTCGGCGGCTGGTTCGAGATCGGTCGAAACTGCGGTCATGCCTTTGCCTTGGTCTTGCTCAGTGTTGAGAGTTTCGAGCGCAAACTGCGCTGCGGAATTGCTTTGGGTTCAAGCTGGGTTACTCTGAAACGATTGAGCTCCCTGCATCGGAGAACAAAATTTGCAGAGTCCCGAACCGTTTCAGATTTCCGCGACGGATTTCTGGCTCCTGAGCCACCGGACTGACTCTGCTCTGCCCGGGTACCTGGTGCTTGGTTCCAAGCTGCCGACCAACAACCTCTTGGAACTGCCGCAAGCGGCTCTGGCCGAATTGGGCCCATTGCTTGCGGAAGCTCAGAAGGCATTGACGTCGCGGCTGCGGCCTAACCGGCTCTACATCAGTCGCTACGGCCATTCTCCGGGTCATTCGTTCCATTTTCACCTGATACCTGTCTATGACTGGGTCGAACGGCTCTTCTGGTCCGACCATCGATATCGATCCCTTGAACAGTTCACTGATGCGTCAAGCGAACCGGGCACCGATGGCGCGGAACTCACGCTGTTTATTTGGAGGGAATTTTGTGAGCGGGCCGATCCACCCCCTGTCGAAGGTCCTTCTGTTGCGGAAGTGATTGCATTGCTGCGCCAGGTCATGGGCAGTTAGGCTTGCGCCCCTTCCTACAGTCGCGCATCAAGATCGTATTGCGGCAAGACATCCGCTGGCTGGCCATCGGCGCCGGTCGGCACCGCGTCGAGGCTGATGCGGGCCTGGGCGTCGAGCGGGCCGAACCGGCGCGCGGCGACCAGCAGGCTGGCGCCGGGGATCTGGTCGGGCGGCATCTCGAAGATGAACAGGCCGCGTCTTTCCAACCCCGGATCAATGGAATGCGGCGGCATGTCCTGGCGGTAGCCCAGCCGTTCGCTCTGGTGGTAGCGCAGGCCGGTCGGGCCTTGCCAGGTGCCGTCGGCGACCGTGGTGGAGGTGCTGGTGGCGGTGAGACTGGTCGTCACCACCGCCCACAGGCCGCTGGTCGTCAAAAGCTTCTCCTGGCCGAACTGGTCGCTCTTCAGCGTGCGGGCAAAGACCACTCTGTCGAGGCGGACAGCGAAGCTGCGCGCCCGCACCGTGTCGTGGACGGCGCCGTCGACCGGGATCGGTGCGGTGAGCTCGGCATAATGCGGCTTCGACACCTGCATGCCGTAGCTCAGCGCCACGGTGGTGGCGAGGATCAGGAGATTGCCGATGGCCCGGATATTCATGAGCCGCCTTTCCGTGAGTCTGCCACGGGCAGGTCGACGACGGGCAAGGTGACGGTGCCGAGCCGAGTGGGATTGAACCAGCCGGGCGTCCCGTAAAGGTTGTCGCGCGGCTTGAAGATCTCGGCGATGATGCCGAAGCTGAGATTTGCCGGCACGATGGCGTCGCCGGCAAGCGGCCAGACATAGGCCATGCGTTCGGTCATGCCGGGATGCAGTTCCGGCGTCAGAGTCGAATCACGGGTCAGCGCGATCATCGGCAGGCCGTCGAGCAGAGCGAGTCCGTCCGGCGTGAAGACATTGAAATAGGCCTTGTCGGATTGCGCCGTGCGATTGGTCAGGTCGACCTCCAGCACCAGCGCCTTCTGGCCTGGTTTCAGCGGCACGCCATAGACCTTGGCGCGGCTGACATATGCACGCACCGGCTTGAGATGCCAACGCCCGGCATCGATGCCGGCATCGGGCGGCAATTGCGGCGGGGCGTGGGGGGGCAGGGCGCCGAACGCGCCCATCAGGCCGGCGACGAACAGGGCGGCGATGGTTCCCGCGCCGGCCGTTATCCAGGTTTGAAATTTTAAGCGGGCAGTCTTGAACATTCCAAACTATGCACGTCGACGATCAGCCACCCCTGCGCAGTCTAGAAAGAAAAAATTGCTGATGGAACCCGCAAATGGCTGGTCCAGCCTCACGCTGCTTCGCGCGCCCATAGAAGATGGCCATGGCGACGAAAATACCGCGCCACCAGCCGCTGTTGCTTGGCCCTGATCAGGTCGGGCAGGCGCCGCTCCTGGCGCCAGCGCGGTATGTTGCGCCAGCAGGCTATGAAGCGGACGGCGTCCTCGATGGCATCCTCCGCCGAGAGGGCCGGGCCAATCGCGGCCAGGAACAGCGCCTCCGACGGTTTCAACGCGTCGATCACCGCCTTGCGCCTGACGTGATCCTGACGGGCGTGGGCGATGCCGTTGCGGCGGATGGCTTCGAAGGCTTCAAGCAGGGCCAGGCTGTCGCCGGCGTAACCGCAGGAACGGGCAAAATCGGCGGCAAGGGCGTCCATTATCGCTCCCGGGTTTGATGCAATGGGCGGGTTCGTGCTCCGACTCACATTTGCATATCCAGCGTGAAAGCATAACTCAAATTACCTTAGAAGAAAAACTTCTGGGAAAGTTTGAAAACTGCGACTCGACTCCGGGCGCAAAACACAGGAATATGCGAACAAATCAGGAACAAAGACGAGGCAGGGGCGATGGCATTGCCGGGCAGGGAACCAACAATGGCGCATGTCGCCTCGATCTCGGTCGAGTGCGCGGATTGCGGCCGCAACCGTTGGTGGCGGCCCGATCAGTTGAAGCGGTTCGGCGTGACGAGGAACACGCCGCTTGCCGCTCTGTCGGGCCGCATCGTCTGCTCGGCCTGCCGTGCCGACGGACTGCCGGGGGCGACCGTTACGATCCAGGCGGCCTTCATCGACGAGCGCCAGCGCGTGCGTAGCGAAGCGCAGATGCTGAGCGATCGCGAGGTGCCGCTGGAGGGAGCGCGGCGGGCTTGAGTCTTGTCGAAAGGGTGAACGGCCGGTTCGCGTAAGCGAATTGATCGTGCCAGTGGCACGATCAAAGGCCAGCGAACGCCGGGGCGCTGCGAAGCAGCGGGGACCCGGCAGGTGGATCCTGCGCTACCCGGCCCTTCGCAAGCTCAGGGCGTTCAAGGCTCGAAAAGCCAAGCAATTGGCTTTTCGTCCGCTGTGCGGACCGCCTTTCACCCCCGCAAGGGGAGAAGGCAAGAAGCGCTCCTCAATACCCCAGCAATTCCTTCAGCGAAATCACGCGCCAGACATGTTTGATGGCGTAGCGGTTGAAGGTCAGCGTCTTCGGCGGATTGTATTGCTCGACCACCAACTCGCCCGCCGTGCGTTTGACCAGCTTCTTGATGAAGGCCTTGCCGTTGCGCTCGTTTTCTTCGGGGAAGGTCTCGATCACCACGTGGTCGCCGGGCACCGCGTCGCGGCCGCCGCAATAGATCAGGTCGCCGGGCTCGTAACGCGGCACCATGGAATCCGAGAGCACGTGCAGGGCGAACACCTTCGGCAGGTTGCGCACGCCCGGCGGGCGCTGGACGTAGCCTGCCGGCTCGCCGTTGAAGGTGAAATCGCCATCGTCGCCGCCGACGGCCGCGCCTAGCACCTCGATATCCATCGAACCGGCGGGCAGCGGACCGGCATCGGTGACGATCTCCGCGTCGGCGACCGGTCCGGCATCGTCGAGAAACACGACCTGCCCTTGGCCCAGCGCCACCGGGTCGACGCGCAGGAAGGCGGCGGTCTTCAGGAGGTTCTCGGTCTTGGGCAGATTGCGGCCGGTTTCCCAGTTGCCGACGGCGGCGACATCGGTGTCGTTGTGCTCCGCAATGTGGCGCATGACCAGGCCGCGCTGCTTGCGCGCCTTGCGGATCGCCGCCCCGACCTTGATCGACAGTTCCGTTTTTGCCATGGCGCCCATGTGAGCGATGAAAGCGGCTCTCGTCTATGAAAGAATGGCTTGCATGTATTTTCGAGTTATGCTTATATCCGGTCATGCAAAACCTGTCCAGCTTTGATGGCGCCGAGTCGCCGGCCTCACGCGAGGCGCATCCGGCGGTCATAACCGCCGCCCATTCCCTTCCGCCCCGGCCGTCCTCCTCCCCGGCCGGGGTGAAGCCCGAGGCTCAGTGCTTGACTGCACCAGCCTCGGGTCCGGTCCGCCTGTTTCCGGCGACCGGAACGGCCGGAGCCGCCGCTCCCAGCGGCTCCGGTCCCCAATTCGGCCGGCATGGCGCCGGCGCTGTTTTTTCGGCTGGCCGATCCTGCATCCGCACCGAGGACGGCACCGTCATCCTGTTGGACAGGCTAACGGGCAGGGCGGTTTCCGCCCTGGACAGAAACACGGCCGAGGCGCGGCTTTTGCACCTTGCCGGCGGGAAATCGGCCCAATCCGGCTGAGGCTGGCCGGCTGACAGCCGGCTCTTGAAAAACAACCTGACTGCGGCCCGGCCACCGGGTCGAACCTTGACGCTGCCCGACGGCGCGCGGCCGAACTTTGGATGGAGCTGGTATATGGCAAGCTATAGCGACGCGGAATTGCACGAGATCGGCCGCTGGCTGAAGGACGGGCTTTCAGCCTCCAGGATTGCAGTCGCGTTCACCGCGCTGCGTGGCAGTCCGGTGTCGCGCGACGCCATCATCGGCATCGTGCATCGTAACGCCATGCTGGGCGCGATCGGCTTTGCCAATGGCAAGGGGCCGCCGCCGCGAGCCAGACAGGCCGGGGGCAAGCGCGCTGGAAGCAAGCGGGCCGATGGCATGTCGGCGAATGCGACGCCTGCCGTCGGCAAGATGCATGGCGTGCTTGCCGCCAAGGATATCCATGCGCGTGAAGTGGCCCGGCCCAGGCGCGCCCATTCGTTCGTGCGCGAGGCGGGCGTGCTGATCGCCGACGGCGTAGCCTATCGCCTGGAGGTGCCGGCGCCGCCGCGCGCGGCCATCGGCCGGCAGCCGCATGGCGTGGCGATGCGCTTCATCGATTGCCTGTTTTCACGCTGCCGCGCGCCGCTGGATCTGACGGTGGAGGAGGATTCTGAAAACGATGCGCCCGGCAGCCGGCCGGGCGCCGACATGCTGTGCTGCGGCATGCGCACCACGCCGCTGAAAAGCTATTGCACCTACCATCAGGCGCGCTTCCAGCGCCGCGTATTTGTGGCGGGATGAGCACGCTCTCCCATTGCTGCGCCAGCCTCATCCGGCCGCTTCGCGGCCACCTTCTCCCCGTGGGGGAGAAGAGAGGGCACCCGACGGTGCAAGTCTCCTCTCCCCTCGGGGGTCCGAAGGACGGACGAGACACGTGGCTCGCCCCAAAATGGTCAGCCGAGCGAAGCGGAGGCTGGGTGAGGGGGCTGCCTCGCCGCACAAAGGTGGAGGATCTGAGATGAATCAAGCCCGGAGCAAAATCGCCAGAACCTTACTTCGGCATTTGCCGGCCCTGCTTGGGCGTGCGGCTCTGCATGCTCCTTGCGTCCATCGCCATCGCCGGGTTGCCTTCGGCGATCAATATGCCGGTCACCCGGGCAAAGCCGGTAAACACCTTCATGGCGTCGGCTTCGGAAATCTGCGCGGCGATCGCCGCGCTGCAGGCGTTAAGCGCGCTGCGGTAGACATGGCCGCGTCGCTCCAGCGGCCAGCGCTGCAGAAAATCGGCGGCTTCGCTGACGCTGTCGATCTCTTCGACCTCATCCTCCACCCGCACTTTGAGCGGCACTCCGGTTTTCATCGTACCCACCGCGTTCACCTTCGCTTTGCGCGCGGCTCTGTCTA
The DNA here is from genome assembly GCF_040321125.1 of Mesorhizobium sp. M0518. NCBI lineage: Bacteria > Pseudomonadati > Pseudomonadota > Alphaproteobacteria > Hyphomicrobiales > Phyllobacteriaceae > Mesorhizobium > Mesorhizobium sp. M0518. The sequence goes on from NZ_JAMYQY010000030.1 coordinate 57,277, forward strand.
CCGCATCCTTAAACGCGCCCCGCTGGCGGGCGGTTGCATCAATTTTTCGGCTGGCTGGCGATCCTCATGGACTAGCCACCGCGTCCAGCCAGTCATGGGCGCGGCTTTTGGGCCTGGCCACCAGTATGTTCTGTTGCTTGGCCGCCCTGGTGAAGGCGTCGAATGCGATGCGCTGGCAGCAGGTGCCGTCGACGGCGAGCGTAACCAGCCGCGTCGCCTCGAGATAACCAGGTGCTGTCTTGTCGGGCCATTGGTGGCGCAGTGCCTCGGCTGCGCCGGCCACCGAACTGACCAGCATGGTTTTGTTGTCGCAAAAGCGCACGGTAACCGGCATGAAGGCTGTCATCGGCGAACCTCCCCTTGGCGTGGACGCGACATAACGTCGAAAGCTCGCGCCGGTTCCATCAGCCTGGATGCCGGGCGGCAAGGATGGTGGCGCAGCGGCGAAGAGGCGACGACCTCCGGTTCAACGAAGGCCAACCGAACGGCGGCCCTCTCCGCCCTGCCGACCATGTGGGGAGATGCCCAACAGCGCGAAGGATCGCCGCCTTGCCGTCCTCCATCATCCCAAGCCAACCAGGAGCCTTCCATGAGCAAAAAGACCAAATCCGCAAAACCGCAGGCGCCGAAATTGCCGAAGGGTGAGGCCGAGCAGGTGCGCATACGCCGCCAGATCGGCCATGATTTCGCGCTCAGGGATGACGCCTTCGGCCGCAAGCGGCTGGCGGCGGGAACGCTGGAGGCTGCTCGTGTCTACGAGGTGTCGAATGACGGCCACGCCGCCGCCGGCGGCATCGTGCGGGTGCGCGCCATCGATGCGCTTATCGGCATCACCTCGCTGTCGCGCCAGCAGCGCGAGGCAGGCCTGCGCTACCGCGAGGATTTCCGCTGCAGCCAGCAGGCTGATGTCAAGCCGATGCGCTGGACCGAGCGCGTCGACGGCGGCCGCGAGGGCGGCGGCATCGCCGACAGCGTTCTCGACGCCGGCAGGGCCTATGCCGCCGCCACAAGAGCGCTAGGCCATTGGGAGGTGGCCGCCGTGGTGCGACAAGTCTGCTGCGCTGACGGTTCCCTCAAGCGCCTGTCCGAGCAGACCGGCGAGGGCCGGAATGTGGTGACAAAGCTGCTGAAGGTGGGGCTGGATCTGCTGGCGGTGCATTACGGGATGATGATGAGGAGGTGAGGTGGTGAGGTGGTGAGATGGTGAGATGGTGCAACGGATGGCTCGCACGATGCGTAAAACATCGCTAGCCTAGGCGTTTGCATTCCCAGGAATAGAATCGTGAAAGCCGTTTTCGATGTGAAGCCGGGTTCTGGCTACGACGATGACATCACCCGCCGCTATCAATTCCCCGCTCGCAGCAATTATCTGGACGCTGCCCGGAACGCCATTGGCGACTGGGTGCTGTTTCGCGAACCGCAGCGCAATGGCGGCCGTCGTGCGTATATCGCCTATGCGCGTGTAACAGATGTCTTGCCGGATCCTGACCGATCCGACCGTTACTATGCCCATGTGACGGACTATCTCGAATTTCCTACACCGGTGCCTTTCGTTAAGGATGGCCGCTACGCGGAGGCGCTGTTGCGCGAGGTTCTCGACCCCAGCCACGTCGGCCAAGCCGTGCAGGGCAAGTCGATGCGCCCGATCCTGAGTGAGGATTTCGACAACATCGTGCTGGCTGGTTTGAATGAGACACTTGACCCTGCCAACGCCAGAAGGCTCAGCCCCGACATGCTGCCGCTGGATGTTCCATGGCCGATCCAGCCTGGTTTTGCCGGACAGCCCGGTTTTGCCGAGACGGTCGATCGTCGGGTCGAACAGATCTTGCTGAACCGCAAAATCCGCGACGCCACCTTCCGGTTGGAAGTCTGCCGTGCTTATGAGGATAAATGCGCAGTCACCGGCTTGCGCATTATCAATGGTGGCGGCAGGGCCGAGGTTCAGGCCGCTCATATCAAACCTGTCGCGGTCGGCGGGCCGGATGTTGTCCGGAACGGCATCGCGCTATCGGCCACCGTGCATTGGCTGTTCGATCGGCATCTGATTTCGATAGACGAAAACCATCGACTGCTGGTCGCGCACAACCGGGTGCCGAGCGAATTGAGAAATCTCTTCCGTCCGGAATCCCAGGGTTTGCATTGGCCCAAGGATGCGCGGTTGATGCCACATCCGGCGTTTCTGGCTCATCATCGCGAGCTGTTCGCGGGGGCGCATTGATTTGCCGCGCCGCGCCGCCCCTCATCCGCCTGCCGGCACCTTCTCCTCGTATAGACGGGGAGAAGGGAACCTCTAAAACAAGACCCTCTCCAATGGCCCCGCCAGTGTCTCGGCAAAGCCCGTCGCCAGATGGTGCCTGTCACGAAACGCCAGCTTGCCTGATATGACGACGTGGCAGGTGGTCGGGCCGCAGAATTGGTTGGTGAGGTCGATGTAGCGGGTGTCGGGTACGCTGGTCACCACGGCGCGCTCGGCGGCGGCGGTGCTGTCGTTGGCGGCGTCCGCCCTTGGCGTATCGCAGTGCGGCGAGGGGGCTTCGCGCCACCACAGGGTGCGCGCCACGCAGGAGCCGGCGAAGCTGGCGTTAATCGGCGTGTCGCGGATAACAGCCGTCTCGACACCGGCCCGGCTGAAGGCCTGCAAGGTCGAGCGCAGGCCGGCCTGCCAGCGCGCTACTTCGGCGGTGCGTTCGGCGGCGGGCAGGTCGCGGGTCAGATTGCCGATGGAAAATTCGGAGATCACCACCAGGCGCGGCTTGCGGCGGATGATCTCTGATATGGCCTGCTCGCGCCAGGCGTCGCATTCGGTGTAGTCGCGCTTCAGCACCGTGTTGAAGGTGGAGAGCCGCGAGGCGCGGCACGATGATTTAAGATAGGTGATGACCTTTGTGTCGTTGCGCTTGGCCGCCTCGATCAGCGGCGTCGACCACTGGTCGGCGTGCGAATCGCCGAACAGCACGATGGTGCGGGTGGCATCGGCCGGGCCGAACATGCAGGGTTTCGGCGTCACCGTTTGGAAGTCGGCCAGGCAGTTCTTGTCGACGGCCCGCGCGATGGAAGGTCTTTCGACCGCCTGCTCGATGCCGCGCTGCTCGGGGCCGATATTGCGCGTGGCCAGATGCGCGTTGGCATAGGCGACCGCCACGCCGGTGCCGGTCAGCATCAGAGCGGGAACCAGCACAAGGCCGGGAAAAGCGCGAAGCGGTTTTGCGTCTGGAATGACCCTGGGAAAGGCGCGGGCGCCCACCGCCATCCAGGCGCCGCGCCGCGCCGGGTCTTCGATCAAATGATAGGTGAGCACCGACAGCGCGAGCGCCAGCACGCCACAGCCAAGGCGCTGCGGCACGGAAAGGTCCGGCGCCAGCATCCCGGCATAGACGATGACCGGCCAATGCCAGAGATAGAGCGAATAGGAGAGCGTGCCGATCCATTGCAAGGGAGGCAGGGACAAAGCGGTAGCCGGGCCAAGGGCTTGCCAGCCGGTCCGTCTATTGGTCTGCGGCCCGCCAACGCCGCTCAGCAGCACCAGAACGGTGCCCGCCACCGGCAGCAACGCGTACCAGCCGGGGAAGGGCAGGTCTTCGCTCAACAGGAGATAGGCGGTCGCGATCAGCGCCAGGCCGAGCCAGCCAAGTGCTGCCCGCAGCCAGATGCGGTGCTGCAGCAAAGCCATGGGGACCAGCGTCGCAAGGCCGCCGGCGGCGAACTCCCAGGCGCGCAGCGGCGAAAAATAGAAGGCCCAGGCCGGCGCCGCGCTGGTCAGCCACTGGCAGGCGGCGAAGGAGGCAAGGCCGGCAACGCCGATCACGGCTGCGGCCGTTCGCCGGCCCGGCCGCAGCCAGGCGGCCAGCAGAAGCAGCGCCGGCCAGGCCAGATAGAACTGCTCCTCCACCGACAACGACCAGAAGTGGATGAAGGGATTGCTGGTGGCGTCGGCGGCGAAATAGTCGAACGACCAGCGCAGCAGCCAGAGATTGATGGCATAGGCGGAGGCGAACATGGCGCCGCGCGAATAGAGCGCCTGCTCCTGCGGCGCCAGGATGAAGTAGCCGGCGGCCAGCGTAACCAGGATGACGAACAAAGCTGCCGGCAGAAGCCGCCGCGCGCGCCTGGCATAGAAGCGCCAAAGGTCGAGCCGGCCGGTCTCGCCGATCTCCTGCATGAGGTGGGTTGTTATCAGCCAGCCCGAGATGACGAAGAAGATGTCGACGCCGGCAAAGCCGCCGGGGAGCGCGGTGAGGCCGAAATGGTAGGCGACGACACCGCCGACAGCGAGCGCGCGCAATCCTTGTATGTCCGACCGGAACGATGCTGCCACGACGGCTCCTTCGTGCAAGGCCCAGCCCCTGCGCAACGTCGGCCGGGCAGGCCGATATCGCAATGCAACAATTTTATCGCAGTGCAACATAAAACAATTTTGTCGCAGTGCAACATAGCAGGAATGGAAATGGGCCGGAGCGCCGGCCGGGCTTGATCGTTGCGTGGCGGGCTTGGCCGCGCCCTGCGGCAGACGCAAAACAGCCCCGCGAAGGGTAATGCAGTTCACTTAGGCACCTTCAGTGTTCTGACAGGATATTTGGCTGGTAGCTTTTTGACGACACGGGGGCATGATCGCCCCCGTGTTTTTGGGAGGAT